>CAXMRN010000015.1:0-30194 GCA_964195565.1 uncultured Polyangiaceae bacterium | reverse complement strand
CAAGCCCGGACGATATGGAACGCGATGATCGATCGGCGACCTGCACTCATCGCGCGCTGCGCCGGAACGGCCGACGTTCTCCGCGCGGTGAAGTTCGGCGCCGACAACGGGTTGCTCGTCGCAGTTAGGGGCGCTGGACACAACATTGCCGGCAAGGGAGTGCATGATGACGCGTTCCTCATCGACCTCTCCGCAATGCGCTCCGTGCACGTCGATGCAGAGCGCCGAGTGGTTCGCGTCGAGCCTGGCGCAACGCTCGGTGACCTGGACGATGAGACTCAGGTCCACGGGCTCGCGACATCGGTGGGCATCAACTCGACGACCGGCATCGCCGGCCTCACCTTGGGTGGCGGCTTTGGCTGGCTCAGCCGGAAATACGGCCTCACCATAGACAACCTTCGCTCCGCCGACGTAGTCACCGCTGACGGCCGGCTGCTCAGGGCGAGTGAGAGCGAGAACCCGGACCTCTTTTGGGGCATTCGAGGCGGTGGCGGCAACTTCGGGGTGGTGACTTCGTTCGAGCTCGACGTACATCCGGTGGGCCCGGAGGTACTGTCGGGGCTCGTCGTGCATCCGGGCTCGGCGGCGCGGGAGGTCATGGAGTTCTACCGGGACTTCGCTTCCAATCTTCCGGAAGACCTCAACGTGTGGATCGTGCTCCGGAAGGCGCCGCCGCTGCCTTTCTTGCCTGAAGAGGTTCACGGAACCGACGTCGTCCTCCTCGCCGCCTTCTATGCGGGCGCCATGGTGGACGGGGAGCGAGCGGTGAAGCCGCTGCGAGAGTTCGGTAATCCCATCGCCGACGCGATCGGGCCGCATCCGTTTACGGGTTGGCAGGCGGCGTTCGACCCCTTGCTGACACCGGGGTCCCGCAACTATTGGAAGTCACACAACTTCACCGAGCTGCAGGACGGACTGATCGACGCAGCCCTCGACTACTCGGGACGCCTACCTTCGGACCAGACCGAGATCTTCTTCGGACGGCTCGGAGGTGCCGTCAACCAGGTCGCGCCCGACGCAACCGCGTACCCCCACCGCGACGCGGAGTATGTGATGAACGTGCACGCTCGTTGGGAGGCGCCAGAAGAGGATGACAAGTGCATCGCATGGGCTCGTGAGTATTTCGACGCGAGCGCGCCCTACGCGACGGGTGGCGTCTACGTGAACTTCGTGCCCGATGGGGAAAGCCCCCTCGCCGAGGCGTACGGGCCGAACTACGACCGCTTGGTCGAGCTGAAGCGCAAGTACGACCCGAACAACCTCTTTCGCCTCAACCAAAACATCGTGCCCTAGCTCCGCATCGATCAGGACGCCCTGCTAGCACGACAGCTGTTGTCCGAGACAGGCTGAAGCGGTCTATGTGGCCGCTACCAGCGCGCGAGACCTCTCGGTCAGCATGTTGATGGTGTACGCGATCTCAGGTTGCTGTCGCAGCGACGCGACGCGCCCGGCGAGTCGGTTGATCTCGGTCATCAGGCCGCCCAACCGTAGGTGTAATGCTTCACGATCGAGCTCGAGCATCTCGGTGGCGACGCGTTCTTTGCGGCGCGTATCGAGGTAGCGGGCATCCCCTTCCGCGCGGCGCCGTTGTTCGTCGCGACTCAGTAAGATGGCTGAATGCACCTCTTCATTCGGCGACGCCTCGATGACGAGGGGCGCAAAGGGCGTCGGACTGTTGACGTCTACGACGCGGCCGAAGTGCTCAGCCCAGCAATGGTCCTCGCCGTAGCTCGTGTCCGTCATTGCCACGACCTTGGCGCCCGGCACGAACACCTCGGGACAGATTTCGCGCAGCCTGTCGAGCTTCGCCGTTCCGCTATTGATTCGTTCAACCGTGGAGTAGGTCGCTCGGTCTGCGCCGAGTTCCTCGACGGCCACATCCAACATCTGCTTCGGCGAAGCGCTGCTCAGAATGATTTCGATCCCCGGAGAGCGCGCGCGAACCCACTCGATGTCTTCGCGGGAGATGACCTGATCGCCCGCGAACCGCGCCCAGACCCGGCGAGCCAAGTGGTGCACGAGGGCGTCGTCTGCGGTTGCGAGATGAGCGAGCGCGACCATCTGGGGACGCTGTTGTACCGCGCTGGTTGGCTCTGAACCGAAGCGTCTGTAGGCGAGCCGGCGAAGCCAAGGGATGCCAGCGGCGAGTTTGCCCCACACGAGGTAGTGAGAACCTGCCCGGGCCCACCGCCGCGCTCCCGAGGCGAGGTAGCGCACGACCTTCGTTGGTTGCGACAGGTCGAGCAGGACCCGGTCGCCGAAGCGGCGTCGGAGGGGGCGATCGAAGACCGATTCGCCGTACACCTCGTAGGCGCAGAGCTCCCAGGCGAGCAGCTCCCCGAGATTGCGGCCGAGGTGCGTGGTCTTGTCGAGGTCGAGAATCAGGTAGTCGGTCTCTTCTTCGAGCACACGCGCGCAGAGTTCCCGAAAGGACAGAGGTGCACCGTGATCGACGAACCGATGCACGACGCGCATGGAGGTCGACGAATCAGTCATGGGCGAACTGTCGAGTGCGGGTTGGCGGGGAGGGGATGAGGAGCTCGCGCTGGATCTCCAGGACCCCAAGCTGTTCGAGCAGCTGGCTCACTCCAAACCCAAGGTCGACCTCCCAGGGCCGGTACGAGAACTTGGCGGACGCGGGGTAGCGGTGATGGTTGTTCTGGTAGCCCTCACCGAGGATCAACCAGGCCGCGAGGTGATTGTTTCGCGAGTTGTCCTCCGTCTCGAAGTTACGGCCTCCGACGGAGTGCCCGAGCGAGTTGACGATCCAGCCCTCGATCGGATGGCTCATCATGCCGAGGAAGTAGCAAGCGCCCAATGCCCACATGCCTGTCGGCACGGCGATGGCCAACGCGACGAGGAGGTGCAGCGCGTAAGGCAGGTACCAGAGGCCCTTGCGATTGAGCCAGCTGATGTCGAACTCGAGGTCAGCAACCTCGTTTGTGTACTCACGTTGACCGCGCGCCAGCCCGATCAGGGTACGCTCGTAGCTCCTCAACTGACCGAGCAGGAGGCCGAACATTCCGTAGTGAACAGGACTGTGGGGATCCTCCGGCGAGTCCGAATGGGTGTGGTGCATACGGTGCATGCAGACCCAACCCTTGGCATCGAGGCCCGTCAGCCAGATCCCGTAGCGGGCCGCGAAGCTGCGAGCCCCAGGGCGGAGGGCGACGGCGTTGTGAGCCAGGCCCCGGTGGTAGAAGACCGTGATAATCGTCGTGTTGAGCAGATAGGCTGTCAGGAAGACAGCGACGCAAATAGCTAGATACATTGGCTTTTCTCCTATGAAGTTACGTTTTAGTAACTTACTATTGCGTAACTTACGCTACCGTAGTATCCCTGTCAAATGGCCTCGAAGAAAAAACTCACCGCCGCCGCGCGTCGGGCGCAACTAATCCAAGTGGGGCGAGAGGTTTTCGCCGAAAAGGGGTACGAAGCGACCTCGGTGGAGGAGATCGCGACCCGAGCGAAGGTCTCGAAGCCCATCGTCTATGATCACTTCGGGGGCAAGGAAGGGCTGTACGCGGTCGTCGTCGATCGCGAGATGGAGTACGTGATTCGGGTGATCTCGGAAGCCCTCTCGGCAGGCTCGCCCCGAGAACGCGCGGAGCAGGCCGCCTTGGCATTCCTCACCTGGGTCAGGGACAACCCGGACGGATTCGCCGTCCTCACCCACGACGCCCCTGCCACGGTATCGAGCAGCGGTGGTTTCTCGAGCCTCCTCAACGAAGTGGCAGAACGGGTGAGCGACGTGTTTGCGGAAGCCTTCAAACAAGCCGGATACGATCCAGACGTCGCCCCCATCTACGCTCACGCGCTGATCGGCATGGTGACGCTGACGGGGCAGTGGTGGAGCGTCGTCCGCAAGCCGTCCGTCGAAAAAGTCGCGAGCCATATTGTCGCGCTAGCGTGGACGGGCCTGCGCAACCTCCCAGAGAAACCCGACCCAATCGGCGCTAGGAAACCTCGCTAGCGCGGCTTTGACAACTTCGTCTGGGCGCGGCCGATAGGTCTGGCATGCATCCATCAGCCGCACTACGTTCCCTCCCGTTCATGACGGGCATCGACTTGGCTTTGCGGGAGCAGTTTGGGCTTCCGTCTTTTCATCCTTGGCAGCGGGAGGCGATCGTCGAGCTCCTCGAAGGTCGGCAGAAGGTCGTGGTGATCGCGCCGACTGGGGGAGGCAAGTCGCTCTGCTACCAGCTTCCAGCCGCCGTGCTCGACGGGACATCGATCGTGATTTCCCCCCTGATCGCCCTCATGGAAGACCAGGTGCGCGCACTCACCCAGCGTGGCGTCGCGGCCACGTACCTGGCGTCGACCCTCGATCCTCAAGAGGTGAAGCGGCGCGAACAGGAAATCTTCGACGGCCGTTACAAGCTCGTCTACGTGGCACCAGAGCGCCTCGAGTCGCAGTGGTTCGTCGATCGCCTGGCCAAGCTCCGGCCACCGCTGCTGGCCATCGATGAAGCGCACTGCATCTCGCAATGGGGTCACGATTTCCGTCCATCTTACCTGCGCATCGGCGAGGTGATCGAACGGATCCAGCCGCCGCGTGTTCTCGCTTGCACGGCAACGGCCACGCCGATCGTGCGTCAAGAAATTCAGGAACGGCTTGGGCTCGGCTCGGACCGGAGCGCGGTCATCTTGCGTGGCTTCTCGCGGCCCAACCTCCACCTATCCGTCGTCGAGAGCGACAACTCCACCGAGCGGCGCAAGCTGACACTCCGGGCGCTGGGCAGCGCGCTCGGTGAGCCCGGCGACCCACAGGGCGGTGCGATCGTGTACGCCGCCACGAGGCGCAACACCGAGAAGCTCGCGGACGTGATCGCCAAAGAGGGCTGGCGCGTGGCGGCGTACCACGCGGGGCTTCCGGCTGCCGTGCGTGAGGATGTCAATCGGCGCTTCGCCGATCGGTCCCTCGACGTGGTGGTCGCGACCAACGCGTTCGGCATGGGCATCGATCGGGCGGACATTCGCACGGTCGTCCACGCACAGGCACCGGGCTCGGTCGAAGCGTACTACCAAGAAGTCGGGCGCGCGGGGCGAGACGGCCAGCCTGCACATGGTCTGCTGCTCACCAGCTCGGGCGACCTCGGGCTTCGGCGCCGCTTGATCGGCTTCAGCGGTGGGCGCGATCCAGGGAGTGGCCCCGACTCCCCACATGTGCAGCAGCAGTGGCGCTTGTTTCTCGACCTGATGCGCTACGTCGAGGCGGGTAGCTGCCGGCACGATTTCATTCTGCGCTACTTTGGCGACGAGCAAGAGACGCTGGGCGGGTGCGGTCACTGCGATGTGTGCGAGCGCCTCGAGGAGCGGGGAGACGGGGGCGAGGCGCGCAGCGTGTCCGAGTCAGAGTCGGTGACGGTTCGCAAGGCCTTGGCGGGCGTCGCGCGCAATCAGGGACGCGCAGGCTTGACGGCGGTCTCCGAGATGCTTCACGGCACCGACAACGAACGCCTTCGCCGATTGGGACTCACCGAGCTCACGACCCACGGCTTACTCGCGGATCATCCCAAAGGCTGGGTTCTCGCGCTGTTGCGACGGCTCATCACGGCTGGCTTGCTCGACCTCACCACCAGCGAGTTCCCGATCCCGTTTCTGACATCTCTTGGGGTCGCCACCATGAAGGGGGACGAGCCGGTCCGCGTCCTCACCCCGCCGGCAGACGCCGGCCGTTCACGGGTCGCCAAGAAGGAGCGTCGCCGCTCCGAGCGAGAGCTTCCGGACAACGTCGACCCGTCGCTCTTCGAGAGCTTGCGCGCGACGCGGCTCGACCTTGCACGCGCGAAAGGCATCCCCGCCTATGTCGTCTGCCACGACCGCACGCTCGCCGAGATCGCCGCTTACAAGCCGACGTCGATGCAGGCGCTTGCAGACATCCACGGGATGGGGCCAGCCCGAATCGAGCGCTACGGGGAGCCGTTCTTGGCGACCGTCAACGCTCACGGCCCGTAGTCGGCGCCGCGTGCCTACGCCGCTGAAATCTTCTCTTGCGGCGGAGTGAGGGCCTTGCCCAAAAAGTCCAGGACGGCACCAATCCGCGCGCTGTCACGGAGGTCCTTGTGAACCGCCTGCCAAACCTGGCGAGGTTCCGGCGCGCCCTGCAGAGGAATCCGGACGAGATGATGATCGTGGTCCGCGACGAGGCATGGCAGCAAGCCTACTCCGGTCCCGGCGACCGTCGCCGAATAGGTAGCGGACACACTATCGGACCGAAGCGCGACGCGAGCGCCGTCCATGCGTGCCTCGATCCAGTCGTTCTCGCGACGAAAGGGACGTGTGTTGGCAAATAGGATCATCTGGTGTCCCGCCAAAGATTCCTTAGGGAGACCGAACCGGTCGACGTAGTCCAACGATGCGTACAACCCGAGGTGAATGAAGGAGAGGCGTTTGATGATCAGGTCTTCTTGCGTCGGGCGAGCGAGACGAAGCGCGATGTCGGCCTCTCGGCGGGCGAGGTTGACGTCCAGGTTGGTGCACTGGAGCTCGAGCTGGATCTCTGGGTAGCGCTCTCGGAAGCGGCGAAGCTGGGGTGCGATGAAGCGCGTCGTGAGCATCTCGGTGGCAGTCAGTCGGACCACGCCTTCGAGCTTCTGGTCCTCGCCGGCGACGTCGCGTTCGACGCCAAGCGCCTCACGTTCGATTCGCTCGGCACGGGGCAGCAAGCGATGGCCCGCCTCGGTCAGCACGTACCCATTCGGAGTTCGGTCGAAGAGCCGCGCGCCGAGCTCCTCCTCGAGCTTCACCAATCGTCGGCCCACCGTCGTCGGGTCCAGCGTTAATGCAGCCCCGGCTGCAGCCAACGTCGCATGGCGCTGAAGCGTCAGGAAATACCGGACATCGTCCCAATCGAACATGGCCTGCACCGTCGCAGCGCCTCAGGGAATGCGCAACTGCAAAAGTGCGCTTCGATCCTGCGCCCAACAGAGCTTATTGAGCGCTAAGTCATTCATATGACACTGGAAAGGAGTCGATCATGCACACAGTAAGACAAATGAACCCCGAGCTCTATCGGGAGGTTGTTCGAAGGCAGGCGGAGTTCTGGGACGCAGTGGTCGCCGCGTTCGCCGAGGCGCTGGGCGGGGTCTTCGAGCTGCGCTGGACCCTCGACACTAGGCCCTCGATCGAAGATGTTCTCGCCGACTTGGCGCACGGGAGGGACTAGATCAAGCATCCGTAAAAAGTGTGAAATTTCAATGCTGAAAGGCAGTGAACACATAATAATCTGCTAGTGTAGGAATAACGGGCGTTCGGGGGAACCGATGATTGGACCTATGCGTATTTGGCTGGCGGCGTGTGTCGCCTTTGGGATCACAGCAGCGGGCTGCGGTGGAGGAAACGGCGCGAACGGGAACGTGGCGCCTGAGATCACGTCGACCCCTCCAAGCACGGCGACAGTCGGTGTCCCATTCAACTACACCGTGAGCGCGGGCGGCATGACGCCGATTGGGTTTGCGAAGGTGTCGGGGCCGCAGGAGTTCGAGGTTCACCCAAGCAGCGGCGTGGTGATATGGACTCCGCAGACCGAGGGCTCGGTCGCAATCGAGGTGAGTGCGACGAACCTCGCGGGGACCGACACCCAGACGTTCGAAGTGAGCGTCGAAGGCTTGAGCGGGCCGGTGTTCACTACCGAGCCTCCGACCGAAGCCACCGTCGGGGCAGAGTATGCGTACGATCCCGACGTTGTCGCCAATGGTGAGGTATCCTGGAGCGCACCGGTCGCGCCTAGCGGATTGACGATCGACCCGGTGACCGGTGCCGTTCGCTGGACACCGACGGCGAGCCAGGTGGGTCCCCAAGAGGTCGCCATCCGAGCCACCGAGCAAGAAGGCGGCGCGTTCGCCGATCAAGCGTTCACAGTGACGGTCGAAGACACGGGTGGCCCCGCCTTCATTACATCGACGCCCCCCGGGCGCTTGTACGCGGGCGAGACGCTGCGCTACGACGCCACCGCCGCGGGTGCGCCTACGATTCGATGGACCGTACAACCTCCGTCGACTGGAACGCCCGCGTCCGGTGTGGTTATCGTCACGAGCCCTCCCGAGGGGCCGGCGGTGACGGTCGAATGGGATACGACCGGGGTTGCGGCAGGAGACTACAGTGTCGCACTCCAGGTTGAGAACGGCCTCGGCGATCCTAACGTTCAGGAGTTCACAGTCACGGTGGATCCGCGTCCGCCGGTCCCGGAGATCGACCTGGTCACGACGCCTCCGCCTGCGACGATGTTCGTAGGGACGGTCTACAACTACGATGTCGACCTCACGCTGCTGAGCGAGAGTGCCGGCGTCGTGTGGAGCCTAGTGGGACCCCCGGTGCCCGTAGATCTGGCGATCACGATCGATCCAGGCACCGGGGAGGTGAGTTTCACCGCGACCCAGCCCAACGGTGAGATCGAGTACAGCTACACCGTCCGAGCGGAGAACGTCCTCGGGGAGGGCGACGAAGAAACGATCTCGGTTGATGCGGTGTACCCACCGGCGACCCCGATGCTGACCGTGACTCCCGACACCGTGTTCACACTCGAAGTCGGGGAAGCCTTCGCAGGGGCCTCCGCCACGGCCACCGGCCAACCGGTGCCCGTTCTGACGATCGCCGGCACGCTTCCAGATTTCTTAGATTTCGATTCGCTGACCGGATTGCTCTCCGCGTCTGCCACCAAGCCCGCCCCGATTGAAAGCGATATCGGCGGACACACGTTTGATATCGTGGCCACCAATAGCGAAGGCACGGACAGCGTGACCATGGACATCACTGTCATCGCTGCGCCGCCCAGCGTCGATTCGATCACGCCGGCCGCCGGCCGCCGCCAGTCGGACGTGCCGGTGGTAGTGCGTGGTGGAGGTTTTGTTAGCGCGGCGACCCCGGTGATTCGCCTCGAGCTCGGTGCCTACACCGAGACACTGACGACGCTCTTCGTCGACGAAAGCACGCTGGCGGCGATGGTTCCCGTCGACGCAGGCCGCCCGTCCGGCGTCTACGATGTGGTCGTGGACCAGGGTTCGGCGACAACCCTCGCCAAGCGTTTCACGGTCACCGAGGGGGACGGCTCGACCCTAAGCGGGAGCATCGGCGCAGATGTGACGCTCAGCGCGCTCGGGAGCCCTCACGTGGTCACGGGAGACCTGCGGATCGAGACCGGAGCGACCGTGACACTGGAGCCGGGCGCCGTGGTCATGTTGGCCGGAGACACCAATCGACGCGTCGATATCGGGGTGAGCAGTGCCGGAGCGCTCGTGGCGGACGGTGGCGCGCCGGGTGTGGGTGATCAGATCGTGTTCACGCGCTTCCAAGACGTCGCCGGAGCGGCGCCGAGCGGGCACTACAGAGGGCTTCGATTCGGCGCCAACATCATCTCGGCGACGAACTCGCTCCGAAACGTGGTGGTCGAGTTTGGCGGACGACGAAACACCGACACCAATCGGGGCGCAATCGAAGTACTGAGCGGCTCCGCACCACAGATTCACAACTCGATCGTTCGCGAGAGTCTGAACTACGGCCTATTCGCGCAGTCGGGTGCGGGATCGGACATGACAGACTGGTTTGCCGACAACCAACTCACGGCCAACGGACGGTCGCCGATCAGTATCGGCTCGGACGACGTTTCCACCCTAGGCGCCAATCTCGTGCTCACGGGGAACGGCGTGGACCGAGTGTTTGTCCGCGGATCGACGGTGCTCAGAGCAAACGCAGCGTGGACGAATTACGGCGTACCCTTCTACTTGAACGACGGTATCGTGGTTCGTGGGGGCAGCGCCATGACGGTCGCGCCGGGCACGGAGATGCGCTTCGCACCAGGCAGACGTCTCCAGGTGTCAGACAACGTCGACGACGGGTCACTGACCGCATCGGGCACCCCGCAGGCGCCCATCCGAATGGTTGCGGATGCTGGGAGCTGGGGTGGTGTCGTGCTCTCGAGTCGCATCGTGGCCGGCACTGTGATGCGCAACGTGCGAATCGAGGATTTCGACGGAACGGTCAGCGGTGGCATTCGCGTCAGAAATCCGGCCAATCCCGGCGATCGGATAGCCATCGTCGAGAACTGCCTGATTCAAAGCGCAGAGCCCGGTGCGGTGGGCGCCTACTTGTCTAGCAGCGCGAGGGTGAGCTCGTTCGCGAACAACGTGGTCAACGTCCAGGGGTTTGCGGTCGACGCCGCTCTCCTCGGTTTCGACGACGTGCTCGACGCATCGAACACCTATGAGGCGCCTCTGCGTGTGCGGGCCGGCACCGCCATCAACGAAGATCTGGTGTGGGACCGACCTGTTGCGAGCAACGCGTCGACGCAGCCGATTCAACCGACCGGCGGCCTAACCATCACTAACGGCTCATTGACCATTCGCTCGGGTAATCGCATCGAGATGCCGCTCAATGGGCAACTAACGATGACCGACAGTCAGCTGGCCGTTGACGGCACGTCTACCGAGCCGGTTGTCTTCGAGCCTGTCGCAGGAGCCGCGTACTGGAACCGGATTCGTTTGCGCGGTTCGGGTAGCGCTGGGGTGTCGCGCATCACACACGCCGTCATCGATTCGGCCGGATCCGATCCAGGGCAGGGCGCCTCCACCGCTCGCGCCGCGATCGTCGTCGCAGCCAACGGCGGGGTTCCCGCCACACCGGCTGTCTCGAACACGATAGTCGCCGATAGCAATGGCTACGGCATGACGTTCGCCAACTCGACCCATTGCGGCGGTGGATGTGGGGACAACACAATCGTGGGATCGCGCTTCTCCGCGGTTCGAATGCACGCGAACTTCGTGGGGCGCTTCGGTGTGAACAACGTGCTCGCCGGTAACAACACCTCGGGCACGCCAGGGCACGAAGGCGTATGGGTCGCGGGTGACGCCGTCGACACCATGGCGACCTGGCCCGCCAATGACGTGCCGTACGTGGTGCAGGGCAACGTCGACCTCCGTCAATCGAGTCCCCTCGACCTGGTGCCCGTGCTGACGATCGAGCCGGGTTCCGAGCTTCGTTTCGCGAGCGGCGTCCGGCTTCGCGTGGGCGACGGCAACGACGGTGTCCTCGATGCGCGAGGCACGAGCAGTGCCCCGATCACCTTTACGAGCATCGACACGGTGTCCCCCGTGTTCTGGCGGGGAATCGACTTCGCCCAAGGGTCGGACGGCTCCATGCTCGATTGGGTGATCGTCTCATACGGGGGTCGCAGCGCCAACTCCGGCAACGTCAACTTCAGTTCGGGATCTGTCGTCACGATCGGCATCGTCTCCTTCACGCACTCCGAGGACTACGCGGCGGTGATCTACGCGGGCTCTGCTCCGATGTTCACCGGTCCGCCGTCTGATCGGCTCTACTTGTCCAATGGGCAGCAATCGAATCCAGGCGTCGGAGACCCGGCGTTCGACTGCGTGCGCGATGTAGCCGCGAGCAGCTGCACACAGCTGTAGTTGCTGGAGCTTGCGCCGCCGGATCGGCTCTCCTACGCTCCGGTCTTAGTGTCTGACGAGAAAGAGATCTCCCAGAAGACGTTGGCGGTTCACGGTGGTGAACCGAGGACGTATCCGTACGACGCGTTGGTAGCGCCGATTACGCAGACCGCCACATACTCGTTTGCAGATACCGCGGAGCTCATCGCCTATTTCGAAGGGCGAAAAGAACGCGAGGAGTACGGCCGCTACGGCAATCCCTCAGTCCGCCTCGTCGAGGAGAAGGTGGCCGCGCTCGAGAGAACGGAGGATGCCGCCGCGTTTGCGAGCGGGATGGCCGCCGTGACGTCTACGATTCTTGCGCTGGTGAAGACTGGCTCTCACGTGATCCTCTTTGCGGATTGCTACCGCAGGACACGGCAGTTCGTGACCACGTTTCTCGACCGTTTCGGAATATCGAGCACGCTGATCCCCCCGGCGGACATCGAAGCCCTCAAAGCGGCGCTTCGACCGGAAACACGATTGGTCATCGCGGAGGCCCCGACCAACCCCTACCAGACGATTCCGGACCTCGAGCAGGTCGCGAAGATCTGCCGCGAAAAGAAGGTCAAGACGCTCGTCGACAGTACGTTCGCGACGCCCGTGAACTTCCAGCCCGCGACCCTCGGGATCGACATCGTCGTGCACAGCGCCACCAAATACTTGGGCGGCCACAACGACGTCCTCGGCGGCGTGGTCGCCGGGAAAGCTGGCATCGTCTCGCTCGTCCGCGATCTGCGAAGCGTTTTGGGGGCATGCCTCGATCCACACGCGGCCTATCTGATTCACCGGGGCATCAAGACCCTGGCACTGCGCGTCGAACAGCAGAACGCGTCGGCGATGGCGATGGCGGAGCGGCTCGAGAAGCATCCTCGGGTTCGGCAGATCTGGTATCCGGGGCTTCCATCCCACCCGAATCACGAGACGGCGAAGCGCTTGATGAGCGGCTTCGGGGGCGTGGTGACCTTCGAGGTGGACGCCGATCTGGAGGGCACCAGCCGTTTCGTAGACGCATGTCGAATCCCGCGGATCGCCCCAAGTCTCGGGGGCGTCGAGTCCTTGATCGAGCAGCCGGCGTTGATGAGCTACTTCGAGCTGAGCACCGAGGGGCGCGAGGCGATCGGGATCAAGAACAACCTCGTTCGCTATGCGGTCGGCGTCGAAGATACCGACGAGCTCATCGCTGACGTGGTGGCCGCGCTCGACAGCAGCGGCTGAGGTATCGCCCCCGACACTGCAATTCGCCTCACAAACTGGCGCTGCAACTGTTCTCCTCTACTGAAGGAAGCTCCCCCGGGGGGCAACGGACGAAGGGTGCAAGTGCGCGAAATCGCTATTGACGCGCCTAAGCGCCTAGATATACTCAGCCCCCAATGGGAAGAGAATCGATGACGAAGTCGGAGCTCATCGACGCTGTAGCCCAGCGGACGAAGATCACCAAAAGCCGAGCTGAACACGTTGTAAACTGCGTCTTTAACGCAATGACATCAGCGCTCGAGCAGGGGGAAGGGATCGAGATTCGCGGCTTCGGGAGCTTCACGGTTCGTGAATACAAATCGTATAGCGGGCGGAACCCTCGCACAGGGAAGCCGGTGCCTGTCCCGGAAAAGCGTCTCCCCTTCTTCAAGGTCGGCAAAGAACTCAAAGAGCTCGTCAACGGTGGCGTCCCCGAGGACAGTGTCGCCGAACCTGGCGAATAGAGGCCGACGATGAAACCCGAAGCGCAGCTCGCCGAGCTCAAGCGCGGGGTGGTCGACTTGCACGTCGAGTCGCAACTCCTCGAACGTTTGAACGCCGGCAAGCCCCTCAAGATCAAAGCCGGCTTCGACCCGACGCGGCCCGACCTGCACCTCGGACACACGGTGCTCCTCAACAAGATGCGTCAATTCCAAGAGCTGGGGCACGACGTCGTGTTCATCGTCGGTGACTTCACGGCGCAGATCGGCGACCCGTCTGGGAGGAGCAGCACGCGCCCGGTGCCGACCCGCGACGAGATTCTGGAAGGGGCGCGCACGTACGCGGAGCAAGCCTTCAAGATCTTGGATCAAGAGCGAACACAGATCGTCTACAACGGCGAATGGCTCGGGAAGATGGCGTTCGACGACGTCATTCGGCTGGCCGGCAAGTACACCCTCGCGCGCATGATGGAGCGAGACGATTTCAAGCGCCGCTGGGCGGAGCACCAAAGCATTTCGCTGCACGAGCTGCTTTATCCGCTGGCGCAGGCTTACGATTCAGTGGTCCTCGAATGTGACGTCGAGCTTGGCGGAACCGATCAGCTCTTCAACCTGCTCGTCGGCCGGGAGATCATGCGGGAGATGGGGCAACGTCCCCAGATTGTCATGACGACGCCCATCCTCGAAGGTATCAACGCACGTTCGGAGGGCGGCAAGATCGTCGGCGCGAAGATGAGCAAGTCGCTCGACAACTACGTTGGAGTGGCGGAGGCGCCGAAGGAACAGTTCGGCAAGTTGATGAGCATCTCCGACGACTTGATGTGGCGCTACTACGAGCTGCTCTCGACGGAACCCACGCTCGAGGTCGAACGGCGCAAGCGCGCCTGCGCCGCCGGCGAAATGAATCCGCGCGATGCGAAGATCGCACTCGGCAAAGAGATCGTCACCCGTTATCACGACGCCGAACAGGCGAACGCCGCAGAGGCCTCCTGGCTCGCTCAGTTCTCGCAGCGCCAAATCCCCGACAACATCCCCGAGCACGAGGTCATCGTCGGCGAAGACGCCATCTGGGTCCCCAAGCTCCTCAGCGACATCGGGCTCGTGAAGAGTTCCAGCGACGGCCGTCGCCGTATCCAACAGGGCGGAGTAGAAATCGACGGCGACCGCCTCACCGACCCCCAAACCAAACTCCCCAAAGGCCGCCGCTACCTAATCAAAGCCGGCAAACGAGCCTGGGCCGCCGTCACCCTAAAATAGGGACACTCTCCGGGGTGCTAACCCCATGAAATTCTAGGACTCCCCCGGCAAAGATCGCAGCACCAACGGGGAGGGAAGAGGCCCGCCTCGGAGCAAGCCGTTGCGATCTTTGCCGGAGGAGCCGTGTGATCCTGGGGGGTTTGCACCCCGGAGAGTGTCCCCTTGACGGTATTAAATTTACGTTGTAAATGCCATGCATGCCTAGGGCGGCTTTGACGGCGGAGGAGTTGGGTGCGTTTCGGGAACGCGCCGTCGCCGCGGCGACGCGGCTCTTTGCCGACCAGGGGTACCGGGGGATGACGCTGCGGTCGTTGGCGAAGGAGCTCGGAGTGAGTCCGATGACGCCGTATCGGTACTTCGAGAACAAAGAAGAGCTCTTCGCGATGGTGCGCATCGAAGCGTTCCGGAGGTTCGCCGACGCACAGCGTGACGCGGTGGAGGGGATCGAGGATCCCCAAGAGGCGTTGCGGGTGCTGGGTAGGGCGTACGTCAGCTTCGCGCTCGACGAACCGGACGCGTACCACATCATGTTCGAGCTGTTGCAAGCGCCAGCCGGAACCTACCCAGAGCTCGAGGTCGAGCAGGAGCGCGCGTTTCAATATATTCTCGAAGCCGTGCAGGCAGCCGTGGAAGCGGGGCTCTTAGAAGGCGAGCCGCTTCAGCGAGCGCACTACCTCTGGGCACAGGTCCACGGCCTGGTGTCACTGCACCTCGCGGGGAAGCTCCTGATGGGGTGCTCCCTGGAAGAGTTGGTGTCGACAGTTTTTGAGAGGCCAGAAGCAGCGCAGTGATGCGCACATAGGAGAACGACATGCGAATCGGAACATCGTACAAGCATCACCCGGGCCTCGCCGATCAATGGGACGCCATCGTCATTGGCTCCGGCATTGGTGGTCTTTCCGTCGCGGCGACGTTGGCGAAGCTCGCCAACAAGCGGGTCCTCGTTCTGGAGCAGCACTACACCGCAGGTGGCTTCACGCATACGTTCCGAAGGCCAGGGTACGAATGGGACGTCGGCGTGCACTACATCGGTGACGTGTCCCACCCTCGTGGCAACGCCCGGAGGATCTTCGATTTCCTCACGGATGGCGAGCTCGATTGGGCGGACATGGGCGACGTCTACGACCGCATCATCCTCGGCGAGAACTCCTACGACTACGTGAAGGGTCTCGAGAACTTCCGCTCGCAGCTGCACGAGTACTTCCCGAGCGAAAAGGACGCAATCAACCAGTACCTCGAGAAGGTCCTCAGCACCGCGAAGAAGGCCCAGTTGTTCTTTGCCGAAAAGGCCGTGCCGCCGTTCGTCTCGAAGGTCTTCGGCGGGATGATGCGTCGCGGGCTGCTCAAGGAAGCGGCGCGGACGACCCGGGAGGTCCTCGAGGAGATCACCCAAAACCAAGAGTTGATCGGAGTCCTCACCGGGCAGTTCGGTGACTACGGTTTGGTTCCATCCGAAAGCAGCTTCTTCATGCACGCCATGGTGACGAGCCACTACTTCCGCGGCGCGGCTTATCCGACGGGTGGCTCCGCACGAATCGCCGAAACCATCCTCCCGGTGATCGAACGTGCGGGTGGCGCGGTGATCACCAGCGCAGAGGTCGACGAAATCCTGCTCGACGACGGACAGGCGGTTGGGGTCAAGCTGGTCAACGGTCGTGAGTTCCGCGCGCCAAGGGTGATCAGTGACGCTGGGGCTGTGAACACCTTCACGCGCTTGCTGCCCGACGACGCCGCGAAGGCTACCGGCTTCCCGGCCAAGGTCGACGACATCGGCGCTTCGGTCGCGCACCTGTCCCTATACGTCGGGCTCGAGGGCACCACCGAGGAACTCGGGCTCGAGAAGACCAATCTGTGGGTCTATCCGGATCACAAGCACGAAGAGAACTTCAAGCGCTTCCAAGGGGACATCCACGCGCCACTCCCAGTGGTGTACCTGTCCTTCCCCTCGGCGAAGGACCCCGACTTCGACCGGCGCTACCCCGGGCGCTCGACGGTGGAGGCACTCACCTTGGGACCCTATGAGCCGTTTCGGGCATGGGAGAACACGTCTTGGAAGAAGCGCGGCGCCGAGTACGACGAGCTCAAAGCGAGCCTCTCGGAGCGCTTGCTCGACACGTTGCACAAGCACGCTCCCGGCACGCGAGGGAAGGTCGAAATCGCCGAGCTGTCGACGCCGCTCACGACCCGCAACTTCGCGGCGCACCCGCAGGGTGAGATCTACGGCCTGCAGCACACCGCGCACCGCTTCGAGCAACGATGGCTTCGTCCACGCACCCCGATCAAAGGTCTGTACCTCACCGGCGCAGATGTGTGCTCGGCCGGCGTCGTCGGCGCTATGATGGGGGGGATGCTTTGCAGCTCCGCCGTGCTTCAGGGGAATGCGCTCGGGCAGGTGTTGAAGCACCAGGCTCCGTCGTTTACGGCCAAGTCCGCGACGACTCGGACACCGGCGCGCACCTAGAGGCCGGCTGCGCGAATCACAGCGTCGCGCGACGGGACATCGTCGCCGACGCGTTCGAGCAACACGTCTGCCGGGCAGCGCGACGCCTCGAGCAGCTCCCGCAATGGGCGGAGCAAGACAGTTTCGTCCTCTCCTGCGTCGTTCTCATCCCCAATTCGCCGCAAGCCATCCTCGGCCAGCTCGAGCACCTGACCCGCCCAGTCGGCCGCTTCGCGGTGCATGAACTTCGTCCGAACGCCGTGCCGTGCCAGGGCGTCCCGCTGTCGCTCCACCTCGGGAAATGACCATGTGTCCACCAACCCCTCAAGCGCGCTGAAGCTGTCGTGGTCGTAGAGCAGTCCCTTCCAAAGTGCCGGAAGCGCAAACGCGAGCTCGGGCCGCTGAACATCGGCGCCACGGTATTCGAGCGTGCTCTTGAGTCGCACCTCGGGGAAGAGCGTGCTCAAGTGGTCGACCCAGTCGCCGTAGTTCGCCTGTACACCCTGGAAGCCTTCATCCATGAACGCTCGGAAGGTCTGACCGGTGTTGTAGAAGGGCTTGCCGTCGCGCTTCACCAGGAACATCGGCGCATCGAGCGCCCATTCGACGTAGTCGAGATAGGACGGATGGTCTTTCCACGCGAAAGGCAGAAGCCCGGAACGGTCTGGGTCCATGTGAAGCCAGACCAGGGCGCGGTACGATCGGTAGCCGCTCCGCTTCCCGCCTTCCCAAGGACTGTTCGCGAACATCGCCGTGACGATCGGTTGCGCCCGCAGGCCGACACGAAGCTTACGCATCGCGTCTTCCTCGGACGCGTAGTCGAGGTTGGCCTGAACCGTGCAAGTTTTGGTCATCATGTCGCCGGCCATCGAGCCGCGCGTGGGCATGTACTCGCGCATGACGCCGTACCGCATCTTCGGCACCCACCCGAGCTCCTCGACAGAGGCGAAGGGGTGACAGCCGAGCCCTAGCCACACGAGCCCCAGCTCCTCGATGACTGGCTGGAGGTCCGCCCAGTGGGCATCGGATTCCGCCTTTCCGTCGTGTACCGTCGCGTATGGCGCGCCGGAGAGCTCGATCTGAGACCCGGGCTCGAGGGTCACCGAAGCCTGGTCGCGTTGAAGCGCAATGATCGGCCCGCCTCGGGTTTCGCGCACGGGCTCCCAGCCGTGCTCGGCGATCAGCCGGTCGAAGATCGCCACCACGCTCACCGGGCCGTCGTAGGGCAGGTGCGCGCCGGCGGGCGTCTGGACGGCGATTCGCTCTGCTTCGGTGCCGACGAGCCAGCGATCCCGCGGCTTCTCCGCGTCGTGGAACAGCACCAGCAAGTCATCCATCCCGCGAAGGGGTTCATCGGGTTTCGGCAACGTGTCCTCTGAGTCCGTTCGTCGGGCGCGGGACCGTACCACGAAGGGCGCGCCGATGCCCCCGGGCGCACAGTTCGCGGTTGCGCGCACGGCCCGGACGTGGTGGAACACCCCGGTGGATCGACTACTCGACCTTCTCCGTGAACGCGGTTTCCGTCGCGGCAACTTTGTATTGAGCTCTGGCAAAGAGAGCGATTTCTTCATCGACTGCAAGCCGGCCGTCTTGTCCGCCGAGGGCCACGTGTTGGTAGGCCAAGCACTGCTCCACCAAATTCGCGACGTCCTTGAGCCTGTTTCCGCGGTCGCCGGAGTTGAACTCGGAGGCTGCCCACTCGCCTCGGCGGTTGCATGCGCGTCCTGGGCGGGTAGCGACCCCATCGATGCGGTCTACATACGCAAGTCGACCAAGGAACACGGGACCCGGAAGATGCTCGAGGGCGCCGACCGGCTCGAGAAGGACGCGAAGCTCGTGATCGTCGAAGACACCGTGACCACGGGCGGCTCGACGTTGCGCGCCGTGCAGGCGGTCCGTGACGCAGGGTTCGAAGTCGCGGGCGTCATCGCGGTCGTCGACCGGCTCGAAGGCGGGGCCGGCGCCATACGTGAAGCCGGCGTGTCGTTCAGCACGCTCTTCGACCGCACTGATTTCATGGGGGACGCGTGAGCCGAGCGCCTGTGCTGTGGCTCATGCTCGCTGCGTTGCTCGCTGCGTCGGGTTGCAAGCAGCACAAGATGTCTATGCAGCCGAGTGCCCGTACCTTCACACCGGAGTCGTACATCCGCGTGTGGGAGGCGTGGACCCGCGACAAGGAATCCTTTTCGTGGAAAGAGCTCGCCCACGAGATTCACGTGACGGCGACCTTCGAGTCCTGGGAATTTCGCTGGGCTTACGTCGTCCGCTACGCGCATGACTACAGCCTCAAGCCCGAGGCGCGCGACGAGATGCTCGACGCCAGCTTGGCGAGCTCGCGACAAGAGCACCGCTTTTTCGTCACCTTGTCCGGGATGGACTTCAAAGAATCCAACCTGGCGGGCCAGACATCCGCTTGGCGCGTCCTGTTGATCGATCCGGCTGGGAACCAAACCAACCCGGTGCTGATGGAGCGGGTCAGGCGCCCCACCGCCGTCGATCGAGTCTACTTCCCGCAGGTCAACTCGTACCGTCAGACCTTTCGCGTGACGTTCCCAGCGATCGAGGGCGACGGCCGGAGGACGATCCCGGACGGCGCCGAGTTCATGCTGTTGCGCTTCACCGGCGCCCGCGGCAGAGCCGACCTACGTTGGAATCTGCAGGCTTCTTAAACGACCGAGGTTGGCGGGGAACCAGGTTGGCGCAGAGCCAGCCGGAGACCCGAGCTGAGGGCGCCTGGTTCTCATCACCCCCGCGAACGAGACCAATGCCGGCCAGTTCACCACGAACATCCCATGGTAAGCCATCGTACGCGGGTGAACCGGCTCCCTCGCGCGTACGGGCACGCGACCGTGCTCGTCGCACGGTCGCCTAGGAGGACCCCCTCAAGCTACGGCTACCCGCCTAGGGCACTGGCCCGCAGCGAGCCCCATGGCACACCCGCATCCACCAGGTGCCTCGCGGGAAGCACGCGGTTCGGTCCCCGGCGGTCCATGCCCCGAGCGCCTTCGCGTACTGTGCCTTGAAGGCTCGGAGCCGCTTCACCGCTTCGGTGGCCGCCGCGCGATGTCCCGCAGCGGCAAACTGCGGGTTGAGACTCCCGAACACTTCGTAGCTCCTGGCGCGCTTGGTGTGCGCGAGCCTGAGGACCCGCCTTGGACCCACAAACGAGAGTCCCGTTCGCTTGGCCTTGTTCCACGCTTGGTGTTGCTTGTCCCTCACGCGCTCGGCGATGCGCTCCCTGGCAAGCTCAGCTCCGTAGTCGAGTTCGAGTGCCACCGGCATCTGCAGCCGAAGCTCGAGCTCTTCGGGCCACTCGGGATTGTTGGGGTCGAAGTAGTGCGGGGGTCGCTTGACTTTGATGACACGCGTCCCGACGTGGCCGGGGAGGGTGTGCGCTCCCGGCCAGTCCTTGGCGTACCGCACGGCCCCGGCTTCGACTGGGTTTGCGATGAGGTACGCGATGGCCTCCACCGTGGCTTCGGGGGTGAGCAGGACATGGGCGCCGCTACTGTCCTTATTGAAGACCTCTTCAGGCCGCCCGCGATAGGCCTTGGTGCACAAGGCGAGGTAGCGGTGAAAGGTCTGCAAGAACCTCGGGTACTCACCCCGCACATCGGTAATGACCTCGTGGGAGTGGGTCGACATGAGGCACGCCGCGTGGACCAAGACGCCATGAAGCTTCGCCGCGTAGGCGAGGCAATACCAGTACACCTGCTCCATCTGTCGCGCTTCGTCCGGATTGAGGAGGAAGTGGCGCCGAGTGGTGCGCCGAGAGAGAGCCAGGGTGGCGCCCGGGTCGACGATGCGGGGTCGGGTCATGGGCCCTGTAGAAGCGAATGCCATGCCGACTCGGGGCTCCGTGATTTCGCAACCTTGGCAGCGTCGGTGTGGCGGGCTCATGAGTGGCCGCCAGCGAGCGCCATTTCACGAAACCATGGTGAAATTCGCGAATACTGGCCGCGTTCGGGCCAACGCCGGGGCTTTCTTGACGGAGCTTTCTTGGGGGGGTTGACGAAGGTTTGACAGTGTTGATCTAGGGTCGCTATCATTTCATCGTTACGTAAGCATTCGTAACGAATGAGAAAAAGGGCCGTGGGGAGGTTCAAAATGATTGTGCGTCACAAGGGGTGGGCGGTTGCAGTTCTTGTTGCAGCGCTCGGGTTGGGTTGTCACGCCGCGGAAAATGATCCGGAGGGGCAAGCCAGTGAGCTTTCCGATCCGGTTCGTAGAGACAACGCGATCTTCAATCTCAAAGGGATCTACACCGAGACGCTTGCAGCGAACGGCGGCGATCGAAACAACGCAGAGGTCAAGGCAGTTGCCGACGTGATCGTCGCTCCGTTGACTCAAGCGTATCTCGATTACCCGGAGGACCGGATCAACGGCCTCAAGATTCTGGACCTGCTCTACGAGATGCAGGACCCGCGCAGCCTTCCCGCACTCCTCGAAGCGCTGAACTGGCGAACGGAAGTGTCGGAGGACCACGCGACCCAGGCCGCCAAGACGATTCAGTTGATTGAGGTGCCCGCGTCCGAACGGACTGCGGTAGTTCAGGCGCTTGCCCAGTCGCTCGAGCGCATCAGCGGTTCGCGTCAAAAAGACAACAACATGCGGATCGCGATGATTCGCGCGCTCGGGTCGCTCGACGACAAGGGCGCCACCACCATCTTGGCGACCATTGCCACCAAGCAAGATGAGAAGCAGAACTTCTTCATCAATCGCCTCGCCGCCCAGCAGCTCGGGGAGCTCCGGGATCCCGCCGCGATTCCCGCCCTCATCAAGTGCTTGTTCCTGTTTGCCCCAAATCGTCCGGAGATGCGGATGAACGACGTTGCTGCCGAGGCGTTGATCCTCGTCGGCCGTCCGTCCCTGAAGCCACTCCTAGGTGTGCTCGCGGGCAAGGACGCCACCGCCAACGCGATTGCGAAGCACTACATCAATGCGGTCAAGGCCCGAAGGCCTGACCTCGCCAACGATATGACCGTGCGACAGGTGACCGGCGGCGAGGCGAGCTTTGCGCTGGGCGCGCTCGGTTTTCCCGAGGCCCTCGAGCCACTCCTTCAGGAGACGGCCTCGTCGGACACCCCTCGCAAGCTCAACGCGGCCATCGCTCTGGTGAGACTCAACGTGCCCGCCAGCAAGAAGGAGCGCGTACGCGCCGCCTTGAAGAAGGTCTACGGCGAGCTCCCCAAGGGACGCGAGGGTGACGCGATGCGTGGACAGTTGCTCGCGGCGATTACACACATGTACGACCCGGAGATGATGCCGTTCATTTACGCCCAGGCCACCGACAAGAAGGCGAACCCACGACTGCGATTCATCGCCGTGCAGAACTATGCGCTCCTCGCGAACAAGGCGGAGGCCCAGAGCATCGTGGCGCTCATCGCGAAGGAGAAGTCCACGGCCGAGGGTGGCTACAAAGAGAAGTTCCAAGAGCTGATCGACCTCGCGAACGAATGCGACACGAGCATAGATTGTTGGGTCTCCAAGGCGGGGAACGCGGAGAGCAACAAGGCGCGCAAGGGCGCGTACATGCTGGGGCGCTACGCGGAAGGCAATGAGCAGGCTATCGATGCATTGGTCGGACAACTTGGCAGCGAGGACCTCGGCGTTCGACTCGCCGCGCTCATTGCGCTCGACCAGATTGCTGTAAAGGGAAGTCAGGGAGCCGTTGCCAAGGTTGACGAGCTCCGTACACGCGAAGAGGGCCAGTCCGTATGGACTCGGTTCAGCAGAGAGGCACTGCCAATTCAGGCGCGCCTCCGAAGCCGTGGCGGCGAAGCTGGTTGAGCCAAACTGCGGGTGAGCCTTGGTAAGAGTCGCGATCGTCATGGCCGTGTTGGGCGCCACCGCGCTTGCTGGCTGCAAGCGTGACCCCGGTGCGTTTCAACCGGCGCCGCCGGAGGGGCGCGTCGTGGCCGACGTGGTGGCGCGCGTCGGCGACGTGTCGATCGGTGCGGCCGAAGTCAGAGACCGCATGGCCGCGGACCAGCTCGATGCAGAAGCCGCCGTCGAGGTCCTGATCGGAGAGGCGGCGTTGGCCGCCGAGGCCCAGCGTTCAGGATTCGCCGGGACTCGAGACGACGAGCGACGCATCGAGCGCCTGATGGTGCGGACAATGCTTCATGCCCTCGAGAAAGAGAACGCGCCGGCGTCGGTGTCTGCCGAAGACGTGCGCGAAGCCTACGCCGCGAACGCCGACGAGTTTCAGGTCCCGGAGCGCCGTCGCTCCTGGCACATCCTGGTCGAGTCGCAGAGTGACGCCGCGAAGGCGCTGGCCGAGTCGATCCTGGCCGAACTGCGCCGCGCCGACGACTCACAGACCATCTATGCCCGATACGCGGATGGCGGACCCAAGGACGCCGGACTGGCGTTGAAAGCCGAGGAGCTCCCTGCGATCACCGAGAATACCGGCTTTGAGAAGCCCTATAAAGACGCGCTCTTCGGCGCAAAATCCGAAGGACCGCTCAAGAAAGTCGTGAAGACGTCCTACGGGTGGCACGCGATCGTCGTGACCGAGATTGTGCCCGGCAGCATCCGCACCCGGGAAGAAGCCGAGACCGAAATCCGCGAGCGCTTGAGCCAGAAGAGACGGCTAGGCGCCATCGTCAGCATCGTCCAAAACCTCGAAGCGCAGGGGCTAGTTCGCTACGACGAAGAGGGCGTTCAGAAACTGCTGTCCATGCCCGGTCTTCCTGAGAGGGCGGAGTAGGGCTTCCGGGCGGGGTCACTCTACCGCTTGCAGCAACCCACCTCGCACCTCGTACACCTGGGGCGGACGTGCCGGAGTCCGTTCGGATGAGAACGATTCCATCGAGGTGATTGGCTCCACGCTGGACCCTGCCATGAGTGCGTCGGTCAGCGCCTGCCGGGTTTGGTTTCCCTGCCGTAGGGTAGCGGAGACCATGCGGTAGGCGTCGTAGCCGTACGCGGCGAACATCTGCGGGGGCCTGCCGTACCGCGTTTCATACGCCGTTCGAAAATGCTGATTGAGCGCCGCTTCGGAGGCTTCGTAGAACGGCAGGGCGACGAGGGCGCCCTGAAGGTAGCGCTGTGCGCGGCCGACGAGATTGGGCGACCAACTCAGGCTCGGCACCAGGAAATGAACCTCGCTCTCTGCGTGCTCAGGTAGGGTACCGCCCGCGATGCTCCAGGCGCCCTCGGCGGCGAACGTGGGGGCAATCAGCGCGACCTGGTCTGCCACATCGGCAAAGAGCACGACGTCGCAGGTCGTTTCGAGAACGGTTTGAACGTACTCGACGAACGACTTTGTGCCGGGCGGGTACGCCACCCCTTCACAATAGATGCCTCCGGCCGCCGCGACCTCTTGGTCGAACAGGCGTTCCATCGTGCGGCCGTAGCCGTGGTCCGGATAGAGGACTACGAACCTCGACAGCCCACGTGCCCGCGCCTTGCCCACCAATGCCGTGAGCTCGTCGCGGGGACTATAGAGAAATCGAAACACCTGCTCGCCCGCGCTCGTCGTCTCCTCGGACGCCGAAAAGCTCAGGAGCGGCACCCCTGCGCGCCGCGTCACACTGGCGGCCGCCTCTGTGGTTCGACTGCCGACTGGACCGAGCACCGCGACGACGCGTTGGTTCCCGATCAGCGACTCCACGGCCGCGCTCGTCGTCGACGGATTGCCCGCGGTGTCCTCGACTACGAGCTCGGGGCCACCTTCATCGAGTGCCGCGAGCTGCATGCCCTGCAGGAGCTGACGGCCCACCTCACGTCCACGCCCACTCAGGGGCAGCAAGGCGCCGACGACAAAAGGATTGCCGTGAAGAAACTCGTCGGCCCGCGCGACTAGCATGACCACCGCGGGGTCTTCGATGGATGCGCTCACGCGCAACGCGTCCGACGCACGCACCACCAGCTCCGCGTCCTGCGTATCGAGAGCGTGTTGGAGCAGGCGCATCGACACCGCGACGTGGGGTGGGGCGCCCGCCCGAAGCTCGTCGAACAGCACGGCGGCCTCTTCGATCGTGAGCTTCTGAGCCAGCAGCGCCAGCGTCGCATCGACGCGCTGCGGGTCGGGAGGGACGCCGCCGCGCTCGATGATCGCGTCCAAGACGTGGAGCGCCAAGGCTGCGCTCGTCGTCTGCTCCGACGCGATCACCGCGGTGTCCCAGAGCAGCGCTTGCTCCTCGCTCGAGAAGCGCTCTGCCGCGAGAGGCTCGATGGTCTCTAGCGCCCGCTCCGGGTCGCCCAGCTGCAACTGACACGACCCGAGGTGGAGAGACGCGCGGAGCGCGATGGCTTTGTCTGCGCTGTCTTGGGCCTGCTCGAAGTGCTGAATCGCGCCCTGGCAGCGGCCGATGTCGGAGCCCAGTACCCCAAGCTCGAGACGCGCCAGGTCTGCCTCCGCCGTCCCCGGATGACTGATGATGAACTTCTCGTAGGCGTTCTGTGCGCCCCGGACGTCACCGCTCGCCGCGAGGTCCCGCGCTTGAGCGATTTCCGCAGGGGGCGCCTTCTCGAGAGGGCTTTCGACTTTCTTGGGCCCACAGCTGGCGAGGAAGACCAACGCCACGCCCCACAACGCGTTTCTCCACATGCGGGCGCACGATACATGCGCAACCGTCCCCCCGCCATCGGTCTGCACGCTCAGCCGCCGGCGTCCCAGCACTCTGCCAACGTCGCGAATTCCCGGATCGACAGCGTTTCGCCCCGCCTGCCCGGATCGATGCCCGCCTCCTCGAGGGAGCGATCGGCCCGGTCTGCATCTCCCGCTCCGCGCAGCGCGTTGCGTAGCGTCTTGCGCCGCATCTGAAACGCCGCTCTCACGACGGCTTGAAAGGCCTCGGTCTCTTCCGCCAGCGGCGTCTCGCGGGGACGCAGTCGGACAACCGCGCTCTCCACTTTGGGTGCCGGGTAGAACGAACCCGGTCGCAGTCGGCAGACCGTGTCGACCTCGAAGCCGGCGCGCGTGAACACGGTCAATGCGCCGTACTGTTTGGTCGATGGCTCGGCGACCAGTCGGTCTCGCACCTCGCGCTGCACCATCATGACCGCGCCTTCCAAGACCGTTCGATGCGCTACCACCCGCCGTATGATGGCCCCGGTGGCCTGGTACGGAAGGTTTCCCGTTACTACGAGCTTCGACCCGCAAGCCCGTGAATGTTCGATGAAATCCACCTCGGCCGCGTCCCCGCGACGAAGCTCGAGTCGCTCCTCAGCGCCGAGCTCCTGCTGGAGGACCCGGACCATGTCTCTGTCGAGTTCGACCGCCAGGACCTTGCAATCCCGTTCGAGCAGGGCGTAGGTCAACGCGCCGAGGCCGGGCCCAAGCTCCACCACCTGGTGTCCGAGGGCCGCCGTCGCGTCCGCAATCTGGGCCGTGGCCCCGGGTTGGATCAAGAAATTCTGGGAGAACGATCGTTTGGGCAGCAAGTCGTACTTCCGGAGGAGATCCCGCGCGTCGGGTGGGGCACCCCCATCACCCTTCATGGGGTCAACCATCCAAAATCATGGAGTTTTCGGTGCTGAACTGCCACAGAAGATCTTCTTTTGTCACACCCATTGTCATGCGGGAAGGCGTTATTATATTGGTGCCGCCCGTAGATTGACCTACGTTAAAGGCAGGGGAACAAATGCTTCCAGGCTTCATCATCGACCAAATCCGTCAGCGTGAGGAAGAAGAGCAGGCCAAGCGCCCGAATCCTCAGGTTCAGCTTCACCTTCCGGTCCCAGAAGGGTCGAAGGCACCGGAGCGCGATGAAGAGTCCGATCGAGGCATTGTGATCATCGATCTCCTCGGCGACTGAGCATCTTATTGAGCATCTTGCTGATCCATCACGAGTCCACCAGGCCGGTAGATCAGCTATGCTACAGGTGTGTCAGATCGTGCCGCACTGAGCCTGGTTGAGCTAACCAAGTCGCTGTCTGCCGATTTGGCACACTCCGACGCGGGAAACTCCATAGATGACGGTCGACAGATCATCGAGGCCGACCTGGTCTGGTGCCTCGTGGATCGTGGTGAGCTCGGAGAGGCGTTTCGGCTCATGTGGGAAGCGGCGAATGCGCCCCCCTTGGGACCGGCTCGGCTGCTCACCCGCGCTGAGCTTCAGGCGTACTGCGGCAACGAAGATGCCGCGCTCGCGTTGATTGCGGACCTCGAGGACGACGGAGGGACCACGTCCATGGTGCGTGCCCGGGTCGCCCAAGCGCGAGGAGATTGGGAGCTCGCGACCCGTCATGCGTTGGCCGCTGCGAACGCCCAACACCGCGGCACACGTGCGTTGCTACTAGCGGCGCGGGCCACCATCGAGCTCGGCCGCCTCGACGAGGCGTCGCAGCTTCTCGACAAAGTCACACAGGACACCGCGTCCGAAGCGTTGAGTGTGACGGCGCTGCGTGCGCGGGTTGCGGCGAACGACTCCACCCAGGCGCTGGTGGCGGCTGCCGAACGCGCAAGAGAGCAGGGCGCCGAACGCATCTGTGCGGAGGCCTGGTCTGACGTGAGCGCCGTGTGCCGCGCGCTTGGCGACAACGAACAGATGCGCAAGGCGGCCGTACGCGCCGTGGAGCTGTGGGACGACATGGCGACCTCCTTGCCGCCGCCGCTCCGTGCTGGGTTTTGGTGCGACGCCACGCGACACTCGATTCGCGAGACTTCGAAGCGAGAGAAGGCGGCACCAAGGCGGGCTGTCACGTCGGGCCTCGCACCGTTGCTGCGGAGTCTGAGGCGGCTCGCAAGCGAACGGGATCTCAACAAGCTCCTCGGTGCGATCACGGACGGAGCGGTGACGCTGAGCGGGGCGGAGCGCGGGTTCGTCCTACTCGTGGACGACAATGGCGCCCTCGAAGCGACAACGATTCGCGGTGCTCAGATCGAGCTCGGAGAGCCAACCGCCGCCTTCAGTCGCTCGATCGCGGAGACCGTGCTCATCGACGGCGACCCCGTCGTCACGGTCGATGCAGCGCACGACGCTCGGGTCCAAGACTACATGTCGGTGCATCAGCTCATGCTGAAGTCCGTCGCGTGCCTGCCCATCGAGTCGCGCGGCCGGACCTGGGGCGTCCTTTATCTCGAGCACCGCAGTGCGAGCGGGCGCTTCTCGGGCACCGACCTATCGTTGCTTCGCGCCTACGCCGATCAGGCTGCAATCGCGATTGAAACGTCGCGCCTACTCGAGCGCGTCGAAGCCCAAAAGCAGGACCTCGAGCGTGCCAACGCGGCGTTGCGAGAAGCCAACGAGCATCTCGAACGAAAGCTTCAAGGAAGGTCTGAAGCGCTCCAACGAACCCAGCGCGAAATTGAGCACCTTCAGGCCTCGAGCGCACAAGGAGAGCGGTGGGGCATCGTCGGTGCAAGTGATGGCATGCGCCGGGTGTACGAGGTCCTCGACCGCGTCGCCGTCAACGAGGTACCGGTCGTCATCACCGGCGAGAGCGGCACCGGCAAGGAGCTCGTCGCTCGCGCGGTCCATCGAGGCAGCCCCCGTGCCGACGGGCCGTATGTTTCGATCAACTGTGGCGCGATCCCGGACGGCCTCCTCGAAAGCGAGCTCTTTGGTCACGTGGCAGGCGCGTTTACCGGGGCGACCCACGCGCGCCAGGGGGTCTTCCTCCAGGCCAATGGTGGCACCCTGTTCTTGGATGAAATCGCCGACATGCCACCGCGCATGCAGCTCGATTTGCTCCGGGTCCTGCAGGAACGCCGAGTCCGACCGGTGGGCAGCGCCGATGAGGAGGCCGTGGACGTGCGTCTGGTGACCGCCTCCAAGCACCCGCTCCGCCAGCTCATCGAGGAGGGGACTCTGCGTGAGGACCTCTACTACCGACTGGCCGTGGTGGAGATCGAGCTGCCCCCACTTCGCGCGCGGCGCTCCGACATTCCGCTGTTATGCGATCATTTTCTCCGTCGCATCGCCGAAGAGCGCGCCGAACCCAAGAAGCGGTTGAGCCCCGGGGCGATTCAACGACTGAACGCGCATGATTTCCCAGGCAACGTGCGGGAGCTCGAGCACCTCCTGGTCGGCGCGACCGTCTTCTGTACGGGGGACCTCATCGAGGCTGAAGAGCTGGCGATCGAAACCGGCGGCGCTCCAGCAACCACGAGCGCCGGAGCGAGCAATTTTCGTGACTTCAAAGACGCCGAGCGCGATCGAATCCTCCAAACGCTCAACGCGCATGGCTGGAACCGGGCCAAGGCCGCCCGCGCGCTAGGGATGGCGCGCAGGACGTTCTACCGCAGGCTCAAAGAGCACGGTATCGAGCTCCCGCAGGGCAAAGGCCCAAGCGACCAGTCCGACTAGAGGGACTAGAGCCCCGCCGGCGTTACCGCGGTCGAGACCCCCGCATCGTACTTCTCGGGGGTCTCCCCGGGGGGCAGGTAGAGCGGAGGCTCACCGGGCCGAGACCAATCCACCCAATAGACGGCCTTCGAGCGCACATCGACGTGGACGAAGCTGCTGCGGGGGTAGTACCCGACTCCGACCTTGGTGAGCGTGAGGCAATAGTCCCGCACCGCTTCGTTCGGCACCCCTTCGACGCGAACATCGATGGCTTCCCCAGTGGCGTGCCGACTCGAACCGTTGTTGCCACCGTTCTTGGATCGGTACGCGCTGACGACCAGAATCGTCCGCCCGTTGAAATGGTCCGCGAGGTACGCAAGTACGCGCAACAGCCGCGTATGCGGGCGCTTGACCTCGTCGTTGTCACGATCCCGAAGGAAGCGGGCCAGTCGCGCCCGCGCCTTTGGGTCGGGCTTCCCGGCCTTGTCGAAAAGGCGAACCCGGAGGGTCTCTTGGCTCGCAGGGCGCTCGAGCGTGACAAGACCGTTCAAAATGGTGTTTCTGGCTTTGCTTTGCTTGGCGCTTGCGCTGTAGCCGGGCAGCTCCAATCGTTGCCCAACTCGGAGGGTAGCCCCCGGCTTGAGACGGTTGGCGGCTGCAAGCTTCTTCACGGGCACCTTGTTCATCTGCGCAATCCCAGTGAGCGTCTGCCCGGGATAGACGTAGACCACTCCCTTGGGCGGCACCCGCAGAACCTGGCCCACCCGTAGGTTCGAGGTCTTCTTCAAGCGGTTGGCGGCCGCGAGGTTGGTCACAGACACCCGATATCGCTTCGCGATGGCCCCCAACGTCTGCCCCTGCTGGACCGTATGCTTGCGCTGCGCGTGAGCAGGCGCCTGCAGAAGGAAGACCACGAACACCACCGCAACGGCACGCCACACCCCAATCGAGCTCATCACAACTTCGCGAGTATTGTGGAGTCACAGGGCAGGGCAACTATCCGACGTGCATCTCTGTTTTTTTGCCTTCGCTGCTCAGCGTTGCGACCATGAATTCCGATACGTTTGCTCGTTGACAATCGGTGGGTTCGCGCGTTGAGCATAAGCAGTGCCCGACGATCGCGGATGTCTGCGTTCCGCTATGCAGGTTCATATAA
>CAXMRN010000014.1:0-47309 GCA_964195565.1 uncultured Polyangiaceae bacterium | reverse complement strand
GAGACCGGCCCCGGGGTGTGGGAGGCGGCTCTCCGCTACGACGACGTGTTAGCCGCTGCGGACAAAGCCGCGCTCTTCAAAACCACGCTCAAGCAGATCTGCGCGCGTCACGATCTCTCGGTCACCTTCATGGCGAAGTGGCACGCGAACCTGCCCGGCTCGAGCGGCCACATTCATCAAAGCCTCTGGGACGCCGGTGGCCAGATCAACCTATTCGCCGCGGCGGGCACCGATAGCCTCAGCGAAACAGGCCTTCACTACCTGGGCGGCCTGGTCACGCTCGCGCCGGAGCTCACCGCCCTGTACTCACCGACAATCAATAGCTACAAACGGTACGTTCCCGGAGTCTGGGCGCCGTTGAATTCATCGTGGGGCGTCGATAACCGCACGTGCGGTTCGCGGGTCATTCTCGGCCCGAGCGATCACGCGACCCGAATCGAGCTCCGGCAGACCGCCGCCGACATCAACCCGTACATCGCAATGGCCGCGTGCCTTGGCTCAGGTCTCTACGGCATCGCAAACAAAGTGGCCCCACCCGAGATGACCTCCGGCGATGCGACCAGTAGCGGCGGTGACCCGGCACTCGCCCTTCCCCTGACGCTCGAGGCGGCAGTGGAGCGGCTGCGGGCCAGCAAGGCTGCGAGGCAGGCACTCGGGGATGACTTCGTCGATCACTTCATTCGCACGCGCGACTGGGAGTGCCGTGAGTATCGCAAGGCCGTGACAGACTGGGAGCTTCGGCGCTACTTCGAAGCAGTATAGGGGTTCTCGATGTTGAAACGCTTCCTATCAGAACGCCCCCTTCGTCTGCCGCACATCAAGCCTTATGTGCCGCGGCCGAGCGACCCGTCGATCTTCTGGTTCAACAGTGAGCGCGACGACATCGTCTCGGAGGTCGTGAACCGGATTTGCACGGCGCACGAGTCCGACCGCACGCGGCTCGAAATCGCGCTCAACGACGCCGCGTTTCATGAGATTAGGCGACTCGAAAAACAGCGCGACGAAGAAGCACGGGATCGGCTCGGCTACTGGCGCTCCATGATCCGCCGCATCGGCAAGATGGATGACAGCGAGCAGCGACACGTACTGCACACCATCGTGACCGACATGACCCGCGATGTTTCCGGCAATTTCGATCCTCGGGTTTACCGGTTCGCGCGCCGCGCGGTGCCTCGATTGATCGGCGGCGTCATGGAGCCTCGTCGACTCATGGCTGCCGCGCGCGAACCACTCGAAAGGGTCCTGAAGGTCGAGGGAGACGTGGAGCACCTTCGCCGGTTGCAGAGCGAAGGGAGCTTGGTCTTCGTTCCGACGCACTCTTCCAACCTCGATTCGATCGTCCTATCGCAGGCCCTCGAGATCTCGGGACTTCCGCCCACGATCTACGGCGCCGGCAAGAACCTTTTCACGAATCCGATCATCAGCTTCTTCATGCACAACCTAGGGGCGTACCGGGTGGATCGCCGGATTAGTGTCAGCTTATATAAGGACATACTGAAGCTGTACTCCCAGGTGATGATCGAACGGGGCTACCACTCCCTGTTCTTCCCAGGGGGCACACGAAGCCGCTCGGGTATGATCGAACGACGCCTCAAGCTCGGGCTGCTCGGTTCTGCGGTCGAGGCGTTCACGACGAATCAAGTCCGCCGGGTCGACCGGCCGGTGTGGTTCGTCCCGACTACGATCAACTACGCGCTGGTCCTCGAAGCGGAGACGCTCATCAAAGACTGGCTCATGGAGGAAGGGCAGGCCCGGTACATCATCGAAGACGATGAGTTCTCGCGGATCGATCGCTGGTTTACGTTCTTCCGGAAGATGGTCGGGATGCGAGGAGCCTGCATCATTCGATTCGGGGATCCGATCGATCCGTTTGGCAACCGTCTAGGGCCCGGCGGCCAGTCACTCACCCCAACCGGGCGAGCGATCGACCCCGGGGGGTACGTGGAGCAACGAGGGAAGCCAGTCGTGGACTCGGTTCGGGACGCGGCCTACACCCGCGAGCTCGGCGAGGTGCTGGGACAGCGCTACGAACAGGACACGGTGCTGATGAGCACGCAGGTCGTGGCCCATGTGTTGTTTCGCGATCTGGTGCAGTCGACCCCCGGGATGGACCTCTTCGCGCGCTTGCGGCTTCGTGGCGAAATCGGACTCGACCGCGAGGCGCTCTGCCAGGAGCTCGGCGAGGCGCGCGATCGCCTCGTCGCACTCGAAGCAAAGGGTCGCGTGAGGACCAGCGAGGTCGTGAAGGAAGACGCGCCGGCCGAGCTCCTCGAACGCGCGCTGAACTTCTGGAGCGGCTACCACGACTCGACCGCGGCCACGCTCGAAGGGAACCGCGTGGTGCTCGGTGATCCGGCGCTGCTGCTCTACTACCAGAACCGCTTGGTCTCCTTCGCGGAGGACATCGCAAGCCCGGACCAGCTGCCAGCCGCATGCGAGATCGAGAAACTAGGGGTTCACCGATGAGCCTCCGAGTCGGAGTGGTCGGGGCGGGTGGCTTTGGCCGCGCCATCGCGCTGGCGTCCGCCCGACACGGGCACGACGTCGTGGTGTGGAGCCGGCAGGACCGTGACCTTCCCGAGCCCATTCGCGCCTCGACCGACATTGAAGTCATTCGAGATTGTGAGCTGATCTTCATGGCGGTGCCGGCACGCCACGCGGTCACAGTCGCCGAGGAGCTCGGCGAAGTCGTCGACGGGCGGCATTCGATGGTTCACGTCAGCCGCGGTTTGGTTGGGGCAGACCTCAAGACCATCACGCAGGTCATTCGAGACAAGACGGTGTGCCGCAGGCTCGGCGCCCTCGCCGGCCCGCTCGTCGTAGACGCCTTGGCGGAAGGGCGCCCGAGCGGCTCGATCCTCGGAACGGGCTTTCCCGAGCTGACACAGATGGTTCGGGAGGCCTTGGGCGGAGCCGGACTTCGAGTCTACGAAACCCGCGACGTGATCGGGGTCGAGCTAGCAAGCGCGACGGTGGGCTTCCTGACGGTGGTGCTGGCATACGCGCAAGAGATCGGCCTCGATCCCAGCACCCTCGCCGTGGTTGCGACGCGTGGCATGGTCGAAGTGTCGCGTATCGGGCAGACACTCGGGGCCAAGGAGTCGACCTTCATGGGCCTTGCCGGGCTCGGCGATCTCATCGCCGCCGTGGCCGGAGACGACCGCCCGGAGTTCCGGCTCGGACGGGCCCTGGCGAGGGGCGCCAAACTGTCGAACGCGGTTGGGGAAGTCGGCACCTACGTCGAAGGTATCGATGTGGCCCGGCATCTCATCGAACACGCACGGCGGCTAGGGCTGGAAACCCCAATCTCGTCGACATTTGCCGCCGTGACCGAGGGTCGCATGAGCCAAGAGGATGCTATTCAAGCGCTCATGGAGAGGCATGTAGGCAAGGAATGACCGATGCCCAGAACCTGGTCCTGTGGAGCTTCCCGACCCGCGTGGTGCTTGGCGAGGGAGCGGCCGAGCAGTGCGCGAACGAGGCGCATCAACTCGGCGCGACGCGGGTGCTGTTGGTCTCGGACCGTGGCGTAGAGCAGGCGGGGTTGCTCGACTCGGTCCGAAGCTCTCTCGACGCGATCGGACTGCCCCACGTGTCTGCACTTGAGGTTTCGTCCAACCCGCTCGAATCCGAGGTCCTCGGTGCGGCTCGCGTGTTCGACCAGTTCAACGCGGACCTCGTGCTGGCAGTCGGCGGGGGCAGCGTGCTCGATGTCGCCAAGCTCGTTCGTCTGGCGGTCACTCACCCCGGGCCCCTCGCGCAGTACGACGACACGATGGGCGGCGGCGACAAAATCGAAGGGCCTCTGCCACACATGATCGCCATCCCGACCACTGCAGGAACTGGTAGCGAAGTCGGCCGTAGCGGGGTCGTGACAATTCAGGCCACGAACCGAAAGACGGTCATTTTCTCGCCGCTGTTGTTGCCGGAGGTCGCGATTCTGGATCCGGCCATGACTCAAACCATGCCTCCCGGCATGACGGCCGCGACCGGCATGGATGCCCTCACCCACTGCATCGAGGCCTATTCATCGGTCGGCGATCATCCAATGGCTGATGCGATCGCGCTCGGGGGGGTTCGCCTCTGCCGTCGATCACTCCAGGCCGCAACCGATGACGGAAACGACTTAGAAGCGCGCGGAGACATGCTGAAAGCGGCCATGATGGGCGCCGTCGCATTCCAAAAGGGGCTCGGCGCCTGCCATTCGCTCGCGCATCCGCTATCGGCCGAGCTCGGCATGCACCACGGCCTGGCCAACGCGATTTGCCTGCCAGCAGTGCTCGACTTCAACCGGGTGGCGATCCCTGAGCGACTCGCCGAGGTCGCTCGACAGCTCGGCGTCCGCGGCAACGACGAGAGCACGCTCTCCTTTGAATGCGCGGGCGCGGTGCGCGCGCTGCGCAAGTCGATCGGCTTGCCGTCCGACCTCCGCTCGCAGGGAGTCCAGGAGAACGACTTGCCACGACTCGCGGCACTTGCGTTCGCCGACCCGTGCCACGAGCTCAACCCGCGTCGATGCACCGAAGATGATCTCCTCGCCCTCTACAAGGCGAGCTTCGACGATGGCTAGGCGTAGGAAAGGGAACCTGGAGCCGGTCGCCAAGCTCCTCAAAGGCGTCTATCCGGCGCCCGACCAGCTCGAGGCCGCCAAGGTCTTCGCCTGGTGGAGCCGCTCGGTACCGCCGCGTATTCTAGCGCACGCGCGTCCCGTGAGACTCTCACGCGGCGTGCTCCTCGTGCACGTCAGCTCCTCGGTCTGGGCCAACGAGCTACACTACTTAACAGACGACCTTCTCTCCCGAATCCGCGAACACGCCCCGGCGACACCCGTCCAGAAGATCCGTTTCCAGGTCGGCCCGCTCCCCGATCTTCCGAAACGCCTTCGCGACACGCCGCCTCCGCCAGAGCCGGTTCGTTTGGCCTCCCTGCCGGAAGAGCTTGGGCGGGCGTTGAGCCGAGTGGAGGACGACGCGTTGAGGAAGGCGATCATCGAAGCGGCGAAGACGAGCCTGGCGCGAACGAGGAAACCCAAAGACTGAAGGGCGCTGACATCAACGTCAGTGCCAGCGCCAGTGGCAGTGCCAGTGTCAGTGTCAGTGTCAGCGAACGCGCCTGGCGGCCCTCACCATCGCCTCCAGAATCTTCCCACCTTCCCCCGATTCCAACCGCTCGCAGACATCCTCCGGCAGCGCGATCTTCAGCGCGCGCAGCTTGCTTTCGGTCGCCAACGATAGAGTTGCCCCAAGCTCCGTGGCGATTCGACTCATGAGGTCGACTCCCGGGTCCGCCACCTCGGCGTTCTCGAGGCGAGCGATGGTGCGTCGGGAGACCCCTACTCGGTCGGCGAGCTCGAGCTGGCCGATGCGGTTGCGGAGCTCTCGTAGGATGGGGAGATTGGCGGAAATGACATCGATGGCAGCCATGAGGGGACAATATCGTCCCTCATGGGCTCGAACAAGGCCGCTATCGCCGGGTCAGCCCTTGGGCCAGGTTCCCGACGAGCTCCCGAACCGACGAGACCGCGTCCTCGGGGCTCGCTGCGTCTTCGATCGTGCGGACCACGGCGCTGCCGACTACGACTCCGTCGACGTGGGGGGCGACGGTGCCGACGTCGTCTTGGGTCTTCACGCCGAAGCCGATCGCTAGCGGGCGGCCGAGCTCGCGTTGCAGTGCGCCGGCCCGCTTTGCCGCGCTGGCCAGGTCCACGGCTTGGGATCCCGTGACCCCGGTCATCGAGACGTAGTAGATGAACGACGTCGCGGCGTCCGCTGCCTGGGCAATTCGCTCGGGGTTGCTCGTCGGCGCCACGAGCGGAACGAAGTCGAGACCCTTTTCGACCGCCGGGCCTCTCAGCCCCGCGCTTTCCTCAGGCGGGAGGTTGACGACGAGGAACCCGTCGGCGCCCGCGTCTGCGGCATCGTCCACGAGCTGTTGCTCGCCGTAGGAGAGGATCGGGTTGTAGTACCCGAAGAGCAGAATCGGTACGTCGGTACGGCTTCGAATCTCACGCACGGTGTCGAGCACCTTGGCGAGCGTCGTGCCGCCTCGTAGCGATCGTTCGGCCGCGCGTTGAATCGCGGGCCCGTCGGCGGTCGGGTCACTGAACGGAACGCCGAGCTCAATGACGTCGGCGCCTGCCTCCGCAGCAGCCACCACGAGGTCGGCGGTCGTGCTCAGGTCGGGGTCGCCCGCGCACAGGTAGATCACGAGCGCGGAGCGGCCTTCTTTTCGCGCGTTATCGAACGCGTCAGCAATACGCCCCACGTCAGCCCCTCTCCCCGAGCTTCTCGAGCACGGTTTCGAGGTCCTTGTCACCACGCCCCGAAAGGCACACCAGGATATCAGCGTCCGGACCGAGTTCTTTGGCGAGCGTCGGCAAGTACGCGAACGCGTGGCTGGTCTCGAGCGCGGGGATGATGCCTTCGGTCCGGCACAGCTGCTGGAACGCATCGAGCGCCGCGTCATCGGTGACCGCACCGTACGTCGCGCGCCCGGTATCTTTGAGCCAAGCGTGCTCCGGACCGACCCCAGGGTAGTCGAGGCCGGCGCTGATCGAGTGCGCTTCGACAATCTGCCCGTCGGAGGTTTGAAGGACGTAGCTCTTCGCGCCGTGCAGGACCCCGACTCCGCCCGCACACAATGGAGCGGCGTGGCGGCCGGTGTCTATTCCATCTCCCGCCGCTTCGACGCCGATCAGGCGAACCTCTTCGTCGTCGATGAAGCCGGAGAAGATGCCCATGGCGTTGGAGCCGCCACCCACGCAGGCGACGACCGCGTCCGGAAGCTTGCCGGCCTGCGCGAGCATCTGCGCCCTCGCCTCCTGGCCGATGACCGCCTGGAAGTCGCGGACGATGACCGGATACGGATGCGGGCCCGCCACCGAGCCGACGCAGTAGTGCGTGGTGCGAACGTTGGTGACCCAATCGCGGAGGGCCTCGTTCATCGCGTCCTTCAAGGTCGAGGACCCCGACGTGACGGAGTGCACCTGCGCGCCGAGAAGCTCCATCCGCCTCACGTTGGGCGCCTGGCGACGCACATCTTCGGAGCCCATGTACACTTCACAAGGAAGCCCCATCAGCGCACATGTGGTCGCAGTCGCCACGCCGTGCTGACCCGCTCCGGTCTCGGCGATGATCCGGGTTTTGCCCATCCGCTTGGCCAGCAAAATCTGGCCTAGGGTGTTGTTCACTTTGTGGGCACCGGTGTGGCAGAGGTCCTCGCGCTTGAGCCAGATTCGTGGCCCGATCTCCTCCGTGAGGCGGGACGCGAAATAAGTAGGCGTTTCGCGCCCGGCGTAGTGGTGGAGGAGCGTATCGAGCTCCGCTTGAAAGGCCGGATCCTGCTGAGACTCCTGATAGGCCTGCGTCAGCTCGTCGAGCGCGGGCATCAGGGTCTCCGCGACATAGCGTCCGCCGTAGGGGCCGTAACGCCCGGAAGCCGGTTCGGGGGGTTGCATGAGGCGCGGAACGTAGCGCATAGGAGAGCCCCGCGCATGCACGAGCCAACCAAGAAGACGCTTCCGCCCTTCGACCGGCGGGCATTCGAGCGCACGATCCGGCGCACCGCGATCCTGCATCAATGGTTTCAACCGACCATCGAGGGCATCGAGAACATCCCGCAAGAAGGGGGCGCGCTGCTCGTCACCAACCACGGCCACTTGGGCCTCGACCTCGCGGTGCTCATCGGGCTCATCCACGAGAGAGCCGGCCGGGTGCTGCGATCGCTCGGCGACCGCGTTGTCTTCGCCACTCCCATCTTTCGCGACCTCGCGCGCGACATGGGCATCATCGAAGGTGAGCCCGAAGCCGCGGTGCGCCTCCTACAAGACGATCAACTCGTCCTTGTCTACCCGGGTGGCGCAAAGGAAGCGCTATCGGCCCCCGAGGACGCATACCGCCTCCAATGGGAGGGCAGCCGCGGTTTCGTCCGAACCGCTCTGCGCGCCCAGAAGCCAATCATCCCGGTGGCCGGCATCGGGAACGAAGAGCTCTACGTCCAGGTCGTCTCGAAAGACCGCGTCCGTGAGAGCCGCATCGGCCGCTTCGTCGCCGAGCTATTAGGTGAAAAGTACGTCACCCCAATCTACCTGGGCCTTGGCATTCTCCCCTTCCCCGCCGAGCTGCACTACATCGTTGGCGAACCGATCCATTTGCCGCACGGGCCGGAGGCGGCGGACGACGAAGAGCTCGTGGCAAAGCTGCACCGACAGGTCACCAAGACCGCCCAGCGATTGATCTACCGCGGCCTCGACGAACGAGAAGCCGCAAACACTGGCACTGGCGCTGACACTGGCGCTGGCACTGGCACTGGCGCTGACACTGGCGCTGACACTGGCGCTGACGCTGACACTGGCACTGGCACTGGCACCGAACCGCTGACCGCTGACCGCTGATCCGCAATCCGCGATCCGCGATCCGCTTTTTATCAGTTTGGTCGGCGGGTGCAGGAGGGTATAGTCGCGGTCGTGGTGGTTGGGTGAAGTACAATCTGTCGCGAAGAGCGTTTACGAAGCTCGGCGTGCTCTCCAGCGCTAGCCTCGTGCTTCTGCCCGCGTGCGACGGCGAGCGAGCGGGTGCCTCTGAGGCGGTCGTCCTCAGCGCCGATGAGCGCGAGCTCCTCGAGCGGTTTGCGGAGGTTTATATCCCGACCGAGGGCACTTCACTGAAGCCGCTGTCCGAGGTTCCGGTCGTGGACAACATCGAGCACGCGTTTTCCCTGATGGACGCTCCGACCCTCGAACAAGTCCGCATCGGGCTCAAGCTCTTCAACTACGGGGCGATCGTGATCGGGCTCCACTTTGCTCGATTCGTGAAACTCTCGGTTGAGCAGCGGTCCGACTACATCCGGCAGTGGGAAGAAGGCGTGGAGATCCAACGCGGCATCTCCACCGTCATCAAGAAGCTGATGTGTTACGGGTACTGGAAGGACATCGAGGCGGGCCGCGCGATTGGTTATCAGGGTCCGGTGTCGGAAGCCGGCGGGATTCCAAGCCTCGGCAATGCGCCGATGCCGGAGGCAGTGAGGGATTGAGCGCGATGGCGAGCGAACCCAAGACCACAGCCGGCGGACTCCCGGTGTTGAGAGTCACGGAGCCAAGCGACATCCCGGACGCTGGGCTGAACCTCGACGCCGACGTAGTCGTCATTGGGTCGGGGGCCGGAGGTGCGGTGACCGCGTACGAACTGGCCCGCTCGGGAGCGAAAGTCGTCGTCCTCGAAGCCGGGCCACACATCCCATCGAGCGCGTTTCAGGAGCATGCAACCACCGCTCTCGAAACCTTGTACGAGGACCATGGGAATCAGATCAACACCACCGGCGACCTACCGATCCTTCAAGGAAGGTGCGTCGGAGGCTCGACGGTCGTCAACGGTGCCGTGTGTTTTCGCGCGCCCGACCAGGTTCTCGAGAACTGGGGCGAGGAGCACGGTCTCGACAATCTTTCCCCCGAGTCCCTCGCTCCCTACTTCGAGCGCGTCGAGCGAAACCTTTCGGTTCATCAGAACGAGCCGCAGGAGATCAACTACAACGGGCGCCTGCTGATTGAGGGCGCGAAGAAGGTCGGCATCCCGGCGGCCCCAATCTCCCGCAACATCAAGGACTGTGCGCTTACCGGGCATTGTATCTCCGGCTGCAAAACCGACCGCAAGCAATCGATGCTGGTGACCTATCTGCCCTGGGCGAGTGAGCTTGGCGCCACGATCCTCAGTGGGACGCGCGCAGAGGTCTTTGAAGTCCAAGCGGGTCGAGTGACCGCCGTCCACGCGGTAGCCACGGACGCTGCGGGCGTCGCCAAGCCGGTTCGAGTGAAGGCCGGCTTGGTGGTCGTTGCGGCTGGCGCGATTCAGACGCCGCTGCTGTTTCAGAAGAACAAGATCGGAAACAGCAGCGGCGAGGTCGGCCGCAACTTCGCCTGCCATCCCTCGCTCGCGGTCTTCGGTGAGCACGACCACGACGTCTACGGATGGATCGGAGCGACGCTGACCGCGCAGGCCGGCGACTTCGAGAACCCGCTCGAGGGTGGGTACTTGGTGGAAGCTGGCATGGTCGGCCCGGTCATCACGAGCAGTTGGGTCGACGGAGGCATCGGACGCGACTTCGTCGAGTTCATGGAGCAGAGCAAGAAGTACCAGGCCGCCATCACCCTGATCCACGACCACAACGTCGGCCGCGTCTACCTCGATGGTGACCGTAAGCGCATCGAGTACGACCTCGATGACCGCGACTTCAAGTCCATGCGCGAGGCCCTACGCGGGACGGCACAGATCTACTTCGCGGCGGGAGCGAAGCGGGTGTACCTGCCCACGACCCGCAAAACCACGATCGAAAGCGCAGACCAAATCGACTCCGTGATCAACACGCTGACGAACGGCAAGCACCTGTATCGGATGACCTCGTACCACCCCCAGGGCACGATGCGCATGGGCGCCGACCCCAACACCAGCGTGGTCGCACCCGACGGTCGCTGCCACGACCTCGACAATGTCTATGTCCCGGACGCAAGCCTCTTCCCATCGTCCCTACTCGTGAACCCTCAGATCACCGTCTACACCCTCGCAAACTACATCTCAGACCAGATCTTAAACCGCTAAACCGCTACTCTGCGCTACGGATGCGACTGAAGCACCAGACGCCGCTGTCGGCCTGCGCGAGCTTCCAGCCCTTTTCGCCAAGACCCGAAAACTGCTTGGTCATGGCCTCCGGCTTCTTGTTCGGGCGAACGCACTTGTACTCCCACTTGTGTGAGCCCCATTTTCCGTAACTGCCGTGGTGGCCCTTGCTCTTGCCGCAGTGGGTGCATGCGGTTTTGCCCTGCTTGCAGTACGGGCACGCCTTGCCCTCGGTGCAATGCGGGCAGGTCTTGCCCTCAGCGCAGTGTGGGCAATCGGACCCTTGCGCGCAGGTTTCGCAGGACGCGGCCTTGTCGTCGGCCTGCGATTGGGCGGGGGCACCGCCGAGGGCAAGCCACATGACACCAGCGGTGAGAGCGGAAGCTAGAAGCACAGAACGCATGAATCCTCCTCGAGTAGTGAGGAGCGGAGGCTAGCACCCCGTAGAGGAAGCGCTTCGCGTTTCCCACGGGGCTTCGCCCACGCCCGCCCCTACGGGCTCTTGGCCGCTTCGATGAATCGCTTGACGAGGTCCGGGGCCTTGCGGCCCGGGGCTGATTCGACGCCGGACGCGACATCGACGCGGAACGGCCTCACGGCACGCACGGCGTCCGCGACGTTGTCTGGGGTTAGCCCGCCGGCCAGGGTTAGTTTCCTCTCCTTGGCGACCGAGGCGGCGATCGCCCAGTCGAAGGTCCGGCCGGTACCTCCGGGCATCCCCGGTACGCTGGCGTCGAGGAGCAGGTGCTCGCCCGGGTACTCTCGCGCCAGCTCGATCGCTGAACCGTCCTTCACCCCAATCGCCTTGTAGGCGTGAGGCAGAAGCTCCGCGACGAGACCCGGCGTCTCATCGCCGTGGAGTTGCGCCCATTGAGTCCCAGTTTCTTGCAGGATCTCGCGGACCTGGTCGAGGGTGAAATCAACGAAGACCCCCACCATCGTAGCCTGGTCCCCGCACGCCTCGACGATCGCGCGGGCGGTAGGAACGTCGACGTGGCGGGGCGAGCCTGGCCAGAAGTTGAGGCCCAGGGCATCGGCTCCCGCCTCGGTGCAACGCACTGCGTCGTCAACTGTAGTCAGCCCACAGATTTTGACCTCAACCATACTCGGAGGATGGGACAGTGGTGTCTCATCGTCCAACGATTCGATAAGCACTTGCGGACCGGGGACCCCGGCCTTAGAACGCGTTCCAGTTTGGCCCGGAAGGACGGGCGCCGAGGCGCCTACGGGACTAGAATCGACGATCGAGCATGGAAACATCTGCCGCTGCGCGCGTTCAGCCCAGTCCGCGTGAAACCTTAGACTCTGTTGTGATTCGTTTCGCCGGGGATTCCGGCGACGGGATGCAACTTACCGGTAGCCAGTTCACCACGGCTACCGCGGACGCAGGGAACGACCTAGCGACGTTCCCGGACTTCCCCGCTGAGATTCGCGCGCCTGCTGGGACCACCTACGGTGTCTCCGGATTCCAGATTCACTTCGCCGCGCACGACATCCAAACGCCGGGTGACGCACCCGATGTGCTGGTGGCGATGAACCCCGCAGCCCTCAAGGTGAACACGGACATCCTCAAGCCAGGTCGCCTGGTGGTCGTCAACGCGGGGGCGTTCACCGCGAACAATCTCAAGAAGGCCGGCTACGAGAGCAACCCACTCGAAGACGACACCCTCGATCGGTTTCGCGTGTTGGCGCTCGACATCACGAAGCTGACCCTCGATGCGGTGAAAGATGTCGGCCTCGGTTCCAAGGACGCGAACCGATGCAAGAACATGTGGACCTTGGGCCTCATGTACTGGCTCTTCGGCCGCGAGCGCGAGCAGACCGTCACGTGGCTCAAAGGGAAGTTTGCCAAGCGTCCCAAGCTCGCCGAGGCAAACATCGCTGCGCTCAACGCGGGGCATATCTACGGGGAAAATGCGGAGTTGCCGCACGGGATCAACGCCTATGAGGTGCCGCCAGCCAACCTGACCCCGGGCGAATACCGGAACATCAGCGGCAATGAGGCGACGGCATGGGGTCTGGTCGCGGGCGCACAGCTTGCGGGCCTAAACATCATGTACGGGTCTTACCCCATCACCCCCGCCTCGAATCTCTTGCACAACCTGGCACGGCTCAAGCACTTTGGCGTCACTACCTTCCAGGCGGAGGACGAAATCGCCGCAGTCGCGGCCGCGGTGGGCGCAAGCTTTGGCGGCTCGATCGGCATCACCGGCACGTCCGGCCCTGGTGTCGCTTTGAAGTCCGAGGCGATTGGTCTGGCGATTGCGGCCGAACTTCCACTGATCATCGTCGATGTTCAGCGCGGCGGGCCGTCCACCGGGCTTCCCACGAAGACCGAACAGTCGGACCTCTTCCAAGCCGTCTGGGGACGCAACGGCGACGCGCCGCTGGCTGTGTTGGCCGCCGCTACGCCGGGCGACTGCTTCTACATGGCAATCGAAGCGTTGCGCATCGCGGTGAAGTACATGACGCCCGTCATCTTGCTCACCGATGGCTATCTCGCGAACGGCGCAGAGCCTTGGCCTCTGCCCGACCTCGACGCGCTCGAGCCCTTCCCAACCGAGTTCCACACAGACCCGGAGGGTTTTCACCCGTTCCTGCGGGACGACAACACGCTTGCCCGTGTATGGGCCATTCCGGGGACGCCCGGCCTCGAGCACCGGATCGGCGGCCTCGAGAAGCACCGGGATACGGGTCACATCTCCTACGACCCCCACAACCACCACCTGATGACCAAGCTCCGACAGGACAAAGTGGCGGGCATCGCCCGAAGCATCGCCGCGGCAAAGGTCGACCAGGGCGATGACCACGGCGATCTGCTGGTCGTCGGCTGGGGCTCGACCTACGGTTCGATCAGCCAGGCGGTACGGATCCTGCGACAGAAGGGGCACGGGGTTTCGCACTTGCACCTCCGCAACATCTGGCCTCTTCCCGAGGGGCTCGGCGATCTACTGCGTTCGTTCAATAGCGTTCTGGTCCCGGAACTCAACAACGGACAGCTCGTGAAGCTGCTCCGGGCAGAGTACCTGGTGGACGCCGAGAGCCTGACCAGGGTCACAGGGCATCCCTTCCAAATCGCCAGCCTCGTGCAGGCGGTCGAAGAGCGGCTGCAACGGAGTGCGTCATGAGTGCCAACCCGCCAGACAAAGAGTACACCCGCAAAGACTTCGCTTCCGATCAGGAAGTTCGTTGGTGCCCAGGCTGCGGCGACTACGCCATCCTCGCCGCGGTACAGCGCACGCTGCCGAGCCTAGGCTCGACTCCAGAGAACACCGTGTTCATCTCCGGCATCGGCTGCTCGAGCCGGTTCCCGTACTACATGAACACCTACGGGTTTCACACGATCCACGGTCGGGCACCCGCAGTCGCAAGCGGTCTCAAGCTCGCCAATCCCGAGCTCGACGTATGGGTCATCACCGGCGACGGGGATGGGCTCAGCATCGGGGGCAATCACCTGCTTCACGTGCTGCGGCGAAACATCGATCTTCAGATCATGTTGTTCAACAATCAGATCTACGGGCTGACCAAGGGGCAGTATTCCCCCACCTCACAGGTGGGAAAGGTCACTCCTTCGAGCCCACTCGGTTCGATCGACCAGCCAGTGGTGCCGGCGCGTATCGCGTTGGGCGCGCGCGCAACGTTCGTCGCCCGCGCCTTCGACACCTCGAAGAAGCTCCCGGACGCACTGATAGCGGCACGAGAGCACAAGGGCGCGTCGTTCATCGAAATCCTCCAGAACTGCCCGGTCTTCAACGACGGCGTCTTCGACCTCATCACCGATCGAAAGACCGGCCCGGCGTACCAGCTTTGGCTCGAGCATGGGCAACCGATGAAGTTCGGTGCCAACGCGGAGAAGGGACTTCAGTTGAAGCCGGAGACGCTCAGCCTCGAGATCGTGACGATCGGAGAAGACGGCGTGACGGAGGACGACCTCGTCGTTCACGACGAGACCAATTCGTCGCTTGCATGGATGCTCACCGACCTGCCCGAGGTGGTCGCACTGGGCGTGATTTATCGCCAGCCGGGCCCGGTCTACAACGAGAGTGTGCGTGTACAACGCGACCTGGCGAAGGAACGCTTCGGGAAGCCGGACTTACACGCTCTTCTTCGGCAGGGACACACCTGGACTGTCTCCTGAGGGCGTCCCCTCGGTAACCGGCAGCGTCAGGACGATGCGAAGGCCACGTGGTTCTCGCACGCTAGCGGTGACGTAACCGCCAGCGCGCGACGCAAGATCCGCAAGCCGCGTCAGCTCTAGGCCCACTTTGGGCCGGCGGTCGAGCTTGGTGAATGGGGTGAAAAGCGCCCCGAGCTCTTTGTCGCTCGGACTCGCGCCGTCGTCTTCGATCGTCAGCGCGACGGCCGAACCGACGACGCGAGTGGCGACGCGCACCGACGTCACGGCCTTGGTTTGTGCCATGAACAGAGCCGCACCCGTAAGCGCCTCCCGAGCCATCCATACATCGAGCTGTACGGTCGCATCTTCCACGCTCAGGTCGAGCTCGACCGGGGTGTCGAGCTCGGCAACCGCGTTGAGGACGAGGTCGTTGAGCGAGAGCGCGCGCGATCGAGCCGACTCCTCCCCAGCGAGGACCGCGAGGCGACGCATGAGGTCGCGCCCCTCTTCGGCCGCACCACGCACCTCGCCCATGTACTTCTCGAGGGCATCCGGGCTCGAAACGTTCTTGTCCGCGAGGTGCGCGTTCCCGATGATCACCCCGAGAATGTTGTTGACTTCATGAACGACGCCGGACGCGAAGTCCCTCACCGCTTGCATTCCTTCGGGATGCAAAATGCCTTTCCCTCGGGGCGGTGATTCTTCGTCAGCCATCGTCAAACCTCGAGCAGTCTCTTCACGGCACGGATGACACGTGGCGCCTGAATCGGCTTCTCGATGTATGCGTTCGCGCCGAGCGCTAGGGCGCGGTCCCGATCGTGCGGCGCGCTCTCCGTGGTGATGATCACGATAGGTGTCTTCTCGTGCCGCGGGTCGGCTCGAACGTGCCGAACGAGCTTCAATCCGTCCATCACGGGCATGTTGACATCGGTCAGCACGAGGTCGAACCGCTGTGCGGCGAGCGCGCGGATGCCGGCCAGGCCATTCTCTGCCTCAACGACTTCCATGCCGGGAATGCGTTCGAGAGACTCCGCCAACATCTTGCGCATGGTCTTGGAATCTTCGACGACGAGGCAGCGGTAACGGCGCATAGCTAGTTCAATCCTACGATACGAAACGACGTGCTCAAAGTTTGGGCCTCATCTCCGGGCTGGGCCCGCCAACTCCGCGAGCATGTCACCAAGCGCCCAGATCCCCAGGGATTGGTGTGGCACTCCCGTTCTTTGTGCCGCCAGCGGCATCCCAGCAACCACGGCGGTCTCGGGCGCCTCCACGAGCACGCTGCCGCCTCGCTCCGAGATGGCCCGGACCCCTTCAGCCCCGTCGTCCCCCATCCCCGTGAGTACCACGGCAACCGCCTTGTCACCGAGCACGCGGGCGGCCGACTGGAAGAGCTGGTCGATCGAGGGGACGTAGTGAGAGCGTTTGTCGGGCTCGACGACACGTATCGCGGGTCCGCGGTCGGAGGGAACGACCTCGATGCACCGCCCGCCGGGGCAGACGTAGGCATGGCCACGAGCGAGACGTTCGTACTGTCGGGCCTCGGAAACCTGCACCACCCCCGTCCTATCGAGGCGGCTAGCGAACGTGGTGGTGAAACGTGGCGGCATGTGTTGAGCGACCACCAGCGCGGCGTCGACGTCATGATGCAGGTGGCGGAACAAGGTCACCAGCGCCCTCGGTCCTCCGGTCGACGCCCCGATGACGATAACCTTGCTGGGCACCCTCTTGAGCACCGAGGGCGCACGCGCGCTCGTCTTCTTCTCGCGAACGTCGGGGTCGAGCGCCAGTCCCCCGAGGGTGGTCCTGCGAAGCGCGAGTGGCGATAGCTGCTGGATGACCCCCACCTTCTCGACGAGCTGCCTGCGTAGGCTCTCGAGGGGGGCATCCGTGCCCTGGGGCTTCTCGATGAAGTCGATCGCGCCGAGTTCGAGGGCACGGAAGACATGTTCTTTCGCCGACAGACCGGACACCACGACGACGGGAAGCGGATGTCGGTCCATCAGAAGCTGTAGGAACTCGAACCCATCCAGTCGAGGCATCTCCAAGTCGAGGGTGATGAAATCGGGCGGGTTCGCTTCGACAACCCGAAGGGCGTCCGCCCCATCGCTCGCAATGTCCACGTGCGAGACGCCCGGTATCTCACGAACGATCGCTGCAATCGTGCGCCGATTGAGCGAGGAGTCGTCGACGACGAGTGCACGGAGCTCTCTCATCTATCCCCTCCTCGGAGGCAATTCGGTGTACGGAATGGGTCGTCGATACACGATGTCGGTGGACAGCTGTGCGATCTCGAAAGCAGTCGTCGACTGAAGCAGCGATTCGCTGTGGCCGAGAAGTAAGTATCCGCCTCGATTCAGTCTTTGGTAGATGGTGTCCAGCACCTTGCGACGCGACGCGTCGTCGAAGTAGATCAAGACGTTGCGGCAGAACGCGACGTCCACGCGTCCCACGATGGCAGAGCGCCGTTGGTTCATCAGGTTGAGGTGCCCAAAATGGCACATCGCCCGAATGCGGGGATGGACCTGCCGCCCCTCGTCGGTCTCGATGAAATAGCGTTCGTAGTCCGGAATCATCGCCCGAAAGCTCGCCGGGCGATACGTCGCTCCGCGCGCCTTCTGGAGCACGCGCCGCGAGATGTCATTGCCGAACACCCGGATGTCCCAACCCTCGAACAGGCCGGTCGCATCGACGAGCATCGCGATCGTGTAGACTTCCTCACCGCTCGAGCACCCGGCGCTCCAGATGTCGAGCCGCTTCGAGCCGCGTGCGAGCGCACGCCCTCGCACGACCGGTAGAATTTCGTCTGTAAACGCCCGAAGCTGGTAGGCCTCCCGAAAGAAATAAGTCTCGTTTGTCGTCAACACTTCGGCCGCCGCCTCGAGCTCGGCCTGGGCTCTCGGGTGGTACTTCAGGTACCGGTAGTACTCGGTGAAGTTGTCGATACCCAGCTCACGAAGGCGTTCCCGGAGCCGCCGTTCGACGACGTACGAAGTGTCGTCGGCGAAGTAGATTCCGCAGAAGCGGTTGACGAAATCCCGAAGAAGTCGGAACTCCTTGAGGTCCAGGGTCGGCCCCGCATCGTGCAACAAGCTCACGTTACTCTCCGAGGAGTCCGCTCTCGATGGCGTGCCGGACCATGGAATCGCTTTCGATCGTGAGCGCGTGCGTGAGCAGCTTACGCGCGCGATCTGTATTGAGCTCGAGCAAGAGCTTGATCGCCAGCATTCGAACGTTCCACGCTGAATGTTCGAGCCCCCGGCTCAACAGCCGCTCGGCGTCGTGCACAGGCAAGGTGCGAGCCGCCCGGAGTCCCGCCTGAAAAACCTCGTCGTCCGAATGGGCGAGCGCGCGATCGACAGCGTCGCTGACTTCGGAATCCCCAAACCACGCAAGAGCATCGAGCGCGGCAGCCATAACCACCGGCTCTTCGTCTTCCAGCAAGGCGCGAATTCGAGGGACGGCGCTGCTAGCCTCGCGCCGCCCGAGAGCAAGCGCTGCCTCGGCGCGGATCGGAGGGAACGGCGAATCGAGCGCCGCGCTGAGCGGAGCGTTGGCCTCGTTGGTGCTCATCTGCCCAAGGGTCCGGACCGCCGCAATCTGGACATCGATGTCCTCGTCCGCGACGGCGTAGCCGATCAGTTGAGCGACATCGGTGGCGTTGGCCATCGCGAGCGCTTGGACCGCGGCCCGACGAGTACGGGGGTCGCGGCTGTGCAACCCACGCTTGAGCACTTCGACCGCGCCGTCAGAGTTCAAACGCGAGAGCACGTGCGCAATGTCGGCCCCCCCGGGCCCGTCGAGATCGGCGCGCTGGAGGGCCTCCTCTACGACGGCGGGCACACGCTCGGCGAGCGCCTCGAGCGCGCTGGTCGCCGCCGCGCGAACCAAGTGCGAAGGACTGCCCAGGCACTCGACGAGCGCGCGGCAGTCGCGTGGGTCGCCCCACCAGCGAAGGCTCTGGGCTGCGGCGGCTCGAACAGCGTCTGTGGCATCGGTCAAATCCGCTTCGATCAGGCTGCGAATCCGGTCGCGCGAGCTCGGCCCAACGGCCTCGAGGTGTTGGTAGCTCAGCTCGGCGGCTAGCTCGAGTGAAATGGCCCAAACCCGGGGCTCGCCCCGACGCTGCATGAGCAGAGGCTCTATGAGTCCAGGCCCCCAGCCCCGAAGGGCCTCCACGGTTTCAGGATCCGCCACGTCGTCTGCAATGGTTTGCAGGACGGCTTCGAGCGAGCTCTCGTCCCTGCACAGCACCGCAAGATACCCGGCACCCTGCCGAGTCGAAGTGTCGCCGTGAAGGAGAGCCTCGTGCAGCGCATGCCGAAATGACTCGTTCGAGGCGCTCAGCCGGTCGGTCAATTCGGCTCGATGGGCCTCCGCCTCGCCCGCGAGCTCCGCGATGGCGCGAAGGGCCGCCGCCGAGGTCTGAGGTGAGGAATCCGCTGCCAGCTCAAGGAGAAACTCCAGGGCTTCCGGCTCGCCGGTCCTTCCGAGGAGCTCGGCGGAGATCCGGCGCACGATCGCGTCTTCAACGGCGGGGCGGAGTTCGTCCCAAGGTACGCGCGTTCCCAGCCGGGTCAGCCCTTCAACGGTCGAAATGCGGAGAAACAAATGGGGAGTGGAAAGTTGCTCTTGGAGAAGGGCTTCTGCGCGAGCGCCTCCGATGCAAACCAGAGCCTCGACCGCGGCGGCTGCCACGTTGGCGTCCTGCCCCCGAAGCAGCACCTCGAGATGGTCGATCATCTGGGGGTCTCGGGTCTTGCCCATGGCCTCGACGAGAAACTTCCGAACTCCGTCCCCAGCGGCATGGCAGGCCTCGACGAACTTGTCGGCCTTGCCTTGAGCAACGACCCCGAGAACTTCAATCGCCGCGTTGCGTAGGCCGATGTTCTCCGTCTCGACCACCCTCACCAGAAGCGCGTCGATCAGGGCGTCCTTTTCGTGCGTTTGCGCAGCGAGCGAAATCGCTTCGCGTCGAACACGCCAATCGGTGTCCGACAGCGCGTCGAGAATCTGAGTCAGTGGCGTCCCCTGAGGACGCAGGCTCATCTTGCAGACCGCTTGGCGCCGAACGTCGGGGTCAGCGGAATGAAACGCTTGTTCGAGCCGATCGCCGTTCACGGTGCCTCCGAAGGCAACGACGGCATCTCTTCGGGACCAACCTCCGTTGCCGGTTCGACCAGTCGTTCCGCGTCGAGCAAGAACACGAGTCGATCGCCGTGCCGATAGGCTGATGTAATGCCGCGCCCGCGATGGCGGTCGTCCAACACCGGCACTTCACGTTGCTGACCTTCAGCGGATGAAAAGACGTCGAGCACGGCGTCGACCACGACCCCAACAAGCGTGCCCGCCGTCTCGATGATGACCCACTTGGTACGCCGACTCGCCTGCTGCGCCGGCAATCCGAAAAGGCGGCGCAGGTCGACGACCACCAGCACCTGCTCGCGATAGTCCGACACCCCGAGGACAAACGCGCGCTCCCTCGGCAGCTCGATGAGCGGAAGCGGGTTGACGATCTCGCGGATTCGCGCGACCTCGATCGCATAGAGGACGGTGTCGACCTCGACCTGAATCAAGTCCTTGGCGAGTGTCGCGCTGTATGCCCGGCCTCCGCTCACTTCATTTCCCCAGCAACGACACTGCGTCGATCAGAATCAACATGTCTTCCGACTCGGCTGGGGAGCCTGACGGGACCCGGCCGACACCAATGACATACTCGGAGAGCTCCGCGCTCATCGCACTTGCGTACTCGATCTGCCCCGGCTCCATTCGGTAGACCTGGATGACACGGTCTACCGCAACCCCGATTAGCTCCTCTCCGTTGTCGACCAATAGGATGCGCCCGTATGGATCGTTCTGCTCGACTTCGAGATCCAACATCTTGGGCAGGTCGATCACTGTGATGATCTGACCGCGCACGGCAATGACGCCGAGGACGTGCTCGGGCGCGCGTGGAACCTCTGTCAAAGGTGGCGGCATGAGAATTTCGCGCACCGCAGACAGCGAAAACCCATACGCCTCATCGCCCGCCAGCACCGCTAGCACCGCGACCGCCCCAGCCTCGCCCTCCGACTCGGGGACCAGTGTGCCCCCCTGTGCAGTCAGGCTCACGGGTGCGTCTCCAAGGCCCGGAGCGCGTCTGGACCATCGAAGTGTTCGGTGAAGAGCGCCGGTGCGTCGAGCACCAACGCGACCTTGTGGTCGCCCAAATCGGTCGCTCCAGCGAAGCCCTGAACCGAGGACAGGCTCTTTCCTAGGGCTTTGATGATCACGTCTTCCTGCCCGACCAGCTGGTCGACGACGAACCCGAGCTCTCGATTGCCCATCGAACCGACGACGACGAACCGGCCTTCTTGTCGACTCCCCCCACGGAACCCGAACAAGCGGGCCAAATCACAGAGCGCAAGCGTTTCGCCTCGGAACGTAATGACCTCGCGGCCCTGAATGGTGCGCACCTCTTCCGGCACATACGGAATCGCTTCGCGAACCGCGGTGATTGGCAGGGCGAACGTGCGTGACGCGACCGTGACGATCAGCGCGCGAATGATCGCCAGAGTGATCGGAAGCGTGACCGTGATCTTCGTTCCGCTACCCTGCTCGCTAGCGATCGAGATCATCCCACCCAACCGAAGGATGTTCGTCTTGACGACATCCATGCCGACGCCACGGCCCGAAAGATCGGTGATCTCCGAACTCGTACTCAGGCCCGGAAGGAACACCAAGTTGAGCATCTCTTGACGGCTGAGCTCATGGCCCGCGTCCGGACTCAACAGGCCTCGCGAAATCGCTGTCTCTCGGAGCTGGTGCGCATTCATGCCGCCGCCGTCGTCCTCGACTTCGATGACGACGTTGCTGCCCTTGTGATAGGCGTTGAGCGCAAGGGTGCCTTCCGCCGGCTTGGCCCCGCGAGTCCTCGCGTCGGCAGACTCGATGCCGTGATCGATGGCGTTTCTGACCAAGTGCATGAGCGGGTCGGTCAACTCCTCCACGATGAGTTTGTCGACCTCCGTGCTCGCACCGGTGACGACCAGTCGCACTTGTTTGTCGCGCTCCCTCGCCGCTTGCCGCACGATGCGGGCGAGCTTGTTGAACACTTGACCGAGCGGCACCATGCGGACGTCGAGGATCCCAGTTCGGAGCTCGGCAAGCTGCCGTTCGAAGCCGCGGCCTATCCGGTCCAGAGCCATGAGCGATTGCCGGCTAGTCGAGTCGTCTTTGAACTGCTCGACGATTCGATTGATGGCGCTCCGAACCAAGGCGAGCTCGCCGACTACATTCATCAGGTGGTCCAGTTTGCGAATATCCACGCGAACCGAGTTGGCGACCGACCGCAGGGACGCCTGGTTCGGGTCCTCTTCAGACTGAGGCCCCATGCTCACGGCAGCCGAGGGGATGGATGTGAGCCTCGGCGGAAGTGTAGGCAGGTGCGTTCGCTCCTCGATCGCCTCGAGCGTCCCGTATCGCCCCTCGAAATGTCCCTGGAGCTCATCCAGGGGAACGCGGCTGGCAAGTAGCACCACGAGCTCGATCGTGTCCTCGTTGCCACCTTCCATGCTCGGCAGATAGGTGATGATCTCCGCGTCGTCGCTGGCCACATCGCGTAACGACTCGATCGAGTCGTCGATCGCAGCCAGATCGAAAGCGGCGCGAAGTCGATAGAGACTCAGCCCTTCTCGAATGCATGACCGAAGTCGATGTTCCTCGTACTCCGTCAGGACGGAAAGAACGGCCGGCTCAATGGCGTACTGGTCGAGTGGGTCGCCTTCCTCCTCGTTGTTCTCGGTTCCGATCGAGCGAATGGCCGTGATGTAGGCCTCGACCCCAGCCTCTTCTTCTGGGGACTCCGGATCTTCGAGCGCCAAGAGCCGCTGGAAGCGCTCCACGGAGTCGAACAGGACGTCGAGGAGCTGCGAACCGACCAACGTGCGGCCTAGCCGCAAATCGTCCAGCAAGTCCTCGAGCGCGTGAGCGACCGCCCCCACGTGTTTGTACCCGAACATCCCAGCGATCCCCTTCAGGGTGTGGACGCTGCGAAATATCTCGTTGATCAAGCCCGGGTTGATGCGTTCGGCCCGATGATGCGCCTCATCGAGCAGCAAGAGGTCGCGTGACAACGCTTCGACGAGCTCTTGGGCCTCGGCCAAGAACTCCTGCTGCACGTTGTCGCGCGGATCGCTCACCGCGAGGCCCCCACGGAAGCATCGAGGAGGCCTTGGATGAGCTCCCGTAGCTCATCGACCTCGAACGGTTTCTGCAAAAAGGCGTCCGCCCCGAGCTCGGCTCCGCGCTTTGCGTCAGGGCCGTCCACCTGCGTGCTGATGAGAATCTTTCGGGCACCTTGTTGCCTGGGGCTCTTCTTCATGAAGGCCAACAACTCGAGCCCGTTGATATCCGGCATGTTGACGTCGACGATGACGACATCAAATGCGTTGGCAGCGAGCAACCGTAGCGCCTCGAAACCGGTCTCGGCCTCTTGCACCCTTGCGAAGTCCGCGTCCTCCAAGGAAGCGCGAACGAACGCGCGCACGGCGCTGCTGTCGTCGACAATGAGAGCGTGAAGTGTCACTCGTTCCCCCCACGCACATGGTAACAGAGAGAAACCGGGGGGGACCCGCCCTATTCACGCCGAAACGAGCGCGACTTCGGTTCGTCCGCCGCACAGGATGAACATGCGCACAGGCTCCGGAGGAAGCGATGGCTGTAGATCCCAGTTTTGTGCCCGTCGCGCCACACGAGGCGCAGCGCGTAGTTTCCGACGGGCTGGATGTCGGTTAACTCGAGGTCGCCACCTTCCACGAACTCGACAGGGCCTTCGTGCCCCTGACAGTGCGCGCAGGGGCAGAAGCCCCGAAGCAGCTCGTGCGTGTACACACTACGATGCCCGTCCTCCCAGTCGATCTCCATCACTCGGGCGCCGCGGGGCGCGCGAAGCTCGATCGGCTCGGGCGCTTCATTCACGTGGCGCTCCCGCCCAACGGCCCGAGGCCGCCGCCGTTCGCTCACGGACGCTCACCGTCGCATGGTTTGCATCGAGCTGTGCCAGCGCATCGTGAATCTCGCCGCGCTCCCGCTCGGGCCATGGCTCCTCCGGGAGATCGGAGGTCGCTTGTACCGTGGCCCAACGGCGAAGCGCCCCAGCCGACAACACCAATCGTCCGCCGCCACACGCCCTACAGACGATCCCCCCACGCATAGCGTCGAAGGATGCGGCGCGTCCTTGGGCGGGCGTCTTTGCGCAGTGGACACACTGGTCGAGGGTCGGCGCGAACCCGAGCAGCGCAAGCACTCGGATCTGGAGGCACACCAACGCCTCCTCGGCCGGTGCACCCTCGTTGAGCGCACTCAGAAACCGCACGGCAGTCTCAAACACCGCAGGCTCCGGCTCATGGTCAGGGACGCGCTCTCGAATGACCGCCAGCCCCGCGCCCGCCGCCCCGATCGCCTCGAGGCTGCGCAAGATGTCGTGGAACGATCGATCTACCGATACGCGTTCCAAGTGCGCGAGCTCACCGCGACCAGGTCGGAAGTGCGCGTGCATCAGAACGTAGGGTTGGAGCGCACCGCCGAACCGGCGCTGACTCTTTCGGGCGCCGCGCGCGAGCGCGGACATCTTGCCGTAGTCCTCGGTTAGGAGCGTAACGATGCGATCGGAATCGCGATAGTCGATGGAGCGCAGAAGGAGCGCTCGACTTTGGCGGCTTCGACTTGGCACGGCACCGCGGAGGATAGCTCAATCGGATCGTCCTGTGCAGGCGCACGCCGCACGAGGGCAAAGGTAGCTACGATGATCGCGAAAAGTGCCGCTGTGGTGATCGCCAGCAAAAGAGCGCCGTACCCGCGACGGCTGTGGACGGTCGCAAGCGGCGCCGGAGACAACGTTTGCGGGCGTTCTTCGTCGAAACGCGCGAGCACCTCGTCGGCGCTGATGTCGACCGCCGAAGCGTAGGCCTTGATGAAGCCGCGCACGAATACGCCGCTCGGTAGATCTTCGAAGCGATCGTCTTCGAGAGATTCAAGCGTCCGGCGCGGGATGCGGGTGGTGCTCGAAACCTCCTCGATCGACAGCCGGCGCGTCTCGCGCTCGGTCTTCAAGTAGTCACCGATTGAATCACGCGTCATCGAGACGCCTCGAGCAGAGACTGGCACATGCGGCCGTCGTTGGAGTAGGGGTCGAGCTCTACGCACTGCTCTAGGTCGGCAAGCGCATCTCGACGGTGCCCGAGGCGCGCACGCACTTCTCCTCGAAGGCGCCATGCGCCTTGAAGCTGCACGCTGGTGGAACACGACGGGTCGGCGTTGATGGCACTATTGAGCGCGCGCTCGGCATCCTTGACCTGCTGCATGTGCCAGAAGGCCTGGCCCATCGTGTAGTAGCCAACGCAGAATCGTGGCTGTATCCGGATCGCCTCCATCGTAGATTTCACCACCTCTTGATATTCCCCTAGCTCCAATTGTGCCAGCGCGAGATTGCCCCACGCAAGATGTGGTGCTGTGTTCAGTTCATCGGTTGCGGACTGTCGGAGCACCACGACGGCGTCGTCATAGCGCCCCAACTCCATCAGGCAGAGCCCGTAGATGTTGCGCGACTCGGCAAGTGTCGTACCCCCCTGCTTCTGCTTCTCAAGGAGCTTGATCCCGGTGCGCAGGTCCTTCTCGGCCTTGTCGTAGTCGCGCCGCTCCATGTGGATGAACCCCAGGAGCAGGTGGGCCCCCGCGTTGTTGGAATCGAGGTCGAGGGCAGTGTGCAGATGTTCAATGGCACTGGCCGTCTGTCCCTCACTCCGAAGCGCGGCAGCGAGCTGAAATTCGCGCTCCGATCGATCGCCGTCAGGCGTGGTCGACCCGGAGGTTGTTACACACCCCGCGAAGGCTGTAGCGTACCCAACGACCAGGCATGCCAGCCAAACCCATCCCCACATTCGAACCACGTACTGGGTCTACTGAGTGCGACGACCTCGGTCAAGAAGGGGTGTCGGGTTACCGACAGCTCAGTCCGTGGCGCACGTCCTCCTTGAGTCCAAGCAAGTCGTGGAGTTGGCGGAGCGCCGAGGCGTCGCTGATGGTGATCGTTTGATCACCCACCGTGAGATAACCGCGCTCTCTCAGCTGGCCGATGACGGCTTTGACCTGGTCGAGATCCAATGCAGTTCGAGTGGATAATTCGAGGGGGGAGAGCTGGAGCTGGTCCTCCTCGGCGTCATCGACCGCGTGTAGGAGAGTGTTCAGCACTCGGATCGTGGGATCCGGTAGCAGAAAGTTCTCGATCTGCTCCGCTGCGCGCTGCAGACGACGGGCGAGCTGCTGCATGACGCCTTCACCCAGTTCCGGCCGCTGACGCACCAAAGCCCGAAAGGTGTCGCTCTCGATAACTAAGGCCGTCACAGGCTCGATCGCTTCCGCGGTCGAACACCGATGCGCCCCCTGCAGGAGCGCCTCTTCGCCGACGATCTCGTCGGCCCCGTAGAGCCCAATGCTTCGTTCGAGCCCTCGCGCCCGCTTGACCAGTCGCACCCTGCCCGTCCGAATCAGGTAGAGTTCGTTGGCAGGGGCTCCGGCATAGTACAACGTCGTACCCGCGGAGAAGCTCCGATAGTACCGTTCGATCCCGAACTCATCGGTCGATTCCGCCATCGGTGATAGTTACCCCATCTGGACTAAGCGCCGCAACCGCTATCGGGCGAGGTGGCAGGCAGCCTGATGCCCGGGGCCGAGGGTCCGAAGCGCCGGAACCTCGCGATCGCACAAGCCTTTTTCGGCGATGGGGCAACGCGGGTGAAAGGCGCACCCGCTCGGCGGATCGAGGGGACTCGGCACGTCGCCTTCCAGGATTAAGCGCCGCTTTTGAGCGGTTGGGTCCGGCTCAGGCGCCGCACTCAGGAGCGCTTCGGTGTAGGGATGGCGGGGTTGGCTGTAGATCTGATCCGAAGTCGCCAGCTCCACGACCCGTCCGAGATACATGACCGCGACCCGCCGGCTGACATGCTCCACCACATGCAGGTCGTGGGCGATGAATAGATAGCTCAGCCCGAGCTCGTCCTGAAGGTCGCTCAACAGATTCACGATCTGCGCCTGAATGGACACGTCGAGTGCACTCACCGGCTCGTCAGCGACGATGAAGCGCGGGGAGACCGCCAGCGCGCGGGCAATGCCGATTCGCTGTCGCTGCCCACCGGAGAACTCGTGTGGGTAGCGACGCATATGCTCGGGTCGCAAGCCGACCCGTTCGAGCAACTCGGCGATACGTGTCTTCTCCTCGGAGGCCGAGCTCACCATCCCATGCACCCGGAGGGCTTCGGAGAGCGCGGACTGTACGGTCATCCTCGGGTTGAGCGAGCTGTAGGGATCTTGAAAAATGATCTGCATGTTGCGGCGAATGGGTCGCAACGCGGACTGCGACAACTCGGTGATGTCTTGGCCGTCGAAATACACGCGTCCGCTCGTCGGCTCCTGAAGCCGCAGCAACAGCCGGCCGAGCGTGCTCTTGCCGCAACCCGATTCACCGACCAGGCCCAGAGTCTCGCCGGGCATCACGTCCAAGGTGACGCCATCCACTGCGCGCAACTCCGCGTGGCCGCGCCCGATGCCCCGCGACGGTCCGCGAAACGATTTGCGCAACGACTCCGCGCGAACGATCGGTTGCTCGCTCATGCCGACTCCTCGGCGCGGAAACACGACACTTCGCTCTGATCGAGCTGCCGCAAGGTCGGTTCCTCGGCTCTGCACACGTCACTGACCAGGTCGCAGCGGTCTTGAAAACGGCACCCAGTCGGCAGGGTCCGGAGGTCGGGCACGATTCCAGGAATCGTGGGCAGGCGCTCACCGCGATTGCGAGCGCTCGGCAAGCTGCGAAGAAGGCCGCGTGTGTACGGATGACGCGGGTTCCGAAAAAGGTTGAGCGTCTCGGCCTGCTCGACGATCTTCCCGGCGTACATGACGGCGATTTCGTGCGCGAACTCCGCCATCACGCCGAGGTCGTGGCTGATGAAGATGATGCTCATCCCGAGCTCTTCTTGCAACGAACGGAGCAGATCGAGAATCTGCGCCTGAATCGTCACGTCGAGCGCTGTCGTCGGCTCGTCGGCAATCAACAGCCGAGGCTCGCACGCGAGCGCCATCGCAATCATCACGCGCTGCCGCATGCCGCCGGACAAGGTATGCGGGTAGGAGCGGACCCGCTCCGACGGAGCCGGAATCCCGACGAGGTCCAGCAGCTCGATGGCGCGGGCTTTGGCGGCGCGGCGGCTCATGTCTCGGTGAAGTCGAATCGCCTCCACGATCTGCGAGCCAACCGTGTACACCGGATTCAGCGACGTCATCGGCTCCTGGAAGATCATCGATATCTCGTTGCCACGTAGGCTTCGCATCTCCCGTTCAGGGAGTTGCATCAGGTCTTGGCCTTCAAACAGCGCTTCGCCACCTTCGATGAAGCCAGGTGGGCTCGGGATCAGGCGCATGATCGACAACGAAGTGACGCTTTTGCCGCAACCGCTCTCCCCAACGATGCCGAGCGTGCGGCCGGGCAGGACATCGAACGAGACGTCGTCGACGGCCCTCAAATAACCCTCATCCGTCTCGAACGCCGTGACCAGGTGGCGCAGGCTGAGCAGTGGTTCGGTCATGCGGCGCTACCTTAGCACCGGTCCGCGGATGCCCGGCCTTTCATGAGCAGGAGGCGAACTCGATCGACATGCCGGGGCTCGGCACCTGCTGAAAGACCCCGTCCGGAACCTCGGGGTTCAACGAAATCGATTTCACTCGAACCGACGTGTCGGCGCCGTTGACCTCGTCGACGAATCGCACGTTGGTGGGAAACGCATGACCCTCGACATCGATGTAGTCATCGTACGTGGCGGTCCAGCGCGCCTTCCCGTCTGGCCCGCGCTCGGTGGATCGTCGCAGGGTCAATCGCTGCGACGCCGCGGCCTTCTCGCGGTCCGCGTCGTTGACTGAAAACGCGACCTCTTGTGTCGCTCCGTCCAAGGCCACGAGCGTCACGACGTACTGCCCATCGACGCACTCCATCGACCGCTCGGATGCGTCGATCATTGGCGTGTCGCCCGTAAGAAGTCGAAGGACGTGCTGCGCATCGACCGAGATTCCCAGGAGGCGCGCGATGTTCTCCGGACACGTGGGACCGTGCAGGAATGCGCCTTCGCGCAAGTCGCTGAGTTGGAAGGTCTCACCGTCACTCGTCAGCACGGCGGCAGGCCCCACCTGCGTCATGACGTCGAAGCGAACCCGATTCGGCTGCTCAAGGAACATCAACACCGTCCCCCGAATGCGTCCGTTGGTGCCCCATTGGGTCACCCGGGCTTCCGCTTTGATCGCCTTCCAGCCTGCCTGCCGGCTGGCGTGTTCGTCGATGGCTTTTGCGGCGTCGGTGCGCAGTTGCACCGGACAGGCGGGCGCGCTCTTGCAACCCGCGGTGGCCGACAACAGCATGAACAACGCGATGAGACGCGCGCGCGCCACTAGTTGTTTGGCGCCCCGAGGTTGATCCATTCCTCGACGACTTGGATGAGGGGCTCGGTCAATACTTGCGCAGGGGGCATCTCGGTCCCGCAGGTTTGCGTGGCTCGAAGCTTCTGGACGAGAATCGAGTTCACGGAGTCGTTGGGAATCACGATGGTGCCCTGGCCCGCGCACATGCCGGGATCGGCAGCCAACGCGTCGACCACTGCCGGATAGGACTCCGTCGCCCAGTTCGTCGTGTCCATTGCGTCCACGCCCGTCAAATCGAGGGCAGCGAGCGCTGCCACGCTCGCGCCTCCCGGAATCTGGCCATCGAACGGGTTGTCCGGATTCTGGTCGGTGTTGGCATTGGCAGGGCCGTGACAAATGACGCACCGAGTGAACATCACGCTCCAGTAGATGTCGTTCCACGTCGGGTCGGGGAGATCCTCCCGCGGCCCGTCGTAGACGCAGATTTCGTCGTCGACCGAAGCGCAGCTGGTCAGCTCGAGATCCGTAGAGGGCGCGATCTCGCTCCGCGCGACGACCGGAGCCTGACACGCAAGCCAGTTGCGGACGATCTCTTGCGCCTCGCCAGATTCGATCGGCGGCAACGGCAGGCCGTCGGACGCCCGGAGCCACACGAGTGGATCTTGGACATTCCGCCCCGCCTCTCCCGGCGGCATCGCGCCGGCGCGCATCTCCTGAATCATTCCCTCCGCCCAGTTGTTGATCTGGTTCTGGTTGTTGTGGAGCCCTTCGAGGCGGGTGCAGTACGGGCTGGTGGTCTGTCCCCCGTCGCAGGTCTGGATCGGCTGGGCGCACGTGGGGTCCTGCGTCTCGTCGGTGCACGCGAGCGCCACGTCGAAGTTCAGCCCCGCGGGCACCCCGATCCGGTCGGCGCCGACGGCCGCAGGCGAGTGGCAGAACTGCCCGTTGCCGCAGCTCGATTGAACCAGAGCTTGCCCTTCGTACATCGGCATGCCGTCGACGGCGCGATACGCGATGTCGAACGCCGCAGGCCCCGAAGGCGGTCGCTCATCTTGGGTTTGCCCGTCGAGATTGCACTCGCCGAGGTCGCGCTTACAGCCTCCAACGCCGGCAAGAGCGCTCGCGGTGAGCATGAGAACAAAGCAAGCTGGAGCGCGGCCGCGAAGCATCTGAGCCGGCAAATTGCTTCTGATGCCCCGCAGAGTCAAGCGCGATGCGTGTACTGCCTCAAGCAGCAGGCCGAAGATGGCCCAGACGGTCGCGAAGCTTCTGGCGCGCCCGGACCTCGAGCTGTCGGACTCGCTCCTTGCTGACACCCATCTCGAGTCCCAGCGCCTGCAGGGTGCGAGGCTCCTCTGACAGAATGCGTGCCTCTATGATCCGCTGCTCCCGCGTGGTCAGGCTCTCCATCGCCGACTCGAGGGCGAGGCGCACATGGTGTACCGATTCGGAACGAGCGACAGACTCTTCCGGTGTCGGCTGCTTGTAGCTCATCCGCTCCATTGCGGTCGGCGCATCGGATACGCTGGCATCAAGGGAGAGATCGCCGCGCGCCAACAGAGGCCAGAGTTGCTTCGCGCGGGGGAGCGGCATCCCGCTTTCTTCGGCCAGTGCCTGCGGAGACTCGAAGGCCTTTCGCCGAAATGCGCGCATCGCTCGGCGCTCGGTGCGAGTCGTTCCCAATCGCACGATCCGATAGGAGCGAACGACGTAGTCGCGTATCTCCGCGCGAATCCAGTAGGCCGCGTAGGTGATCAGTCGGCACTTCTTGTCGGGATCGAATCTCGCTGCAGCCTTCAACAGCCCGAGATTGCCCTGCTGAACCAAGTCTTCGAGCGGGACGCCCCAGCGCCGATACTGGCGCGCGATCGAGATGACGAACGGCAGGCTCGATTCGATCAGACGAGCTCCGGCAGATTGCTCGCCGTCCGCCCACCGCTCCGCGAGCGCGCGCTCGGTTTCGGCATTTAGGATCTCGACCCGCTTGAGGGATGCGCGGTATTGGTCCAGGGCCGTTGCAGTCACGATGGTCGCCATGACTGAGCGTTTCCTGCACTATCCATGCCGTGCCACCGAACACACGAAAATCCTGGCAAAAGTTCCCAGTGAGGTCCGACTTGGCGCGGCGTTTCGCCACGGATGGCGGCAACCTCGCCGCAGCAACACAGGCAAAGCTTGCGCGACCCGCGCAAGACCTGCGAACACGCAGAAACGCTGGATTTTTCCATGTCTGCTTTGCCGGAGCACTCAATTATGCTAGCTTCGGGGCGTGGAAGTCGTCCTTCGCAAAGTAGGCCGCAAGTCGGGTCGAGCTGTAGTCGGGCGTCTGCTGCGACCGCCCCGCAAGGGCTCGGTCGTCGTCATCGAGTTTGCCGACGGTCTCCACGAGTACGTCACCACTCCGGTGAAGCGCGTGCTTCAGCTGTGCGGGGAGGATGGGTTGGATACCTATTACCTGCAGACCGCAAACAGCCGCTACCGCCTCGAGGTTCGGTCGACCGAATCAGGCGTGGTCGATCAGCCAGTCGCGAACTGAGCCGAGCCGGTCACCAAATTACCAAGCTTGCCGACCAACTGGTCAAGCACGGTTTGCAGCTGCGCGAAGTCGTGCTTCTTGATCTCGCTCGTCCGCTCGTCGACGTAGAGGGCGCGGTTGAGCTCGATCTGAATCGCATGCTGCCCTCGCTTGGGCGCGCCGTAGGTCGAGGTCGTCCACCCACCCCGATACGGTTTGTCATGCTGCACGCTCAAGCCGGCGTCGCGAAAGTGAGAATCGACTAGATCGATAATACGACCATCGGCCGTGGACCGTCCGCGGGTGCCGGGGACGATGTCAGCCCGGCGAACTTCTCCGCCGCCCATCGTTCGTCGTCCGGTAGAGGGCATCGAATGGGCGGCGAGGATCACCACTTGACCATGCTGTTCTCGAATCTGCGCCGTCACCTCGCGTAGCGTTCGGTGGTAGGGCTCGTAGAAGAGCTCGATCCTGCGACCGAACTGCGCAACGGTCAGCGGGCTGCGCAAGAGGGGCGTGCCATCGGTCCTCGCGCGCCAAACGACACCTCGCGCCGGAACGTGTCGAGCTTTCGGGTGCTTGGGGACGGCCGCTGAATCGACGTCCTCGGGACCACGGTTGAGATCGACGACGTACCGAGACACGCGCGACACCAACAAGGTCGCGCCGTTCTCTGGCGCGCGCTGATAGAGCTGGTCCACGTAGATGTCCGAGTCGCGCAACATCGCCGAGGGCGTCGCATCGATCTCGGACTCCACCTCAGGGGGAACCTGCAATCCCGAGTGGGGAACTTCGACGAGCACGGGGCTCGGGGTCGTCGTCGGGTGGGTGAGTTCGACAAAGGACACGGCGGGCTCAAGCGCTATACGATTCTCGGAACGGCATCTGCGAAGGACTCACCTTGGTCCGAACCAGCCCACACGCAAGCCCTAGATAAAGCGCGCGGTAGACCGGCTCCAGATCCGCCCCGGAAGCGCTCTCTCGAGCCAACACCCCGCCGAGCGTCGCGTCGCCTGCGACCGAGTCGAGAACGCCGACCCAATCGGCAGGCAGACGGAACACAGTCAATGGAGGGCCATCTTCGCAGCGCTCGACCACCCGCTCCTGAAGCGGTTCGAGCACCGACTCGATCTCCTCGAGGTGAGCCTCGCTCGCTGCGTCTCTCAAGAGCTCGTACGGATCCTGTCCTGTCGGGAAGGTCTCCTCGTGACTGCGAGCTCCCCGCACGAACGCCCACTCGCCGCGCCGCCATCGGAACGACTCCATCAACCGGCCGCGCACCTGATCGCTGATCGCCCGGAACAACTCGACGGGACGTAGAATCCCGAGTCCCACTAGCGCATCCCCCAAACGCCCCCCGTACTTCGGCAGGAGCGCGAGCGCCATTTCGATTTCCATGCGCAGACATTGGCCGGTGGCCACGAGGTACTCCCCGAGAAGCTCGGACTTGTCGGTCGATGCGACGAAGTCCGGCTTGCCATCGACGAAGTAGATCTTCTTGCGTCGGTTGCGCTGCCACAAATGCAGGACGCCGGTCTGTTGCCGGGAGATGATGTCGTAGAAGACCGGCAGCAAGGTCGCCGCCCGGAGCTGGCCTTGCTTCTCCGCCTGGGCAAGCTCTTCGAGCTTCCATTGAAGGCCAGGCGAAGTGACGAAACGGGTGAGCTCGGGAAGACGGGAGGGATCGAGGTATGTTCCATCTGCCTTGGAGATCTTGCTGCTGCGGCTGTCGATGACGCCTGTCGTCAGGAGCTGAATCAGGCGGGGGTAGCTCATCGGCCCCATCACACTGCCGTCGGTCAGCTGAACGCGATAGATGATCGGGGAGGTGACCGCCTGCGGCCCGATCAGCTCCTGACCGGCATGGTGCATGAGGTCGCTGTCCACCAAAGAGGGGATTTTGGCGCCTGGAAGGTGGGCTTCGGGTGCGTCTCCATCGACCAGCTCGAGCTGCGACAGAAGGCGAGCCACTCGGTCTGGGCCGTGCCCCATCCCGCGACGCCGGATCACCTCCGCGCATGCCTCCGCGAACGCACCGGCCGTCGGCCGCTCTGCGGGGTCTCGCAGCAGGCCTTGGAGAACGAGCGCGCGGATGTCTTGAGGGATGCGGCGTTCGCAGCGCGCGAGCACCCGTAGGTCGGCATCGCGAATCTGAAGGAGCACGTTCAGCTCGCTCTCTCCCTGGAACAGCGGCTCCCCGATCAACATCTCCGCCAAGACGGTCGAAAGTGTGAACACGTCGCTCTTGCCGCTCAGGTCTTTCCCGAGCACCTGTTCAGGTGACATGTACCCGAGCTTGCCGCGGACCTGGCCGTCTTCGGTGGTCGGCGCACGGCTTCGGACGGTCGCGATACCAAAGTCGGTCAATTTCACGTGCCCGGTACGGCTGAGCAGAATGTTGGCGGGGCTCACGTCGCGATGAACGAATTCCAGGGGCTCGCCTTTCTCGTCGACGGCGTGGTGCGCGTAGTCGAGCGCCTGCGCCGTTTGGTAGGCGATATGCAGTGCGACATCCCACGGGATCGGAGAATCCGCCGGCGCAGTGCGAAGCAGTCGACTCACGTTGGAACCGTCGACGAGCTCCATGACCAGGACCAGGTCGTCGCCCATCGTCCCGAAGTCGAACACCTGAACAATGTTGGGGTGCTCCAGCAAGGCGGCGAGCCGCGCCTCGTCGATGAACATCCAAACGAAGTCCGGATCGCTCGAAAATTGCGGCAGAATGCGCTTCAAGGCCACGCGCTTCTGAAAGCCGTGAAGACCTTCCCGACGCGCAACGAAAACCTCGGCCATTCCCCCCGCCGCCAGGCGACGCTCGATGTGGTACGGCCCGAGCAGCGGCCGTTCTTCGCTCACACATCCCTCCGTAAGTGACCGACGCACTCATCATAAGCGCGTTGGGCACCTACTGTCAGCTTAGTCTCGGTTTCAGCCAGAGCGGAACACTTGGGACTCGCGTTCGTTCCTGCTTATCATACGAATATCCACTGGGTACGGGGGAACCATGGGGATTGTACGGAAGACTTCGCGCTCTAAGAAATCAAAGGATCCGCTTCTCGGGAAAGTCGTTGCCGGTCGATATCGACTGGAATCACTGCTCGGCGAAGGTGGAATGGGTGTCGTTTATAGAGCACGACACGTGCTCATCGACCGCGTCGTTGCGCTGAAGCTGATTCGGCCCGACTTGCGAGGCGAGACGCACTTGCGCGCATGGATGGTGCGCGAAGCGCGTGCCGCGAACCGCGTCGACCACGCACACATCGTCGACATTCACGACGTGGGCGAAACCGAAGAGGGCGAACTCTATCTGGTGATGGAGTACCTGATCGGTGATTCGCTGTCGTCGCAGATCGCGAAGGGCCCGATGCCGATCGCACGCGCCGTCGACATCCTCGAGCAGATGACTGCGGCCCTTGCGCGTGCGCATGACCTCGGCGTCGTGCACCGCGACCTCAAGAGCGACAACATCATGATCACCGCGCGCGGCGGTCGAAAAGACTTCGTGAAGATCTTGGACTTCGGTCTCGCAGCGTTGACGCGCGACCCGCGTCTGGCACCCAAGGGCGCCGTGTTCGGGACGCCCGAGTACATGTCGCCGGAGCAGGCACGCGGAGAGGACGCGATCTCGTCGAGCGATCTTTACGCGCTCGGCGTGCTGTTCTTCGAGATGCTCACCGGCCGGCTTCCGTTCCGTTCGGGCGACCGCGACGAGTTGCTCGAGATGCAGCGAAAGGCGAAGGCACCGAACCCACGGAAGTACCGTGCCGACATTCCGGAGCAAGCCGAACGAATCATTCTCAAGCTCCTCGAGAAGAAGGCCGAAGATCGCTTCCGAGACGGACACCATCTCAAAGAAGAGCTCAAACAGATGCAGCGCGCCCTCCCCTCACGGGAATGGGACGCGCCCACCGATGCAGCGCCCGTGGCGCCTCCGCTACCGCCGCCCTCACAAACGCCGGGTGTGGTCGAATGGAGCGGGACCGCGGCCAACTTCCTGCGAGCAGTCGCGCGAGCCTACCCGGACGGCGACGCTCCGACCCAAGTGCAAGGCGCATCGGACAAGATTTGGGAGCTCGCGTCGCGGGCGTCCCGTCTCGAAGGAGAGCTCGAGAGCCACTCGAAGAAGCTCGAGGCGATCGAGAAGCGTGGCCGAGGCCTTCGCGCCGAGATCGGTCGTAAGGTCGAAGACCTCGCGGGTGAAGAGTCGCGCGCGCTGCGCGACGCCTCGGCGGAACGTGATGTCCTGAGCCATTTGATCCTCAAGCGGAAGCGAGCCCAGCGGGAGCATCAAACCGCGCAGGTGGAGGTGAAGGCCGCTGGCACCAACATCGAGCGAATCCAGCGCGGGTACGAATCACTCGGCGCAACCCGGGCACAGGTCGAAGTCCTCGAAAGCGTATCGCGCGACTACGAACGCCGAGCTCGCTCGAAGGAAGACGTCGCCGCCGAACGCCGCAAGCAGATCGAAGAGCTCCGCGCTCAGCTGAAACGATACAGCGAAGCTTTGGAGAACGACTTGCAAACCGGCCGCGAGCGAATCGCCAACCGCGTCAACGAGGCCCTCAAGTACGAAAAGGCCTTCAGCGACGCCTCGAACCTCCTCCTAGACCACCTCCGCGACAAGACGGAGTGCCGAGAGTTGCTCGAAGACATCGACAAACGCCGCAACGGCAAAGACCCCGACGAAAAGCCATCAGAGCTCCAGGAGCTGATGGAAAAACACGTCGCCGCGCGATAGGCGTTTACCCCGCCAGCCCGAAACCGCGAACCGCCAAACTGCGATCCGCTCGACCGAGCAATCCGAAAGAACCGCTGGCGAGATCGCCCCTGGTACGGAGCTCCCTCGGCGATGTTGAGAGCGACCGACTTCGCAGATCGGGTAGCTTGGTTGCGCGGCGGGCGGTTCGCGGTGGCTGCCATGGGGCAGCCTTGGTAGCCGAGATCGGACTCGAACCGATACACCCAAAGGATACCGGATTTTGAATCCGGCGCGTCTGCCAATTCCGCCACTCGGCCGAGAGGGCCGGTCTTATAGCAGCCCCTCGCGGACGTGCATTCTGTCGCGAGACGGCCTAGGCTCGCCCCATGGCGAGGACCGCGATTCTGGGGATGGGGCACTACGTGCCTTCGAAGGTCGTCACGAACGACGACCTAGCGCAAATGTTCGATACGAGCGACGAATGGATCCAGCAGCGCACTGGCATCAAGGAGCGTCGGTACATCGAAGAAAGCGGCATCGGCGCGAGTGACCTCGCGGTGCCGGCCGTCAAGATGGCGTGCGAAAATGCGGGCATCGAGGTCTCAGAGATCGACGCGATCATCTTCGCCACGCTTTCCCCCGACTTCAATTTCCCAGGTAGCGGCTGTTTCTTGGGCGACAAGCTCGGCCTTGGCGGAGTGCCTGCCCTCGACGTACGCAATCAGTGCAGCGGCTTTCTCTACGGGATGCAGATCGCAGATGCCTGGATTCGATGCGGGATGTACAAACGCGTCGCGCTGGTGGGCGCCGAGGTTCACTCGACCGCTCTCGATTTCAGCGACGAAGGTCGCGATGTGACCGTCTTGTTCGGCGACGGTGCAGCCTGCGCCCTCTTGGGACCCGGCGACGATGACGAGCGAGGCGTGATCGATGTGGAGGTTCACGCAGACGGCAGCGGCGCAAAGGAACTCTGGCTCGAGGCACCGGCGAGCGCCTACCGCCCTCGGCTGACACACGAGATGATCGACAGCAAGGCGGTCTATCCCGCGATGAACGGCCGCCACGTCTTCCGATGGGCGACCGCCAAGATGCCCGAAGTGAGCATGTCCGTGTTGGAGCGGAACGAGGTGTCGATCGATGACCTTGATCTGGTCATCCCGCATCAGGCCAACAAGCGGATCAACGAGTTCGTGTCGCAGAAGCTCGCGATCCCGCCCGAGAAGGTCGTCCACAACATCCAGAAGTACGGCAACACCACCGCTGCCTCGATCCCACTCGCTCTCAGCGAGGCCATTCAGGAAGGCCGCGCCAAGAAGGGCGACTTAATCCTCATGCCCGCGTTTGGCTCCGGTTTTACCTGGGGTGCGGCGCTCGTACGGCTCTGATCTCGTGACGCACAAGGCCGACCGGGTTGCCGTGGTCCTCAACGGCAACGCCAGGCAGGTGACGGACGAGCTGGTCGAAAGCTTCGATCAACTGGTCGGAAGCGGCGACCTCTTTTTGTCGAGGAGCCTCGATGAAGCGCACGGAATAGCGCTCGAAATTGTGGAGGCCGGGTACCCGGTCGTGCTCACCGGCGGCGGCGACGGGACGTTCGTGCAGATGGTGACGGCGATCACGAAAGCTGCGCGCAGCTCGAAGAAGGAGCCGCCGTGCTTCGGGCTCTTGAAGCTGGGGACCGGCAATTCGCTCGCCTGGGCGCTTGGCGCGGGCACGTCGCGTAAAGGCGTGTTCGCGGACTTGGCTCGGCTGCGCCACGACAGCGCCCACCGCGATTTCCGCCTCATCGAAGTCCAGGACCAACTGACGCCCTTCGCAGGAGCAGGGTTCGACGCACTCGGCCTCAAGCATTTCCACGACGTCCGTTCGGTTGTTCGTCGCCTGCCGTTCGTCGGGAAACGCGCTTCGGGCGGCGTGTCGTACGCGATTTCGATCCCGGCGCTCACAATCCCTCAGCTCGCACTTCGGCCACGGTTGAAGGTCCGCATCGTCAATCGCGGTGCGGCGCAGCGCCTCGACCAGAACGGCCAACCGTTCGGACCTCCGATCGAAAAGGGCGAAGTCATCTTCGAAGGCGCTTGCATCGCCGCGCTGGTGTCGACAATCCCGTATTGGGGTTTCGGTGTGCGGGTCTTTCCGTTCGCCGACGACCGCCCGGCCGACAGGTTTTGTCTTCGCGTCGTCGCGACGAGCCCTCTTCACGTTGCTGCACACATGCTCAGCGTCTGGAAAGGCACATATCGCGACGAGAATCTGGTCGACGTCTATGCCGACGACGTCGAGTTCGAGTTCGACGAGCCAAACGCTATTGAAATCGGTGGGGATCCCGCAGGAATGACCAATTCCATGCGCGCGCGATTACACCCGGATCCGGTCAAGCTCATCGACTACGCGGCGCCCTAGCCTGCCTCAGCCGATCCACCACAGAGTCGACCTCAGCGACCTCCCGGGTCGATTTTGGGCGAAGTCGGGAAATTTGTTACCTTTCTCTCAGTGGGGCTGTAATAATACAGGAATAACGATGCTGAGATTTAGGAATTGGATGATGCTGGGGGCCGGATGCGCTGCAGCTTTGCTCGTCGCCTTCGGGGGGGCGTCTGCCGAGTCGGTCGAAGGATCGGTTCAGGGCAGCAAGAGTAAGCAGGCGAGCTCGGACTCCAGTAAACAGGACTACTACTGGAGGGTCTGGAACGGCGCGCTTCCCGAGCAACGCGACAAGGGCGATCACAGCGACGTGCTTGCCGTTCTGACAGGCAAGTTCACCGGTCCGCCTATCGGCTGCAAGTTTGGATTCCGCGGCGGCGGGCTCGATCCCTCGACGGTCGCGGCCCGCTCAGGAACCACGGTTCGGATCGAGAACCGCGACGCGTTCACGCACGAGCTCTCGGTCGAGGGCCTCGCCGGCTTCACGCCACTCGAGTCCGGCCCCGGTAAGGTGCGCGCGATTCCCGTTCCCGCGGGCGGACCTTGGGCGCTCGGCGACCGAATCTACGGACACGTCGACGGGCATCTGCACTCCATGCGCGAGCTCGTCGCGTGCGCAACCGTGACACCGGCCGGCAGATTCCGGTTCGACAAGGTTCCGCCCGGGCCCTACTCGCTGAGGATTCTTCGTGGGTCGGAGCAAGTGGCGATACGCCGCGTGACCGTTCCTGCGAGCAAAACACTCAAGGTCGATCCGCTCACCATGAGCACGAGTCGGAGGAAGTAGCCGATGTTGTCTCGCCTTTGGTACGTGGTCCTAGCTTTGACCGTCGGGGGTGCGCTCGCCGGCGCCTTCCTGAACAAGTCGGCCGCCAGTCGGGAAGCCGAATTTCAGCTCGAAGAACAGCTACGCCGCGACCGAATCGAAGCGGAGCTCTGGATGCGCCTCGACGCGCGCCTTCGTCTGGACGCCCTGGCCTCCATCGCCGTGGAACCGGAAGTGCGGCAGACGCTGCGCAGCTCGAGTGGCCGGTTCGGGACGCCGCCAGGAGCCACGCGCCGGCGGCTGAGTCAAAAGCTCAACACGCTCAACAGCAAGCTCGAAGAGGGTAAGGGCGACATGGTCTTCGCAGTGGATGCGGAGGGCGAAGTCGTGGCCACGCTGGACAAGAACGCGATGGGGGCGGAGCGGCTGGACAAGATGCCACTCGTTCGCGATGCCCTTCAAGGCTTCATGCGAGATGACGTGTGGGTCTACAACGGCGAGGTCTTCAGAATGGCGGCGCGACCCGTCTTCGACGGCGGTCGCTATGTCGGTGCGGTCGTGCACGGAATGGCCGTTGGCGACGACCTCGCGCGGCGGCTTGGGAGCAAGTTGCCGAACGCGTCGGTGGTGTTCTTCTTCCGGGACCGGCTGATTGGCACCCACGTAGGCGGTGTTGCGGCGCCGAGCAGCGCGGAGCTCAAGAGCGGGCTCGGGCAGGCGCAGAACCAGGCGGACGACGTGAGCGGCTCGGTCGAGATCGGGGAGCGAGCGCGCGCCATAGCCTCGCCGATTCGCGGTGAGGCTGCACACGCTCAGGTCGGATACATCATCGGCCGCAAGGGAAGCACGGTCGGCCTTGGCGGGCTCTTTGCCAATACCTTCAAGGAAGATGTGGCCTCTTTGCCTTGGCTAGTGGTTATCGGCGTTCCGCTTCTTCTCTTGTTGCTGGGTTTGTTTCTGCTTTACCTGGAGCACGACAAGGCGGTCGCGATCCTTCGCAAGACGAGCGAGAGCCTCGCCAAGAATCAGCTTGGGAGCCTTCCTGAAGGAGAGCTTCGACGCCACTACCGCAAGATCGCTGAGAACTTCAACGTCGCGCTTCGCGCCGGCGTCGGGTTCAAAGAGGACATGGCGGAACGCGCCTCGGTCGACCTCGACCACCTCCTCAACACCACTCGCGATAGCACGGACTCCGGCTATTTTGGCTTCGGTGAAGAGGCGCCGACCGCCAAGCAGGTGGCTCTTGACGATGAGCCTGCGCAGAACACTGCGTCCCCTCACATGACACCGATCAAGGCGGCTCCAGCGGGCCCGAGTACGGCCGCACTGCCAGATCAGGCGGCGGTCACTGCGCCTCCAAAGGGCACGCCGACCGCGCGACCCGACACCTCACCGACCGCTCGTCCAAAACGCTCCGCTTCATCGCGGCCCAAGCGCGCTCCGTCGTCGTGGCCAGCGCGTGCCCCCTCGTCACGTCAACCGGCGGCAGCGACGGTTCGCAACAGCGAGGAGCATTTCACGCCCGCGCCGGACGACCCGCCGACTCGGCCGAACGCGATTCTCGATGACTACGCTGGGTACGACGATCCTGAGGAGAATACCCAGGTCAAGCACGTTCCACAGTCGCTGCTCGAGGCGTCCGCCCCGGCAGTACAAGGTGAAGAGGTGCACTTCCGCGAAGTGTTCGAGCAGTTCGTGGCCACCCAGAAGGACTGTGGCGCGCCGGTGAATGGGCTGACCTTCGACAAGTTCGTACGCAAACTTCATGCCGCCCGAGAGCAGGTCATGAAACGCCACGACGCAGCCTCAGTACGCTTCACCGTGTACGTAAAAGAGGGTCGCGCAGCGCTCAAAGCAAGCCCCGTCAAACCGTGAGTTGACCGCCGGGGACACCGGCTCTACTTTGGTTAACGGTCCCTCTGTTGTTGCATGTGAGGAAGGAGTAGTGAATCCCTGACTAGGTTGATTCGGGAGCTTTCAACGTACGTGGTGTGCGGGCCCGGCTAGCGTCATCGGGAGGCCTAAAGCGTGCGACATCGGTTCCCACCTACTAGTAAATTGTAGGGGTTCGACTCAATATTAGATCCCACGGCAACAACGGTAAGGACTATCTGGGGGGCCGACTCGAAAGAGTCGGCTCTTCGCTTTTTAACCCCTCGAAAAAGGGGACTGTCCCCTTTTTCGGCTTTTCGTTATTGGATGGGGGCTGTTAGGCGGGCTAGGCGGACGCCTAGGCGGAAGTACCAGGGTTTCTTGCCGTACTCGCCTTCTTGCATGAGGCGGGAGTGGGCGAAGTCGTCTTGGAACATGTGTTCGACCTTCGTGACGAAGGTAGGGTCGGCGATGGCTGCTGTGATTTCGAAGTTGAGGCGGAAGGAGCGGTTGTCGAAGTTGGCGGTGCCGACGGTGGCCACTTCATCGTCGATCAGCATGACTTTTTCGTGGAGGAAGCCGTTTTGGTAGCGGTAGAACTTGGCACCAGTTTGGCCGGCGTCGTCGAAGTAGGAGTAAGCCGCCAGGTAGACCGCTAGGTGGTCCGGTTTGTCGGGAATTAGAATGCGGACGTCCACGCCGCGGAGGCCCGCGAGCTGCAACGCGACGATCACCGAGTGCTCGGGAACGAAGTACGGACTCGCGATCCAGATGCGCTTTTGCGCTGAGTTGATCGCGTGGACGAACATCAAGTTGGCGGTTTCGAGGTCGTCGGCGGGGCCCGTTGGGATAATCAGCACGCGCGCGTCGCTCCCTTCAGGCGCTCGCTGGGCGGACCAATTGAGCTTGGGAATCGTATCGGTGGCCCAGTACCAATCCTCCATGAAGGAGACCTGCGCCTTCAGAACCGCGGGGCCTTCGATTCGAACGTGTGTGTCGCGCCAATGGCCGAACTTCGGGTCTTTTCCGAGGTACTCGTCGCCGACATTGTGCCCACCGATCCAGGCCACCCGCCCATCGGTGACGACCACCTTGCGGTGGTTTCGAAAGTTGAGCTGAAATCTGTTGCGCTGTCCTTTGCGCGTGTTGAACTCGTGGACGTCCGCACCGGCGCTGCGCAACTCCTGCTTGTAGCTCTCAGGCAGCGCGTGGCTCCCGATCTCATCGTAGAGGAAGTAGACGTCCACCCCCTCCTTGGCCTTCGCGATGAGGTGGTCCTTGAGCGCACGCCCGAGGCCGTCATCGTGCACGATGTAGAACTGGACCAGTACATATTCCTTGGCCTGGTCGATCCCATGCAAGATGCTCTTGAACGTCGCGTCACCGTCGATGAGAAGGTCCACTCGGTTCCCGCTGAGCACCGGCATCCCGGCGAGCCCCTCCGCGGCGCGCGCGGCTTCCACACGATCCGCGCCAGTCACTCGATAGGGCGCGACCGTCTCGATCACCTCCCGCTCGATGCGGTCGTTGCGGTCGTCCTTGGTGCGCCGCGCGACGACGTACCCCTGGAACTTGCTCCGACCGAACACCCAGTACGCGGGCACCGCAAGATACGGAAATGTGTTCAAGCTGACCGCCCACGCGATCGCACCCTGAGACGTGCGAGTGCTCATCACCGCATGGATCGACGAGGCGAAGCCCATGACGTGAAAGAGCACAACCAAGACTGAAACAATCATCTTCCGCCTACCCGGCCTTTGCTTCGAAGCCCCGTCCGCCATCCAAGGCCTCCTCGTACAGGCCCACAGCGACCCTGTCCACCCCGGCGAAGCAGACCCCGCCACTGCCACTGGCGCTGGCGCTGGGACCGACGCTGTTGTACGCAAGTCTGGCTACCATGTCCCTTCTCTCTCATCCGCGAGTTGCCGGCGCAGTCGGCCTCACGCTCACGTTCGCGGTCGGCCTCATCGGCGCGTCCCCCGCCTGCGCCCAGGAGCCCTCACCGGCGTCCACGCCTTCCGCGCCCGATGCACCCAAGGAGGTCAGCACGGCGGATTTCGCGATTCAGGCCAGCGCTGTCGAGGAACGCCTGTCCCAGATCCGAACCGAGATCTCCACCATCGACGTCACCGCAGCGGTGAACGCGGCGCTCGATAAGATCGAGGTGGAAGGCGCAGAGCTTCAGGGGCAGTTCGAGACACTCGAAACCCGCCGGATGATGATCTCGGAGCTCAACGCCCTGCATGTCGATCTCGATCTCCTGGACTCACGAACCGACCGGCAGATCGACAAGCTCAGCGTGTACGCGAGCGAACTCGAACATCTCGATACACAAAACGATGAAGACATCGAGATTTGGACGAAGGCAGTCCGAGCATCGAGGGGCCCCTCGATGCCGAAGGCGGTCCGAGATCGCACGGCCTCGATCCTGCAAGGCCTTCGCCACGGTAGGAAGGAGCTCGACGAGAAGCTCGGCGAAGTGCTGACGCTTCAATCGCGAGCCTTGGACGTGCGTGACACCGTCCACGTCGCCGCACGCGCCGTGTCGCTTGCGCAGAGTGAGCAGGCCGAGAGCGTTTTTAAGCGACAGCATCCGCCCTTGTGGTCGGCTGCGCCTGAGCCGGAGGTCGAAGCCGCACGCGCGGGCTACGACCTCCGGTTCTCCTGGCCGGCGGTGACCAGCTACCTGCGTGCGGAACGGGCGGCCGTGATCTTTCACCTCTTCCTGGTCTTGGCGCTCGGATGGCTGCTCGTCCGCTCCCGCCGGACGCTGGTGGAGCGAGTCGCGAAGCGGCAACAGGAGGGAGGGGTCCCCTGGGAGGACCAAGCGATGGAGGCCCTGCGGCACCCTTGGGCGGCGGCCCTGCTGGTGGTCCTCTCGCTCGTCCGGTTCCTTTTCCCGGACCGCGTGGTCGATATGATCCTTCTCACATGGGTCGTCACTCTCCCCCTCTGGTTCGTGGTCTTCAAGGAGATGGTCCCCTCCGTCTTCCGTAGGGCCCTCATCGGGCTAGGGTTCCTCGGGGCGATCCACATCGTGGTCACGGGGGTCTCCGGGCACCCCGCCGTAGAGCTCGCGCTACTGCTTCTCGAGCTCGTGCTGGTGGTGGTGGGCTCGAGCTGGCTGATTCGCTTCGCACGAACCCTCGACATCCCAAAACGCTGGCGGCAGGGTCTATGGTTCTCCTTGGCCAGCCTGTGGACCAGGCTGGCCTTGTCTCTCTCGGTGATTGGCGTGGTCGTGGCCGTGTTGGGGTACACGTATCTCGCCAGTGAGATCGCCAGCGTCACCATCATCGGCACGATCGGGGCCACCCTATATATGGCGATCGCGCGCATCGCCGAAGCCATCGTGTCGTCGTCGGTGTACGCAGGTCGACTGGATGGGCTCCGCATGGTCCGCGCGAACCGAGACATCTCCGCGAAGATGCTGAGTCGCGTCCTCCGCCTGACCGCCGGTGGCCTCTTCTTCTGGTCGCTTGGCGACATGACATCTGCTTGGAGGCCGATTGGGGCGTTGCTCGGTCGTCTCCTCGCCGCAGATCTAGGCCTCGGTTTCGCAACGACGGGCGTGAGCTTCTCCGATCTACTCGGCTTCTTCACCATCTTGTGGCTGAGCTGGGTCGTCTCCCGTTTCGTGAGCTTCGTGCTGCAGGAGGAGGTCCTTCCTCGGCTTCACATGCGGACCGGCGTGCCTTTCGCGCTGACGACGTTCACCCGCTACGCGATCATCGCGATCGGTTTCATTGCGGCCATGTCGCTCGTCGGCATTCCACTCGATCGCATGACCATCGTCCTGAGTGCTCTTGGCGTGGGGATCGGTTTCGGCCTTCAGGGGCTCGTCAACGACGTCGTGTCGGGTTTCGTCCTCTTGACGGAGCGACCAATTCGTCTGCGCGACAAAGTGGAAATCGAGGGCGTGCTTGGCCACGTGAGCTACATCGGTATTCGAGCGAGCACCATTCGCACCTTCGATGGCGCAGAGGTCATCGTCCCGAACGGCGACCTGATCTCCCAGCGAGTCGTGAACTGGACACTGTCGGCTCGGCGACAGCGAGTCACCATCCCCGTCGGGGTGGCCTATGGAACCGATCCGAACCAGGTGCTGAACATCTTGAGGAAGGTGGCGGCCGCAGACGAAAAGGTCTTCACGGACCCCGCTCCGCTCGCCCTCTTCCGTGGCTTCGGGGAGAGCTCACTCGACTTCGAGCTGCGGATCTTCATGGACCCTTCGGATGTCTTGAATGTGCCGAGCGCGGTGATGGTAGCGATCAGCGAGGCGCTGAAGGAAGCTGCGATCGAGATTCCTTTCCCACAGAGGGACCTCTACCTACGCGGAGTGCCAGAGGGCTTCACTGGCACTGGCACTGGCACTGGCACTGACACTGACACTGACACTGACACGAAGGGACACGCGACGTGACCAAGAACACCTCCCCTGCTGTTTTGCTCCTAGCCGCGAGCGCCTTCTTGTTGCCTGGCGCGGTGTCCTCGCGGCAGGCCAGCGCGGACGGGCCGATCGTCATCCGCTTCGCCTCCCTCGCGCCAGCCGGCTCGGGCTTCATGAAGATTTCGAAGGCCTGGAACCGGAGCGTCAAGAAGGAGACCGAGAATCGGGTCGAGCTTCGTTTCTATTCCGGTGGTAGCCAGGGCGACGAGCGCGACTTCGTCCGCAAGATGCGCGCGGGCCAGATGGATGGCGCAGGGATCTCGACAACCGGGCTCGGCATGGTCGCGCGACCGGTGTTGGTGCTCACCGCGCCGGGTTTGCTCGTCGAGTACGAACAGCTCAAACGCGCCCGGACGGAGCTCAACGATCGCTTCACCAAGATGTTCAAGGACGCGGGCTTCGTTCTTTTGAACTGGGGTGAGGCCGGCAAGAACCGGCTCTTTTCGATGGAGGAGTTTGCAAGACCGAGCGATCTCAAGAGTGTCCGCCCCTGGGCATGGAAGGACGACCCGGTTTTTGCCGAGTTCATCAACGCGATCGGAGCCAACCCGGTGCGCCTGGGTCTACCCGAAGTCTACGGCGGACTGCAAACGCGCATGGTCGATACGGTTCCCGCGTCCGCCCTCGCGGCGGTCGCCCTCCAGTGGTACACGCGGCTGAAGTACATGGCGAAGGACAACTTCAACATCATGATCGGCGGCGGCATCGTCACGCAGCAGAAATTCGACGAGCTTTCCGAGCACGACCAGAAGGTCCTGTTTTCTACGAGCGCCCGAGCGGCGAAGGCAAACGATACACTGGTGCGGCGTGACGACGGGCGAGCCTACGCATCGTTGGTCGCGCGCGGCATGATCGAGGTCGACACCGCGGCGTACAAAGCGGAGTGGGATGCGGTCGCGAAGAAGGCACGCGAGAACCTCGTAGGCCGCGTCTACAGCAAGAGTCTGCTCGAGGCCGTCGAGCGCGTCGTTGCAACCAGTGACTAGGCCGCAACCTGACCGTAGCTAGCCTCGAGGTAGCGGACGATGTCGGCGGACTCTGGCATCCAACGCTCTTCGCCGTCGGCGCTCGTGATCCTCAGCACGGGCACGGTCGTTCGGCCGCGGGCCTCGCGCAGCTCCCTCAAGAACTCGGGGTTCTCGTAGATGTTGCGCAGCTCGACATCGATTCCCAGTCCATCGATCGCGCGGCGTACCCTCGTGCAAAACGGACAGCCGTCGAAATGGTACAGCGCCAGGCGGTCCTGCATGGGCTCCTCGGCAGGGCCGAGGCATTCGACAACGCGTCGCGCGTAGTACTCTGGCCACGGTGCGTCTGGATCGGTGGCGCGGTGCTCATCGTCAGTCTCCAGTAGGCAAAACACCAACCGGCTTCGGGTGAGAGGGGCCGCCAAGAATGGCGTCATCCGCTCATGAAG
>CAXMRN010000013.1:0-4198 GCA_964195565.1 uncultured Polyangiaceae bacterium | reverse complement strand
GGGCTTCTTGAGGGTGCGCGGCGTGGCCTTTTCACCGACCTCGGTCGCGAACCGCTTCGCCGTCGGCATGATCAGTTGCACCAACCCGTAGGCCTTGGCCCAAGAGACGACCTCGGGGTCGAAGGAGCTCTCCTCACGTGCGATCGCCCGCACGAACGATGGCGGGATCCCCTCGTTGCCGGCTACGTCTTCGATCAACGGCGAGAACGCCTGCGGGTAGGTGGCCTCCCAGATCAACCGACCCTCGCCCTTGGGAAGGAGCCCCTCGAAGTCCTCGAAGTGTGCTCGAATCACACGGCTCAGTCGTGTCTGCGCACCGGCGTGTTGCAGAAGCACTGCGCCGACCACCGCCATCTTCGGATCGACGTCGTTGCCGAGCATGTGCAGGGACGTCATCTCGGCCGACGCGTAGGTCATCTCGTCGACGGCCAGAAGCTCGACCATGCGATCAAACGCCGGATCGTCGAACTCGGCACGCCATGCGAACACCATTCGTGTCGGTTCGTCTCCGGACCGCATTTCGGTGAGAATCGCCTTCGCGCGTTGCGGCACGATCTCGGCCAGACGCCACAGTGCCTGCTGCGCGTAGTAGCGAAGGGGCCAGCGCTGCACGACTTCCTCGTAGGCTTCGACGGCGTCGATGCGTCGACCCATCATGAAGAGCGCGCGAGCACGCCAGTAGTTCGCTCGCCCCGTGATGCCCTCCGTGCGCTCGTCGCCCCCGCGCTTCACGAGCTCGTCGAACCGATCGTAGGCGCCGTCGTAGTTACCGTCACGGAGCTGAACCCAGCCCAGCTTGAACAGCGCCCGCGGCCACATGTCGCCTTCTGGGTATCGTTTCGGAATCGACGCAAGCCGAGCCAGAGCTGCCTTGGACTTGCCGTTCTCGAGCTCAGCGAGCGCGGCCCTGTAGCTCGAATCATCCGCGAGGCTATGAGCTGGAGCCTCTGCTTCGAGCTTCTCGTATTGCCGAACCGACTCGTCCCACTGCCCGATCCGGCCGTACGCACGCGCGCCGTAGTAACGAGCCCAAGCTCGCGTGTCGGTGTCGATCTGAATACACTTGTTGGCGACCTCCCGCATCACAGGGGCTCCGCGGGTTCGTTCACGGGCCTGCAGCAGTGCACGACCTTGTTGGTAGCGGGCCTTGCACCACACGACGGTGCCGGTCTTGACGTGCTTGATGAGTTTTGCGAAAAGTCGCTCCGCTTCACGATAGCGTTTGGCGTTGTAGAGCGACTCCGCCTTGTCGAGGTTCTGCTGCATACGCGGGCGGACGCTCTGCGTGTTCGTCACGGCGGCGGGCTTGCCGTCCAACCGGATCTCGAGATGCACGCCGGACTTGTTCGAGCCGCCGGTGCGCGTCTCGATCGAGCGCGCGCGATCGGCGCCAGCCCACGGGTCGGTCAGCGACGCCACGATCTGTGCGGCGGTCACCGGGTCTTTTCGCTCGAGAAGCGACGCGCGCTTGAGCTTGGCCCAACGCGAGAGCGGATGGTTGAACGTTCCGAGCGTGTCGAGGTGGGCGAGCGCGATGCTGTTGTAGCCTTCTTCGAGCGCGGACGTGGCGGCCAACCAGTGGAGGCGGCCCTTCTCGTTGGCGTCCGCGCTTGGGAGCGCAGCTTCGGCGAGCTCGCGCGCCCTGCCTGGTTTCTCTTTGTCGAGCTGCTTGCGAACCTGCATGACGGTGGACCGCTCGGGGAGCTCGACGATCACAGGGTCGAGAACCTTCGGTGGCGGCGCCGGCGCCTCCGCGACGACCGGTGTTGGTTCGTTCGAAGGCGGCCAGACTTCGCGGCGCACGTTCTGCTGCTGGTGGCACGCCACCACCAGCCCGATGCACATCGCGAAGGGCCAAATCCGACTCATCTGACGAACCCTAGTGAGTCCCCCCAGGGCGGGCAAGTTGGTGACCCCCACGCAAAGTCGAGGCTGTGCGTCGACCACAGGGCTTCGCCCTGATAAGGGGTGGGGGACGTGAGCTACAGCTTCCAGATCGGGGTTCGCTACCTGCGCTCGAAGAAACGCGCCAACGTCTCGATGATCACCCTGATCTCGATCATCGGGGTCGCCCTCGGAGTAGCCGCCCTCCTGGCCGTCCTGTCGATCACCACCGGCTTCGAGAAAGCGTTCAAGGACAAGGTGCTCGGCGTCAACGCCCACGTCCTGGTCCTCAAGTACGGACGAGAGTTCCGAGACTACCGAGATGTCCTCGCCACGGTCGGCGAGATGGAGGAAGTAGCCGGCATCGCCCCCTTCTCGATCAACGAGATGATGCTCACCAACGGCGAGCGCCGAGCCGTCGTCCTAGTCAAAGGAGTCACCCCCGAGGGCCTCGAAACAGTCCTAGACCTCCCCAACCAAATGGTCACCGGCAGCCTAGAAGGCCTCCGCCGCCCAGGCTCCACCCCAACCCCCAGCCCCCCCGCCGAACCCGACGACACCTGGCAATGGCTCCGCAACCTAAAAAACAACACCCCCGAAAAAGGGGACAGTCCCCTTTTTGAAAGGGTTAAAGACGCGGAAGAAGGGGAGGAAGAGGTCGGTCAGAAAGGGGTCAAACCCTCTGTCGTGGACGAGCCTGTTCGTCGCAAAACTATCTGGGAAGAGGAAGCGGAGCGTCGGGAAGCTCAGCGGGATGCGGAACGGCGGGCGCGCCGGGCAAACATTGGGAAAGTCGCGAAGCCCAGCGACATCGAGGCGATGCTGGGTGGGCTCGATGACGACGCGCTAGCCCTGCCGGACGACCCGGCTTGGGAGGCGGGGCTTTCTCAGGGTCAGGCGCAGGAGCCGGTCGACACGTTGCCCGGCATCATCGTCGGCAAAACACTCGCGGAAGACCTCGCCGTCGAAGTCGGCGACCGGGTCAGGCTCATCTCACCCCTCGCTGCGCTTGGTCTGGCGCTTTCCGAGCCGGGCGGGATGTCGACGCGTTCCCGCGAGTTTCGCGTCATCGGCGTCTTTCAAGCCGGCTTTCAGGAGTACGACTCGGGTCTGGTCTACACCGACCTCTTCGAAGCCCAGCGCCTCTTCGACGAAGGTGACAACGTCACCGGCGTTGAGCTTCGCGTTCACGATTTGGACACCTCCTTCGAGCTCGCGCGTCGAATCGAGCAAGACTTGGGCGGTGCCTTTCACTCGCTCGACTGGTCAGAGCTCAACCGCAACCTGTTCACGGCGCTCGAAGTACAGAAGATCGCGCTGACGTTAGTCATCGCCACCATCATCTTCGTCGCGGCCTTCAACGTGATCGCCACCCTGATCATGATCGTCCTCGAGAAGAAGCGAGAGATCGCCATCCTCAAAGCGATGGGTGCCACCGACGCGACAGTCCTCGGCGTGTTCATGCTGCAAGGGGTTGTCGTCGGTGTGATAGGCACCTTCGCGGGTGTTCTCGTCGGCGGTGGCCTCGTCGCCTACTTGGACAAGATCCGTTTTCCCCTCGACCCCAAGGTCTACTTGATCGACCACCTTCCGGTCGTCCTCAACCCAACGGTCTTCCTCATCACCATCGCCATCGCGCTCCTGATCTGCACGGTATCGACTATCGCCCCTTCTTGGTGGGCCGCCCGCATGCTCCCCGTCGATGGCCTGCGGTACGAGTAGAAAGGGGCCTGACCCCCTTTTTGGAAGGGTTGGTTGTGGGGTGTCAGGAGCTTGACGGCGGGGGCCGGGCGAGCTACCAATGGCGTCCTTTTGCGGGAATAACTCAGCGGTAGAGTGCAACCTTGCCAAGGTTGAAGTCGTGAGTTCGAATCTCATTTCCCGCTCCAAATGGCGATGACGGCTCCGTTTTGCGGGGCTGTTTTTCGTTGTGCGGTGGAGCTCAGTGGGGCGATGCACACGGAGGCCGCGTTCATCGGTCAACGACCCGCACGGTGAAGCGAGATTCGGGCTTTCTGGTCAACCTTGGTCAGATCTTCCAGTTGTACCTACCGTCAAGACCAAATGTCATGTCGCGTGAGGTGCGACGCGGAAGGGGCGTTTGCATTGGCTATGCTCCGCAGCGGTGCCGGCTCACTCGTCGCGTCGCTTGATCACGTAGTTGGGGTGCTCCGCCGACAGGAGTGTATGCCCCGTCATTCGGCACCAGGCCGGGAGGTCGCTCGGTGCTCCGGGGCTTTCGGCGACAAGCTCCAAGGTTTCACCGGGCGTCATCTCCGTCAGGCGACGGCGCAGCTCGAATACGAGCTGACCG
>CAXMRN010000012.1:0-50639 GCA_964195565.1 uncultured Polyangiaceae bacterium | reverse complement strand
CGAAACAGGCGCTCGGTCTCCTTGCTGACCATCTCGACCGCGGCGCGGCGCCGCAGGAGGCGGGTCAGGAGCACCGACGCAAACCGATTGCGTCCGCCCGAGACTCCACGAGGACGCCGGCCGAGGTCTTGCAGCGCCTGCTCCGTGACGTCATCGGGCTTCATCGGCCGCGCCAATCCACCGGTAGGAATGCGATCGGTCGACGACTCGTAGTTGGGGGTCAGGGTAGCCCCGGCTACGCAGGCCAGGACATCCACGCCGTGCTGTCGAAGCTCGTACCAGAGGCCTTCTGCGAGGACCATATCGTAGGCCTTGGTCGCCGCATAGTTGGCCACCATGGCCGTGCCCTGAAACCCGCTCATGGAGGACATCAAGATGATGCCGCCGTGCCCCCGCTCCACGAAGCGGCGCCCGAAGTAGTGCGATAGGCGAAGGGGCCCGTAGACGTTGACGTCGGCCGCCTTGAGGTGCTCGTCTACATCGATGTCGAGGAAGGCGCCGATCGGAGAGTACGCGGCGTTGTAGATCATCAGGCCCACGTCCAAGCCTTCGGTCGCCTCGCTCATCGCGGCTACGGCGTCGGGAGAGCCGAGATCGAGCGGCTGTACCTTCACCTCGATGCGATGCTCTCGTCGAAGCTCCGAGGCGAGCTCTTCTAAGGGCCCGGCCCGGCGCGCGACCAGGACCAGGTTCATTCCCTTGGCCGCGAGCTTCTTGGAAAACGACGCGCCGATCCCTTCGGATGCGCCCGCCACGACCGCCCACGGTCCGTAGCGCTCGACGAAACCGGCCACCTAGACCGACTCGGTGAAAGGCGTCTCGGTGTTGTACATCCGCTTGATGACGTAGAGCGGAGCGAGGAACCAGGGCGCGTTCAGCGCAAGAACCAGAAGCGGCGCGGGCGTCGAATGCGGCCCCATGAACTCTTCGCCGAGAATGATCGTGACGTTGGTCAGCATGACCGAAGCCCAGATAATGCTTGGAATCCGAATCCAGTTCTTGCCCTTCGTCCACGCGTAGATCGCGAAGACGTAGAAGGGGCCGAACAAGAGCGAATCGATCCAAATCGTCATGCGCCACCAAACCGGGCGCGCGATCAGGACGGGGTCAAAGTTGTTGCCGTACCAATGGATGATGTCCACCCAGAACGCCGGCGGCCACAACGGGTACTCCCAATCGCCGCTGATGTCGGGCAACACGATCTGCTCGACGTCCACGATGTACGTGATCAGCAGAATGTTGAGCCAGAAGTAGGCAAGAATGACGATGTCGCCCTTACGGCGAGACAGCGGGATGACGCGATCCATGGGTACCCTCGTGTGGCGAATTTGCGGCGAGGTTACTCGGGACGCGTGAAAGATCTACCGCAAATCGCCTGAAGGGAGCTCACTCTGGGGCAGAAAGCCCCGTCCGACCATGAACCGCGCCATCTCGGTGAGATACGCGCCCCGGTCCATGTGAATGATGTGACTGCCTGGGAACCAATGGATGCGACATCGGTTCCAGTGGTCCCACAGGAGGCGCGAATGTTTCGGGGGAGCGAGCCTGTCTCCCACGCCGGCGACAATCATGAGCCGCTCCGGCGGTAGCACTGGGGCGTAGGTGAGCGGGCAACTCACCGCCACCATCCGGCGCACGTCCGCAAAGTCCATGCCGGTGGCGCCCAGCGCTCCACGTAGAAGCAGGCCGATCGGTTGCCACTCGAGAACAAGGTCCGCCAGGCTCACGACGGGGACATTGGGAATCGCGAAGGCCAGCCGGTCCTCCACGCTGGCGAGCATGGCGGTCGTGAAGCCTCCGAGACTCAGCCCCGTGACGCCGATCTGCTCGGCGCCTCGCTCACGCTGAAGCCAATCGAAGAGAATCCTGAAGTCGAAGACCGATTGCGCGACGGCTTCGTTGAGCCGCGAGGAGCCACCTGCAAAGTAGCCGTGTCCCGAGAACGCAGAGAACCTCGTTTGCCGAGGACCGTGGAACGGGAGCGTAAACAGTACGACGTTGCAACCCATGCGGTAGAACCATGGGAGCGCGAAGAACCATTCGTTGATCAAGTACCAGTCCGCCGTGAAGCCGTGGATGGCTACGATGGTCGGCCGCGGCTCATCGCCCCGGTGACGAAGCATCCGCGCGTGCGCGACCCGATTGGCACTGTGCCGCAGGTACGGTTTGTGCTGGCGCGGATGGACGGGCTCAAACGGACTGTCGAAGCTCAGCGCCTCGCACGTGCCGTCCTCGGGCTCGAAGCGAGGCAGCCAACGCCCCTTCTTCACGCGCACCCGAACGCCCGAAGGCGGCGTCTCGAAGAAGCGTGTGGGGTCCGCAGATTCTGCGATGTCCGCGTACAGATCCGTGTCGCGCATCGCCTTACGCAACTCGATCGGGTTGTACCCCAACGGGAGCGCCATGCTGGAGATCATCGAAGCGCCCGCGGTGCGGAGCAAGGTATCGATGCCGGCGGTCGCGCCTACGCGCAGGCGGTCGTACAACGCGAGGTCGAAGCCTTCGGGGCGATGCGCGAAGTTGCGGTCGAGTTCCTCCCACCAGTGACCCTTCGCCAGAAGAGACGGTGCCCGTGCGCACGACTCGTGCGCGATCCGGGACACGACGGAGGAATCGTCCACCTCCTCAGCATACCGGATCGCGATCACGTTGCCCCATTTTGGCCTAGTCGGCGGAGGCCACCTCGAACGGCAGCGCCCCGAGCAGAACTCCGTCGGGGCTTCGGATCTCCACTCGCCACGAACCGGGCGTCTTCGCATGTTTGGTGTGCGCCCAGGTTCGCCAGCGGGGCACCGATGGCGGGATGTTCAGCTCGATGCCGCCGCTCACCTGTTCGTCCGGTCCGATGAAGTGAACCAACAGCACCTTGTCTTGGTCCGACTCGTTGCTGGCTTCGACGAACGCGTAGACCCGCTCGTTGGCGCGCTCGAAGATCGACGACGCGGCGACCGGCTCGCGATGCTCGACCTCGGAGGTCGTGACTAGCCGTCGAATCACGAGTCCGTCCATGTCCTCCGGGGTGGGCTCGATGACCGGTTTCGGTTCCTCGGAGGGAACGTCCACCGCTTCAAGGTGAGACGGGTCGGGCTTCATTGCCTCGGTGGCTTCGATTGGGGCCGGCGGCGCCGTCGACGCAAGCGAGGGCGTCGTCGACTTGGCTCGCTCGATTGCATCGGACCGCGACGCAGTGGCGTCGGTGCAACCGACGGCAGTCAGCAAGGCAAACACGACAGGGATGGTGACTCTTCGTTTGATGTTCATGGGACCTCCTGCCACCTGACAGAGCACGCACCGTGCCAAACGGAATCGCCCCCATTTCGAGCATACGGTCGGCCCACACCGTGTCAGCGTGGACGCGGTCGTGGTTCAGGAGCCACGTGGCATTGAGCCGGTGCGCCCCGACGGATTCCCAAAGGGAGCGAACGGATCGGCTCCCTTCACTTGCTGGAAGTGCTCGATCGCCCAGCGCACGGAGGGGAATGCGAGGTCGGTGGACGGCAAGCGGTCGAAGTCGAAGAGCCCCACCTCTTGACTCTCCGGCCCAGCCGCAACATCGGGCGACAGCAACCGTGCACGATAGAAGAGTTGCAACTGGCTGATGTGGCTCAGGGTGTACACCGCGAGGAGATCGATGATCTCGAGCTTGGCGTACGCTTCCTCCCACGCCTCACGCGCCGCGCCCTCTTGCGGGCTTTCGTCCATTTCCATGAAACCTGCGGGCAGCGTCCAGTAGCCGAGCCGAGGCTCGATCGCACGCTTGCACATCAGGAGCTTGTCTTCCCACGTCGCGACCACTCCCACGACGACCTTGGGATTCTCGTAGGCCACGTACTCGCAGTCCGGGCAAACCAAGCGCTCGCGGTTGTCGCCGGTCGGGACCTTTCGAACGCGTGGGCCTGTGTCTCGCTTCGTCATGCGCCAGTCGTGCTCGACGTTTCGTACCACGGCGCCTTCTCGAGGGCTATGGCGTGTCGCGACGAGCGCCCTAGACTCGGCCGATGGATCCGCGCCCCCGCCCCGATCGACCGCAGCTGTTTGGAGTCTTTCGTCAGCTCAGACACGGCGTCGCCCTCGTGTGGACGACGAGCCGCGGGCTGAGCTTCACCCTCGGGGCCCTGAGCTTGGTAGCCGGTGTCCTTCCGGCCGGCGCCGCCTGGGTGGGCAAGTTGATCGTCGACGCGGTCGTTCGTGCGGCCGAGACCGGCAACACGGAGGACCAGCGCACGGCGCTCACGTGGGTCGTCGTGGAGCTCGCAATCGTGGCAGTGCTGGCAGGCGCACAGAAGGGGCTCAGCACGTGTCAGCAGTTGCTGCGCGCGCTGCTTGGTCAGCGGGTCAACGAGATGATTCTCGAGAAGGCCCTCACCCTCGATCTCGCTGCCTTCGAAGACTCCGAGCTGTACGACCGCATGACCCGCGCGCGCAGGGAGGCGTCCCAACGGCCCCTCAGCTTGGTGATGCGGAGCTTTCAGCTCGCGCAGCATTCCTTTTCGTTGATCGCGTACAGTGGACTCCTGTTGCAACTCTCTGGCTGGGCGCTGGCGATCTTGGTCGTCGCGGCGGTCCCTTCATTCTTCGTCGAGACACGGTTCTCGGCGAACGCGTTTCGACTCTTCACCTGGCGCGCGCCCGAAACCCGCAAACAGAACTACCTAGAGGTCCTGCTGGCGCGGGAAGACTTCGCCAAGGAGGTTAAGCTCTTCGACCTCGGCCCGGTATTCTTGGATCGCTACCGTGATATCTTTCGCGAGCTGTACGCCGAGGATCGCGCACTCACCCTACGCCGGGGCGGGTGGGGTTTCGTGCTGGGCCTGCTGAGCACGGCGGCGTTCTACGGCGCCTACGCGTGGATCGTCCTCGAGACCGCAGCGAGGCGCATCACCCTTGGGGACATGACGATGTACCTCCTGGTGTTCAAACAGGGCCAGTCGGCGCTGGCGGCGATCCTCACGTCGATCGGCGGGATGTACGAGGACAGCCTCTACCTGTCGAACCTGTACGAGTACCTCGAGTACGAAGCACCGGACGATGGGGGCACCGCGACCGTGGGGCCCAAGCCGGGCGACGGAATTCGGTTCGAAGGCGTGAGCTTCAAGTACCCGGGGGTCGAAGAGTCGGCCCTTCGAGGGGTGAACCTGCACCTCCGCCCCGGACGGAAGCTCGCGTTGGTCGGAGAGAACGGAGCGGGAAAGACCACGCTGATCAAGCTCCTCACCAGGCTCTATCGCCCCACCGAAGGGCGAATCCTACTTGATGGACTCGAACTCGACGCCTGGGACGTAGACGTTCTCCGAAAACGGGTCGGGGTGATCTTCCAAGACTTCGTCCGCTACCAGCTCGTGGCGGGGGAGAACGTGGGCGTCGGAGACGTGCGCGCGTTCAGCGATCCGGAGCAATGGAAAATCGCCGCCGAGAAGGGGATGGCGCACGAGTTCATCGAGCGCCTTCCCAAAGGCTACGAAACACAGTTGGGACGTTGGTTCGATGACGGGCAGGAGTTGTCGCTCGGTCAGTGGCAGAAGGTCGCGCTATCGCGAGCATTCATGCGCAACGACGCCGACCTCCTCGTCCTCGACGAACCGACCGCCTCGATGGACGCAGCAGCAGAGGCGACCGTGTTCGAGCGCTTCGGGCGCCTCGCCAAAGACAAGATGGTGATCCTGATCTCCCACCGATTTTCGACGGTTCGCATGGCAGACGAGATCGTCGTCCTCGAACGTGGCCAAGTGACCGAGCGCGGGACCCACGAGACACTGATGCGTGAGGATGGGCAGTACGCCCACCTCTTCACCCTACAGGCCGCGGGATACCGCTGATCAGAGAGCCCTAGGAGTAAAACGTTCGGCCCTCGGCGGCCATCTCACGCAGAAGCTTCGGGGAGTCGAACCGCTCGCCGTACCGGGCGCTCAGCTCGTCTGCGTCTCGAACGAAGTCCGCAACGCCGTAGTTGTCGATGTACGTAAACGGACCGCCGGTGAACGCCGGGAAGCCCACGGCCATGATCACCCCGACGTCGCCGTCACGAACGTCGGTGATGACGCCCTGCTCGAGGCACCGCACCGCTTCCAAGCACTGCACGAACTGGTACCGCCGACGCACGATGTCTGCACTCGGCTGCGCATCATTCGTCTCGATCCAACGGCTCATCGCAGCGCCGAGCCCCGGCCAGAGATTCTTCCCGCCCTCGTGGTAGTCGTAGAAACCACCAGGCGTACGAGCCTGACCGTCTTCCTTGGGCGGCGGGTGCGCACCCCATCGGTCGTGGTCCTCGATGAGAGACGCGATGATCGCCTGCGCGGGCGACGGCGCCCATTCCTTGCCAGCCGCCTCGGCATCCTTCTCGGCCTGCTTGGCGACCTTGTACATCGTGCCGAGCCCGACCTGATCGGAGATCCCCAACGGAGGCATCGGCATGCCTGCCGACTTCGCTGCGTTCTCGATCAACGCCGGCGTCACGCCTTCGACCAGGAGGTGGTTGCCTTCCGAGATGAACGTGCCGAACACGCGGCTCGTGTAGAAGCCCGGGCTGTCGTTGACGACGATGCCCGCCTTCTTGATCTTGAGGATGTAGTCCCACGCCTTGGCGAGGGTCTCCTGCGAGGTCTCCTTGCCCACGACGATCTCGACCATCTGCATCCGCTCGACAGGCGAGAAGAAGTGAAGACCGATGAAATTCGCAGGCCGGCTCGATGCCTTGGCGAGGTCGGTGATCGGGAGCCCCGAGGTATTCGATGCGAAGATCGCATCGTTGCCTAGTTGCTCATCGGTGGCCTTGGTGACCTTGGCCTTGATGTCACGATCCTCGAACACCGCTTCGACGACGACGTCGCAACCCTTGAAGTCACTGTAGTCTTCGCTCGGGTGGATACGGCTCAGGATCCCCTCGACGCGGTCGGGGGTCGTCCGCCCTTTCTTGAGGCGGCGTTCGAGTGTCTTGCTGACTTTCTCTTTGCCCCGCTCTGCGCTAGCGAGGTCCCGGTCGAGCAGAACGACGTCGATGCCGACCTTGGCGGATACGTGCGCGATCCCCTGCCCCATCAGGCCTGCGCCAATGATGCCCACCTTCTTCACGTCGAACCGGGGCACATCCTTCGGCCGGCGCGCGCCCTTCTGACACTCCTGGAGGCTGAAGAACAAAGTCCGCAGCATGGCGCGCGCGGTCGGGTCCTGAAGCACGCGAATGAACTGACGCGTCTCCACCTTGCCGGCGCGATCCATCGGAAGCCCGAGGCCGTCGTAGACCGACTGCAAGATCGCCCGCTGCGAGGGCATATTGCCGTAGGTGTTCGCGTGGGTCATCGCGTTCGCGCCCATCATCGTCTGGGCGAACGTGACGGAGTCGGCGCCGCCGCCGGGCACCTTGTAGCGCTTCTCATCCCAGCGCTGTGTCGCGTTGCCGTCCTCGTTGATCCACTTCTTGGCAGCGGAGATCAGGTCTTGCGGTTCGACGAGCTCGTCGACCAAGCCCTTCTCGAGCGCCTTGTCGGGAGCGAGCTGCTTTCCCTGCATAATCAGGCCGAGCGCACTCTGGACGCCGACCAATCTCGGTAGTCGTTGTGTCCCGCCCGCACCAGGCATCAACCCGAGGCCAGCCTCCGGCAAGCCAACCTGCGCGTGTCGCTGATTGACGAGGATGCGCCGATGACACGCAAGCGCGATCTCGTAGCCGCCGCCGAGCGCCACTCCATTGAGGGCCGCCACCACGGGCTTGCCGCAGGTCTCCATCCGTCGAAGTTGATCCAGCACCGCACTCGTTCGCTTCAATAGGTCGGCCGCATCGATCGGGCCGGAACCAAGAGCTTCGATCTGCTGAAGGTCGCCACCGGCGACGAACACGCCCTGCTTGCCGGACGTCAAGATGATGCCCTTCACGGCATCGTCGGCGACGGCCTTTTCGACTCCAGCGCTGAGCTCAGCGAGGGCGTCCCCGCTGAGCACATTCATCGGGCGATCCTTGTCGTCCCAGGTGAGGATCGCAATGCCGTCTTCTACTCGATACTCGATAATCGCCATTGTCCTAAACCCGCTCGATGATGGTTGAAGTTCCCATGCCTGCACCGACGCACAGCGTGATGAGCGCGGTGTTGAGGTCCCGCCGCTCGAGCTCGTCGACCATGGTCCCGAGGAGCATCGCTCCGGTCGCGCCGAGCGGATGGCCAAACGCAATCGCGCCGCCGTTGACGTTTGTGACGGAGTGGTCGATGCCCATCTCCTCCATGAACAGGAGGCAAACGGCGGAGAACGCCTCGTTGATCTCCCAGAGATCGATGTCGGAGGTCTCCATCCCAGCCTTCGCGAGCGCCTTACGTGAAGCCGGCATCGGACCGGTGAGCATGATGCAGGGCTCGCTACCGACCGTCGCGGACTTGATGATTCGAGCTCGCGGCTTGAGTCCGAGCCGCTCGCCGACTTCCTTGTTACCGACCAACACGGCCGCGGCACCGTCGACGATCCCAGACGAGTTGCCAGCGTGGTGCACGTGATTGATCTGCTCGACTTCGGGGTGCTTCTGAATCGCGACCGCGTCGAAACCGAAGTTGCGCCCCATCATCTCGAAGCTGGGCTTGAGTTGGCCGAGGTCCTCGAGGGTTGTGCCGGCGCGCATGTGCTCGTCGCGGTCCAACATCGTCACACCGATGCTGTCCTTGACGGCCACGATCGACTTATCGAAGTGGCCGCCTTCCCAAGCTGCGGCGGCCCGACGCTGGCTCTCGACGGCAAACGAGTCGACATCGTTTCGGCTGTATCCCTGCTTCGTCGCGACCAGGTCCGCACCGATCCCTTGAGGAACGAACGAGGTGTCCCACGCGAGCTCGGGGTCCGTCGACCACGCGCCCCCGGCGGCACCCATCGAGATGCGGCTCATGCTCTCCATTCCACCGCCCACGATCAGATCGACGTCGCCCGCTTTCACCTTCGCAGCGGCGATGTTCACCGCCTCGAGGCCGGAGGAACAAAATCTGTTCAACTGGAAACCAGGAACGCTCTCGTCGTACCCGGACATCATCGCCGCCATGCGACCGACGTTGGCGCCCTGCTCTCCAACTGGCTCGACGCAGCCCAGGATCACGTCTTCGATCTCCTTGCTGTCGAAGTCGCCTCGCTCCGGCAGCGCCTGAAGCACGGCCTTGGCCATGCGAAGCGGAGGTGCATCGGCGAGGGCGCCGTCCTTCTTTCGTCCCTTGCCGCGCGGGGTGCGCACCGCATCGTAGATGAAGCAATCCGTCATCGAGTTTCCTTTCGGGTGTTCCGAGCGCGGAGCTTCGGCCAGAGCCGCTTCGGCCAGAGGGGCCAAAACTGGAACGTGTTCTAGTTTGACCGGGCCCGGAGCGCAAACAGGCGCGAATTCAGCGGCTCACGGCCCAGAAAAAGTCGGCTGAACGCTCCTCCGGGGGCCGCTTGAGCTCGGCCTTGAGCTCCTGCTCGGTCACCGGGAGCACCACGGCGTACGGAGCCGCGCCCCGCTTGGCGGCCCGGTCGGGAATCCCAAGGCCCCGCTTCACGTGCACGCGACCTGCGAACACGACCATTTTGGCGGCTCCATCCGGCTCACGCAGCGTTTCGGCGACCCTCGAGCCCATCGTCTCGTCCCACAGGACCTGGGCCTCGTAGTACTGGTCCACGCCGTCGCCCGCGGCGTGCTCCCCCGCGTCGAACTCCGAATCGAACAACGCGCGATGCTGCTCGTTGGCGAGGTCGAGCTCTGGAAGAGCCGAGGCCTGCTCCGGCGAAAGCGAATCGAGACCGTCCTTGGCGACGGCGTACGCCACCTCGCGCGGCGCGTTGAGCGCGACCACCTCGATGCCGCGATTGCGGGCATACTCGAGGATTGGCCGGTACATGCTGAAGTCGAAGCCCCAGCGCTTATCGTACTCGGTGTCTCGGCGCAGGACCGTTTCGTCGATCTGCCCGGCACTCCACTTCGTCAGCGGCTCCTGGAACGGAATCTGAAACATCTCCATGCCGATCGCGAGGGAAGCCTCGTCGCGATGCAGCTGCCGAAGGATCGCATACTGCACTCCGTGGTCTGCGGGGTCGTCGTGTCGCTCGCCCACGTACACGACGGTTTTAGTGCGGAGTATCGCGAAGAAGACTTCGGGTTCGATCGACTTCCCGGAGGCCGCGTCGACCAGAGACCGGGGGGCGTTCTGGCTGCGAACGATCGACTCCGCGGTCTGCGAGTCGGGCTTCGTGGCCCCCGCGCAACCCACGCCTACGATCAGTAGAAGCGCGGCAAACCTCATGAGTCGGCCGGAAGAAACAACGCCTTCCGGTAGTACTTGAGCTCCTCAATCGACTCGAGCAGATCGTCCATCGCGCGGTGGCTTCCCTTCTTCGTGGGGCGGCCAGAGTACTGCTTCGGATACCAACGCTGCGCGAGCTCCTTGACCGTCGAGACATCGACATTGCGATAGTGCAGCCAATCTTCCACCTCGGGAAGGTACCGAGCCACGAAGCGACGATCCTGGTGAATCGAGTTGCCGGCGAGCGGCGCTTTCTTCTTCTTGGTGTGCTCTCCAAGGAAGGCCAGCAGCGCCGCAGACGCTTGGGACTCATCGACAGTGGACTCGCGCACCCGTTTTGTGAGACCCGACTGCCCGTGGTGGGTCGTGTTCCACTCGTCCATCGCTTCAAGCACGGCGTCGGGCTGGTGCACGACGAGATTGGGCCCCTCGGCCACGACGTTGAGCTCACCATCGGTGACCAGAACCGCGACCTCCAAGATGCGCTCGGTCTCGGGCTCGAGGCCCGACATCTCCATATCCATCCAAACGATAGCCGACATGGTCTGCACCTCACTCTTAGCATGAGCTTGGCCGCACCGCTTTCATGAAGGCTCTTCGGCATTGAACTCATGCGGAACTCGCGTATAGACTGGCGTCCCAACGACGACTGCCCTAGGAACCGCCGGTGCAACCAAGCGAGCGCAAGCTAAGCCAGCTCCGCCAACTCGAGGCGGAGAGCATCCAGATCATCCGCGAGGCCGCGGCCGAGTTCGATAACCCGGTCATGATGTACTCGGTCGGGAAGGACTCCTCGGTCATGCTTCGCTTGGCCGTGAAGGCGTTCGCGCCTGGCGCCCTTCCCTTTCCCCTGCTGCACGTCGACACAACCTGGAAGTTCCAGGACATGTACCGGTACCGCGACGAGATAGAGGCGAACCTCGAGGGTGAGCTGATCAAGCACGTCAACCAAGAAGGAGTCGAGATGGGGATGAACCCCTTCGACTTTGGCAGCAAGAAGTACACCGACGTCATGAAGACCGAGGGCTTGAAGCAGGCGCTCAGCAAGTACGAGTTCGACTGCGCATTCGGTGGGGCGCGCCGCGACGAAGAGAAGTCCCGCGCCAAGGAACGCATCTTTTCTTTCCGCGACAGTCACCACCAATGGGACCCGAAGAATCAACGTCCGGAACTCTGGAACGTCTACAACGCGAAGATCAAGAAGGGCGAAAACGTCCGCGTCTTCCCGCTCAGCAACTGGACGGAGCTCGACGTTTGGCTCTACGTCTGGCTCGAGGGCATTCCGGTCGTGCCGCTCTACTTCGCGAAGGAACGGCCCATGGTGGAGCGCTCCGGCACCTGGATCCTCGTCGATGACGACCGCATGCGGCTCGAGCCCGGCGAAGAGCCGCAGATGAAGAAGGTGCGCTTCCGGACGCTCGGCTGCTACCCATTGAGCGGCGCCGTCGAGTCCGAGGCAGACACAGTGCCGAAAGTCATCCAGGAGATGCTCCTGAACCGCTTCTCCGAAAGGCAGGGGCGCCTCATCGACTTCGACGAAGAAGGGTCGATGGAAGTCAAAAAGCGCGAGGGCTACTTCTAGGCCCTACGCGGGGCTTTCTAGGGAACGTCATGACGGACGAAAAAGATCTAATTCGCGAGGACATCGAGGGTTACCTCGCGAAGTACCGTAAGAAAGAGCTGCTGCGATTCGTGTCAGTCGGCTCGGTCGACGACGGCAAATCCACGCTGATTGGACGCATCCTCTACGACACCGGCATGGTGTTCGAGGACCAGATGGCAGCGGTGCGCGCGGCTTCGCAAAGCGAAGAGCCGGACTTGGCGCTCCTCACCGACGGCCTCAAGGCCGAGCGCGAGCAAGGGATCACGATCGACGTAGCGTACCGCTACTTCTCGACCGACAAGCGCAAGTTCATCATCGCCGACACGCCCGGCCACATTCAGTACACGCGTAACATGGTCACGGGTGCGTCGACCGCCGACGTGGCATTGATCTTGATCGACGCGCGGCATGGCGTGCTTCAGCAGTCGCGACGACACGCGTACATCGCGTCATTGCTCGGCATTCCGCACCTTGCGGTGTGCGTGAACAAGCTCGACCTCAAAGATTACTCACAAGAAGTCTACGACGAAATCAGCGCCGACTTCATGGAGTTCGGCAAGACGTTGCGGTTCAAGGACATCCAGTTCTTCCCCATCAGTGCCCTGGTCGGCGACAACGTGGTGACGAGCAGCGAGAACACGCCCTGGTACGACGGGCCGAACGTACTCGAGTACCTCGAGACAGTCCCGGTCTTCGCCGACAGGAACTTCGACGACTTCCGGTACCCGGTGCAATACGTCATTCGGCCCGACCTCGACTACCGCGGGTTTGCAGCGGAGGTTTCCTCTGGCGTCATCGCCAAGGGCGACGAGATCGTGGCACTACCCTCCGGCAAGACCTCCAAGGTCAAAGCGATCGACACCTACGAGGGCGAGATCGAGGAAGCCTCGGCAGGCCAGTCGGTGACCATTCGACTCGAAGACGAGATCGACATCAGCCGTGGCGACATGCTCGCCAAGCCGGGCAACCTGCCGCGCGTGACGCGGCGCTTCGACGCCCACATCGTGTGGTTGCACGAGAAGCCGCTGGACACCGAAAAAGCGTACCTGGTCAAGCACACCACCCAAACGGTGCGCGCTCAGATCGACAAGATTCACTTCGAAGTCGACATGAACACCCTCGAGGAGACGCCAACGGACGGGGTCGAGCTCAACGACATCGCCAAGGTGCGCCTCAGCTGCCACCGTGCGCTCTACGTCGACGACTACCAGCACAACCGTGAGACCGGCGCGTTCATCGTGATCGACACGCTGACCAACAACACGGTTGCGGCGGGAATGATCGCCCTCGAGGGTAGCGATCAGAACATCGATGAGGTCATGAAAGAGCTACACGCCGAATCGGCGATGGAGCCGAAGACGTTTGTCAGCCCGAACGAGCGCATGGAGCGCTTTGGCCAGCGTGGCGCGACCATTTGGCTGACCGGCCTACCCGGCTCCGGCCGCTGGACTCTCGCTTACGCGCTCGAGCGGAAGCTGTTCGACGAGGGCCGAACCGCCACCGTGGTGAGCCCCGTCGGTGAGGATCTCCGCTCGATGATCTCTGCCGCCAAGGCCATCACAGACGCCGGCCTCATCAACATCTGCGCGTTCCCAAGCCCGACGCGCACGGACCGGGACAAGCTCAAGGAGCGCATCGGCGAGGACCGCGTCATCCAAGTCTACGTCAACACCGACGAAGCCCTCTGCAAGGAACGCCGACCCGACGTCGACACCTCAAACTTCGAGCCCCCCGAAGACCCGGACATCACCGTTGCCCTAGACGAAGTCCGAATCGACAAGGCCGTAGACCTAATCCTAGAAGCCCTAAAGAAGCGCGAACAATTCAAAGCCCACTAAAAGGGGACAGTCCCCTTTTTCAACGGGTTAATTCGGTGCCGATCCCCCCGAAGCGATTCGCCCCTTGATCCTCGAGCTTCTCAGCGTCGTCGCGCCGGTCTTCATCGTCGCGCTGATCGGGCTTGCCTGGGCGCGCTCGGGCGCCCCCTTCGACGAAGCCTCGATCTCGCGCCTCGTTCTAAACGTCGGCATTCCGTGCCTCGTCTTCCGGAGCTTGACCAGCCTCGACGTGCCGCCAGCTGAGCTCGCGCGGATGGCAGGCCTCGCAGCGGCTGTGATGAGCCTGTTCGCGGTCGGCGGTCTGCTGGTGCTCAGAGCGATGAAGTTGCCGGCGCATACTTTCCTGGGCCCTTTAGTGTTCAGCAACTCGGGCAACATCGGATTACCGATTTGTCTCTTTGCGTTCGGCGAACCCGGCCTCGCGCTCGGCATGGCTTACTTTGCCGTCTCCTCGACCTGTCACGTCGTTCTAGGCGGCCCGTTGTTCTCGGGAAACTTCTCACTTCAGCCGTTCTTCCGCTCGCCTCTCACTTGGGCCGTCATCATCACGGTTGGCGTCATTGCATCGGGCGTTGCCGTCCCAACCTGGGTCGCACGCACAACCACCCTACTCGGCGACATTGCAATCCCCCTCATGCTGCTGACGCTGGGCGTATCGCTCTCCAAAATGCACCCCGAGTCCCTCGGCCGCTCGGTGACCCTCTCATTCGTCCGGCTGGGCCTGGGTGTGTCCGCCAGCCTGCTCCTCACCACCCTCCTCGGCATAGATGGCCTCACCCGCAAAGTGCTCGTACTGCAAGCATCGATGCCCGTTGGCGTCTTGAACTACCTATTCGCTCAACGATACGCGAGAAGCCCGGAGCAGGTCGCCAGCTTGGTACTGGTGAGCACGCTGGTCTCAGTACTGTCGATCCCGGCGCTGCTTGCATGGTTATAACAACCGGGGTGCGGGGGAGCGCGACACGCGGATATGACGAACGGGACGGTCGTCCCCGGGGCAGTGCGAAACCCGACGCGGGGATACGGCGACGTCGCAAGTGCCAAACTGCAAGACAGCAACCACCCCAGTTTGGCGCGCGCGCCGAGGGGCGGCTTGCGTGGCCCTCCGGCTGCAAGCCCCTCCGGCCACATCTGCAAGCCGCCCCGGTCGCTGTATCCCCGCGTCGTGTTCCCCCGCGCCCCGGGCCGCCCTTAGAGTTGGTCCAGGGGCATCTCGCATTCGTCTCTTAGGCGGCAGTCAGCGCATTCGGCGCCTTGCCAGATTCGGTCGTAGCGCTCCTGCACCTGGTCGATCGTTTGCTCGTCGGCGGTGACGATGCCCATTTCGAAGTTTCGTCGACCGTCGCCTTTCGCGCCGAGTCCGGCGCCCGTCCAGTTGGCGCTTCCCAGGTAAACCAGGCGCGCGTCCACTACGACGGTCTTCAGGTGCACACGGGGGCACACTCGCATTTCGATCCCGCCCGCGACGAGCTCACCCTGCGCGTCGAAGCTTCGGCGAAACGCTCGCGACGGCGCGGACGCGTGCAGGATTCGAAGTTCGACGCCTTGCCGCGCGAGCTCCGCGAATGTTTCGAGAACTGATCGGTAGTTGGATCGACGCCCCCGACGCCGACCCGGAACCACCCGCGGATCCTCGACCATTACGTCCTTGAGGTTCGCCGTTGATATCCAGACGCTTCGCTCCGCGGCGAGCACGGCTTGCATCACATCCTCGTAGTGCTCCCGGTCGGAGAGGATACGGAGAGGGATGGAGCGGGGCATCCAGGGAGAATAGAGGAACGACAGCGAACAACGCAGAATCCCGCGAAACAGCCCGCCTGCACGCGCGCGCTGTCACCCGCTGCCACCCCGGGGCTTGCGGCTGCGAGGGGCAGCAATATGAACGCACCTGGAGGTCGTCATGGGCAAAGGATGCGCAGTCATAGTTGGAGCCGGGACAGGCACGGGCTCGGAAGTCGCGAAGCGCTTTGCCAAGGACGGCTACGCGGTCGCGGTGGCTCGTCGAAATGTGGACGCCCTCGCGCCACTGGTCTCAGAGATCGAGGCGGGAGGAGGCAAGGCCAAGGCCTTTGGAGTCGATGCTTCGGAGGAATCGGCTGTCGCCGCGCTCTTCGAGAACGCCGAGGTTGCACTTGGTCCAGTGGAGGTCGCCGTGTTCAACGCAGCAGGTTTCACAATGGGGTCGGTCCTGGACACAACGGTAGAGAACTTCACTGACATGTGGCGAGCGTCAGCTCTTGGCGGATTTCTCGTAGGCCGCGAGGCTGCGCGTCGCATGGCGCCACGCGGGCATGGGACGATTCTGTTCACGGGCGCGACCGCAGCGACGAAGGCAAGCGCGAACTTCTCCGCGTTCGCGTCGGGGAAACACGGGCTCCGCGCGGTCGCCCAGAGCATGGCCAAAGAGCTTGGCCCGAAGGGCATTCACGTGGCGCACGCGATCATCGACGGGATGATCGACGTTCCCCGGGTGCGGGAGGCCATGCCGGAAGTCGCGGCCGCCAAGGGCGATGACGCCCTCATCGACCCGAAGGCCATCGCCGAGATGTACTTCCAGCTACACGAACAGCCCCGCAACGCTTGGACCTTCGAGCTCGACCTCCGACCCTATGCCGAAACCTGGTAGAGGAATTAACCCTTCTAAAAAGGGGGCTGTCCCCTTTTTAGGAGGAGCGTACTTGGAAGGTGGGGGGGGAGTCTGGTTGGGCGGCGCTGGTTGGGGTGGTTAGGTCGGCGGAGTTGCGTACGGCGTGGATCATAGGGGTCATGATTTCGACGCCTGCGTCGTTGAACTCGTCGAGCGCATGCTGGCGCAGCTCTGAAACAGTCCGTTCGGCGGTCTTCGCGTCTTCTGTGAACGCGACGAGCTTGTATTGGACAGCGAAGTCGCCGAGGCCGTTCTGCAACACGAAGGGCTCGGGCTCATCGAGGATGCTCTCCGTTTTGCCGGCCGCGTTCTTGAAAAGCTCGTGCACCGTTCGCCAGTCTACGTCGTAGCCAATGCCGGCCTCGATGGTGAGTGCGAGACCGCCCTTCTTTGAAGACGCCGTGTAGTTGATAATCTGCGTTTGCATCACGAGGCCATTCGGCAGGGTGACCTCTTCATTGTAGATGGTCCGCACTCTGGTGACGAAGAGCTTCTTCTCGGTCACGTCGCCAACCGTGGCTCCGATTTTGACGCGGTCCCCTACGCGAAACGAGCCGGTGTACGTCAAGATGATGCCGGCGATCACGTTCGCAATCGAGGAGCTCGCCCCGAGGGTCACCAGTGCACCGAGAAACAGTGAGAATCCCTTGAAAACATCGGAACCAGACCCCGGGAGATATGGGTAGCTCATCATGATCACGACCAAGAAGATCATCATACGGCCGAGCTTGTACGTGGGCTCCGCCCATTCGGCGTCGAACCCCTCGACCTTGATCCCCCCGGCACCGATCGCCACCATCCAGAATCGAAGAAGCCTGAGCACGTAGCGCCCGAGGACGATGATCACGATCAACGTGATGAAATCGGGCAGGTACCCCCAAATCGCATGTCCCGAGGTCACAACCGGCGCCATCAAATACGGCATGACCTTCCCGGCGAGGGCGCGCGTCTGAGGAATCGCGCTGAGGATGAACGGGATGTACAGATAGAAGAGAACGAAAATCAGAAGCGCACGGACGACCCGAAGGGCACCGGTCAACATCCTGCGGACGCGCTCCGGAGAAAGCAGAACCGCGCTCTGCACCTTCACCCCTTCCTCCGCTGGCTTCCAGGCGTCGATGCGGGCCACGATGTTGCGATAGGTCCGCTGAACAATCAGAAAGAATGTCACCAACAAGAGGGTGTAGGCGATGACCTTCGTGGCGCTCCCGAGATAGGTTTGCACCTCCAAGACCTCGCCGGCCCCCTCTGCGATCGACCGTGCAATGCTGTGCTGACGAACCCACGAGGCGCCGGCGGCCGACGCAATGGCCAGCGGAAGAGCGACCCAGAGCGTCCGCCGGCGCCAGGTCTTCCGGCGCTCCGCATCGTCGACCCGTCGCGCGAACGAAAACAAGCCCAACTCGCGAACCAGAAACACCGCCAGAAACGCAAGCAGAGGGACGAAAATCCCCTCGAACACCCAAGGGGCCAACCCCGTTTCTTGCTCTAACCATTCCTGCATCGGGTAAATCCTACACTAATCCATTTCTCGGTACTGCTCTTCCTCTGGGTTCTCGTCTGCGTCCAGGAAGGCCAGGTCTTTTTGACTGAAGATCCGCCCCAAGCCCCGGCGGATCGGAACGAGCAGAGCGATGCAGAGTGGGAACAGCACGCCAAACGCCGACCCTTTCACCAGCCACAGCACCGACAAACACACCACCTGAATCAGCGTGAAGCTGTGAAGGACCGTTCGGGAAACGCGTCGGATGTAGTGCGTGGGCGGGTACAACGTGGGGTCGGTCACCCACAGCTTGAGCCGGTCCACGAACTGATTGCCCCGGAGCGACGCGATACCCATGAACAAGAACAACCCGAACACCACCGACATCGGGATCTCTCGAAGGAGCCCCAGAAACAGCAGCGAGCTACCGATCAGCACATGCACCACCAAAGGCGTGAGGCGGTTCTCCATCACCGAGATGATGTGCTCGCCCCGCGCATGGTGCCGAACGGTCGCCAGGCTTCGAACGTGATTCAACGACCTCACCGTCGCAGCGACGACCCACGGCAAGCCGATCACCGCACAGATGCCGACGAGCACGGCGACAACGGCCATGTCGAGATTGTAGCCGGCGCCCTTCCTCAGCCGATGCTGCGGACTGTTGACGAGACGGACGGTGATGTTTTGATCCAAGAACAGCAATACCGTGGCAAGTGCCGCGATCGGCATCGACGCTAACCAAAACCATGGCGGCGCGTCCATCGGATCGACCAACCATGGTCGTCCGCTCGTGGTCGCGAACTCGTAAGGAACCGCAAGGTGCTCGAGCTCGATGGGACGCATCGCCCAGGCCGCCGCAGTCATCGCGAAGATCGCAATGGTGGGCCCGAAGTCCGCCAAGAACTCCCTGACGGTCTTGGTGAGAAGAGGCTTCTGCCTCACGCGGGAGAGCTGCAGCGCGATCATGTAGGTCCCAAGCGCAAGGATCAGCGCGAGGAGCTCACCGTTGGTCGCCACCTCCGTCCCGAAGATGTCGGCAAAGATGTCGCGGAACGCCTCCGTGATGAATATCAGCGCGATGAGTGCGCCGAAAATCTCGTCGGTGAAGCGGGTGAAGTATTGGATGTAGCGGCTCGCGTTCGTAAGAGCCAACAGCATCATGAGCGCGGCGGTCCACATTCCGATCCAGAAGAGCCCGGGGAGGAAGGGCACGCCGACCTGCCGACAAAGGACGTAGAGCAACGCCAGGAAGATGGTGACGGGCCCCGTACTGCCGAGCAGCGTCAGAGGTTGCCCGCTCAGGAGCGCATAGACCACGCCCCCGGTCGCTGTCGCAAGAATGGCCTCTACGGTTCCGATCTCCCCGTCGGTGAGGAATGCCAGGAGGCCCCCGAACGCGATCGACGGCGCGAGGCACGCGAAGAACAGGAACAGGATCGTGGCCAGGCCTTTGATGTTGCAGCCATCGACGAAGTCGCCCGCGTAGAACGGCAGTTTTCTTCGAATGTCGGTGACGAGCCCCGAGCCAAAGGACTTCTCGGGAGGCGGGACGCTCGGGTAGGTAGGGACGAGCGAGGGCCTTCGCTCGTCTGGAGGCGCCTCGACGTACTCCAGGTACAACTGGTAGGTCGCGAGCACCTGCATGGGGTCGTTGGCGCCGATGATCGACGCGCTGAACCGCTCGTCGTGAAGCATCCATCCAAAAGGCTCGAGGTCTTCGTTGGGTGGAGTCGAAGTTCCATAGGGCGCAACGATCAGCCAGACGTAGTGGACCTTCTCATGGTCGCTCGCGCGCACACCTTCGGGGACGCGAATCAACGCACAGCGGTAGGCGTCGCCGTTCTGGGCTTCGTACCGCACCCGGAGAACCCCCACCCCGCTGCCGAGGTCGTGAAGCTCGCCCTCGCCCCGCTCGCGGAGCGTGCTCTGAATCGCCTGGCTTTGACGGTCGGTCAGCTTGCCGCAGCGAACGAGCTCGCCCACCGCCTGCTGGACCAATCCCTGCAGATCGCTGGCAGCCAGGTCGAGTAAGATCTCGCTGTCGTGAAGACGCTTCTGCAAGCCCATCCCAATCGAAGTAAGGGAGGGTCCTCGATCTTGGCGCCGATGGGAAGGGCGAACTGCCGCCTTCGAAGCCTAACGGGCGAAAACTAGGCGCCGACGCAACGCCGGACGACCTGCATCAAGGTCTGTGTTCCCCAAGCAAGGCCGTCGACGGGGATTCGCTCGTTGTGCCCGTGGAACATGTCCGCGAAGCGCAGAGTCGGCGGAAGCTTGACCGGGGCGAAGCCGTACCACTTCGTTCCGATCGAGGTGAACGCCTTGGCATCGGTAAACCCTTGCAAGATGAACGGCACCATCGGCGCATTGGGGGCGCGCTCGGCCATGACTTCGTGGATCAGTGAGTACAGCGACGACTCTTTCGGCTCGGTGACGACTGGGGGCAACGCATGCATCACCTCCAGCTCGATATCCGCACCGAGCACCTCCTGAAGCTCGCGAAGAAAACCCTCTTGCGTTTGCCCCGGAAGGATTCGTCCGTCGATCTCTGCCTCGGCGAAGCCCGGGATGACGTTGGTTTTGTTGCCCGCGCGAAGCACGGTCGGAGACGCGGTGTTGCCGAGGAGCGCGCGAAACGCACGTCTCACTCCCGGGTCGGGCATCAGTTTGAGCATCGCGGGACCGAAGGTCGGGTTGCTCAGCAGTCTGATCAACGGTCGAACCGGCGTGGACAGGTGTGAGGCCAAAGCTCCAATGAAGCCTTCTACCGGCTCGGAAGCGTGCCGGGGTAGGCCTTGCTTCCCCAATCGCGCGATCGCTTCGCTCAACTGCACCACTGCGGAGTCTTCCCGCGGCATCGACCCATGACCTGGCTCGCCAGTCGCGCGCGCGCGCACCCAGCACACCCCCTTCTCGGCGACCTGCACCGTGAAGAAGCTCTTGCCGGCAACCTGGATGTTGAAGCCACCCCCCTCCCCGATCGCAAACTCGCTTCGCACGAGGTCAGTGTGATTCTGGCAAAGCCAGAGGGAGCCGTGGCGGCACCCTGCCTCCTCGTCGGCCACCCCAGCGAAGATCAGATCGCGCCGCGGTTTCACGCCCTCTCGCGCGAGCCGCGTGATGATGGCGACCGACATCGCCGCCATGTTTTTCATGTCGATTGCACCCCGCCCCCACAGGCATCCATCGTGTACTTCGCCGCAAAACGGAGGATGGTCCCATGCGGACGGGTCGGCCTCGACGACGTCGAGGTGCGCGGTAAGGAGAAGCGGTGGCTCTTCGCCCGTACCGCGAAGCCGCGCGACCACATTGCCCCTCCCTGGGGCGCTCTCGAGCACCACTGGTTCTAAGCCCGCGCTGCTCAACTCTTCGGCGAGGAGCTCCGCGGCCGGCAACTCGTTCCCGGGCGGATTGGTCGTGTCGATGCGCAGCAGTTGTTGGCAAAGCCGAAACGCGTGCTCCGCCAGCTCCGGGTCACCCTCGGTCATGGCAGCTACTTGTTCTTACTAGAAGCGGCCTTCTTTTTGCGCGTTTTCTTTGCCGCAGCCTTCTTTGGAGGCTTCAGCTTGCGCTTTGCGGTCGCTTGCGACTCCTCGGCCCTTCTTCCTTCAACGTATTCACGGTCCCAGAGCGCCTCGCATCATCCGGCGACCCGATGGCTCGGGCGTGGTCGATCGAGCTCGACCTCGTCGACACGCTGGGCCGATTAGAGGCGCTCATCGCCGCTAGCGACGCAACTTGATCGACCCTCGACATTGCATCAGTGTCATCGCGTAGATGAGCCTGTTTGAACAGCTCGGTGGAGAGCCAACGCTTCGAGCGATCGTCGACGACTTCGTGGATCGCTGCTTCGACGACATGATGATCGGGTTTCTGTTCACGCGCGTGGAGCGCACACGTATCAAGCGCTTCGAGTACGAGCACGCGGCCCACCACCTCGGGGCGCCGATTGAGTACGGTGGGCGCGCACTCGACCAGGCCCACGGCCCACACAGAATCTTCGGCGGGCAGTTCGATCGCCGAAGACAAATCCTGATAGAGACGCTGCGCGACCACGAGGCGCCGAGCGAAGTCGTCGATGCGTGGATCGCCCACCAAGACTCCCTGCGGGCTTTGATCACAAACGACCCCGATTCGAACTGCCAGGGCTGACCATGCCGAGCGCGATGCAAGGCCTCGTTGTTCGCTCGACCGCAGGGTTCATCGATGTTCGAATCGACGGCCAGGTCATTCAAGCGCGGATGCGCGGAAGGTTGAAGAACACGCCGCGGACGACCGACCTGTGTGTCATCGGTGACCAAGTGATGGTGTCGCGGCCGGACGCGCAGAGCTTCGTCGTGGTCGAGGTGTTGCCCCGCGAAAGCCGCTTCTCGAGGCGGCAACCTGGGAGAGGGCCGAAGAAAGAGGACGTGCTCGTAGCAAATCTCGACCAGGTGATGGTCACGTTCTGCCACGGAAGCCCGGAGCTCAACACGCGCCTGCTCGACCGCTTCCTCGTCATCGCCGAGCACCAAGGCATCCAGCCAGTGATCGTGATGAACAAGGCCGATCTGCGCGACCCAAGCGACGCGGGCTGGCAGAAGGCATACGAATCGGTCGGATACCCGGTCCTCACCGTAAGCGCGGGAACCGGCACCGGGATGGACGGGCTCAACGCAGCCCTCCAAGGCAAGATCTCGGCGTTCGTGGGCCCATCCGGGGTGGGCAAGAGCAGCCTGATCAACCGGATCTTGCCCGAAGTCGATCTCAGTATTGCGAGCGTGAGCGATCATCACGGCAAGGGCCGTCACACGACGCGGGTAGCCTCGCTTCATGTCCTCCCCGGTGGCGGGTTCCTCGCCGACACGCCGGGAATCCGAGAGCTCGGAACCTGGGCCCTGCCAATCGAGCACCTCGATCGATGTTTCCCGGAGCTTGCTGCATATCGCGAGCAATGCGCATTCCGGAGTTGCAGCCACACGCACGAACCCAAATGCGCGGTACTAGATGCGGTGAACGCGGGCGATATCGATCGCGAACGGTACGAGAGCTACGTTCGGTTGCGCGAAGAAGCGAGCGGCTAGCGTCGAGCTTGGCTCAGGTCGAACCGCGCGCGTGCGACACCATCCGACTCGACCCGCACCCGACGGCTGACCGTCCTACCGTCCGGAAGCTCGAAGTCGAACGTGACGCTTCCTATCGGGGCGTAAACGGTCTCCATCGGCGTCCGTCCGATCAAGTCGCCGGCCATGTAAACGTCGGAGGGAGGCGTCGTCTCGATGTTTACTCGGCCAAACGCCCCTGGCTTCGCGCCGCCCTGCTTGCCGAGAAGCCCCGCGGTCACCCCCACGGTCTCGCCGTGGGCTACCTCGACCTTGGTCGCCCAGGACGCGAACCCAGGCGCCTCGACGCGAACCCGGTAGTCACCCTGCATTAGTCCTGTCAACGCAACGGGCGTCACGCCCTGCTCCTTGCCGTCGAGGAATACCTTGGCGCCCGGCGGCGAAGACGCGACCAAGATGCGCGCTCCATGCTCGCGAAGAAGTGGATTGTCGTCGACCGCGACCTCGGGTGGCCCTTTGTCCTCGAAAACGCCACCGACGCGCGCGACCGCGTCCTTGACGACGTCGGTTTGCTCGTAGGCCACGGCGGTTCCGCCGAGCAAGAGCAAAATCAGCGTCGCGACCTGTTTCCAGCCGAATCGCGACGGCCGCTTGGGACCCACCGACTTCGGTGCGGCCCGCTTGGGAATCGACTTCGGCGCGTCCATCGTCGGGCGTTTGCTGAGCTGGGGGTCGCTTGCGTCCGAAGCCGCTTCAGGTGGAGGCAATGGGGCGACCACCGGCGCGTCGAGCAAATGCCCCAAGTCGAGGCCCGCCCCGGCTCCGTCGATCTCGAGCTCACGAATGGCCCCGGGGATCTGCGTCACATAGGACTTCGACGAATCCAAGTCCTTGGCGTGATGCATGTCCAGTGTGATGGACGCGCCGAAGGGGACGGTGTCGACGCGCGGACCCCGTGTGAACTCCTCCGGGAAGACCTTCTTGACGAAGTTGGCCACCTCCCGCTGCGTGGCGAACTGCTTGGTCGACTTGCCGAATCGCTCGAGCTCGTTCGCGAACTCCTCCGCCGTCGCAAATCGATCGCCCGCCTCCTTGGCGAGCGCCTTCTTCAGAATCTGTTCGAGTTCATCGGGTACATCGGGCAGACGCTCTTTGAGCGAGGGCACCGGATCCATGATGACTGCTCGCATCGTCGCGGCTTCGGTTTGTCGCCGGTAGAGGGACTTGCCCGTGAGCGTCTCGAACAGGCAAACACCAAGCGCGAAAATGTCCAGACGGTGGTCGGCCTGGCCCGCGGTGCATTGCTCCGGCGCCATATAGGCGAACTTCCCTTTGACCACGCCGGCCTGAGTCTTGTGCGCCCGGTGGTCGGCTTTCGCAATGCCAAAATCGAGTAGCTTCACCGCGCCCGCGTAGCCGATCATGATGTTGTGCGGCGACACGTCACGGTGAACGATGTTGAAGGGTTCGCCATGCTCGTCGTTCGCGATGTGCGCATAGTGAAGCGCGCGCGCGACGTCGACTCCGACGCGAATCGCGATCGGCAACCCCACGCCACCAGACTTGCGCGCCTTGCGAATCATCCGGCCCAGCGGCACTCCGTTGACCCATTCCATCACGATGAAGTGTGAACCCTCGTCCGCACCGAACTGATGGAACTGGATGATGTTCGGGTGCTTGAGCTGCATCCCGATGCGAGCCTCGTCGAGGAACATCTGAACGAAGTCGTTGTCCTGTTCGAAGTGCGGCAGAATCCGCTTCACCACCATGAATCGGTGGTCGCCATCGGTGTTGGCGTGGCGCGTCAAGAGAATCTCGGCCATTCCGCCGAGCGCGAGGCGCCCGAGGACATCGTAGCCGGCGAACTTTCCGAGAACCGGAAGGTCGACTGGCGGCTTAGGTATCTCGATCTCTTCAGCTTCTTGCGTCACTTCGTCCTATCCCCCCCCGAGGGGAAGTGTCACAGGGCACAGCATAGCCGCTCGAAACCGTGGTCGCCTACTTCGAGAGGCGAAAACCTGGGCGAAGCTGGCGAGGTGTGGGCTTTCTCACAAAATGCGCTCGGTGTGGCCGAGCTCTCTGCACATGTTCTTTTGGTGTGCTTCGAGCGTGCCTCCACCGATTTCGAGGAGCTTCGCATCCCGCCAAAGGCGCTCGACGGCATACTCGGCCACGTAGCCATAGCCACCGAGCACCTGAATCGCGCGATCGGCGACCTCTTTACCCATCGTCGAGGTGAACAGCTTCACACCATCGGAGTCGAGGCGGTGGCCAGGAGTGTCCAAGCGCATCGTCGAGGCGGTGTAATAGGTGTACGTCCTGCCCGCCATGTACTCGGCATACGACTGAGCGATGTAGCGCTGGATCTGCCCAAACTCACGAAGGGGCTTGCCAAAAGAGGTCCGATCGGTCGCGTAGCGGTTCATGACTTCGATCGACCGGCGCGCGATACCGAGGCTCATCCCGGCGAGGGTCACGCGTTCGAGCTCGAGATTGCGCATCATGTGAAGCGTCGCGGCGCCTTCCGATCCCACCAGGTTCTCTACGGGGACTTGGCAGTCCTCGAACACGAGTTCCGCGGTGGTGGAAGCCCGCATGCCAAGCTTTCCTTTGATTTTCTGGCCAAGGCTGAACCCCGGGAACCCCTTTTCGACGATGAACATGGAGAGCTGGTTGCGCGGGCTTCCTTCGACGCGTGCATACACGAGGAACGTGTCGCCGAGCTCGGTGTCGGAGATCGCGCCGTTGGTGATCCACATCTTGGCGCCGTTGAGCACATAGTTGTCGCCGTCACGAGCTGCGGTGGTCTGCATTCCAAGCACGTCGGTTCCCGCACCTGGCTCCGTCATGCACATCCCACAAACTTTCTTGCCGCTGCACGCGTCTGGGAGGTACTTGCTTCTCTGCGCGTCGCTGCCGTTGATCTGGAGATTGTTGGCGAAGAGCATCGAGTGCGCGAGGTACGCAAGGGCGAACCCCGGATCGGCAGCCGAGAGCTCCTCGTGTGCAATCACCGCTGCAACCGGATCCAAACCCGCACCGCCGAACCGCTCTTCGACGGTGATGCCGAGGAGGCCCAGCTCACCAAGCTTCGTGAAGAGTTCGGCGTTGAACCGCTCATCGCGATCCGATGCCTCGGCTTGGGGGTCGACTTCCCGCTCGGTGAACGAGCGAACAAGCTCACGAAGCGCGCGATGTTCCGGCGTGGGGTTGAAGAGATCAGTCACTCGGCGGGCCTAACATGCAAGCCCTCCGATCGGAAGCTGACCCTTCAGGCCGCGTCGGCGACAGGTGAGATCGTCAGGATGCTGGTGACGATCGCCCGCGAAGCCGTAGCTGTGGCTCGGTCGAGGTCATTGACCCGGCCGTCGAGGTAGGCCTCAGCCAGGCCGTAGACGATGCTCACCAGCAACTCGGCGTGGAGCGCTGCGTCGGAAGGCGTCGCGTTGGGGCTTACCTGAACGACGATCTGGCGCATTCGCTCACGGAGGCCGCCCGTCAGGACGGTCCAGCGGCGGCCCAGCGCGGAGGTTTGATCCCGGCGATTGCTCAGGAACACATCGGCCACTTTGCGGTCACGGACCAGGGAGCGCGTGCACTTCCGCACGGCCTCTTGAAGCACGTCGGCGGCTCGATCGAACTCGGCCGACGCATCGGGCTGAAGGCCGGGGCCAAGCTCCTGTGCGACCCATTCAGCGACCTGTTCGAGCGCCTGATCCATACTTCGGAAGTGGACGTAGAACGTTGGCTGCGCCACCCCCGCAAGCTCTGCAACGCGCCCGGTGGTCAGGGTGCCATATCCGTACCGTTGGATCGTTTTGAGGACCGCCTGAAGCAGGCGATACCGTGTTCGTTCCTTGTTGATTTGGCGTGACATGCCGCTCGTGTAGCAGTTGAACCCACCTCGTTCCAACGAAAGTTGATTCGCAACCGTGCTATTTACGCAAATGAGACAAAGGCACACTTGGGTGCGCGCAGAAATTGCACTCGAGCGATCGTGGGCACGGAGCGACAACTAGACATGGAGTCAAGCATCAACACTGGTTTCGCGCCCGGTTGGTACACCGTCGCGGCCAGCAAGGACGTCGGAACAAAGCCCAAGACGGTCTTGTTGAACGGATTACCAATCGTTACATTTCGCGACGCGAGCGGACAGAGCGTCGCGCTGCTCGATCGCTGCGCGCATCGCAACGCACCATTGTCGGCGGGCCGTGTCGTCGACGGGAACATCCAATGCCACTACCACGGCTGGCGGTTCGACGGCGGAGGCGAATGCAAGGCGGTGCCCGGTTTGTGCGGAGCACCCGAGCACGCGGCGCGCCGCGTCCCATCCTTTACCTGTCGCGATTCGCAAGGCTGGGTGTGGGTCTATTCCGAAGCCGACGTCGACCCGAAGTCGGAGCCGTACGAGATCCCCTGTGCCGACCAGCCTGGCTACCTCACGATTCGGCAGCGGCTGACGATGCCGGGCCCACTCGACGCGGTCGCCGAGAACGCGTTGGACGTTCCGCATACCGCCTTCGTGCACTCCGGCCTGTTTCGTAAGAACAAGGATCGCAAGCAGATCGAGGTGGTGGTTCGGGCGCTGGATGGAGGCGCCGAAGCACAGTTCATCGGGGAGCAGCGGCCCGAGGGTTTGGCGGGGCGCATCCTCGCGCCCCAGGGGGGCGAAGTGTTCCACTGGGACCGCTTCCTGCTCCCTTGCATCGCGCAGGTGGAGTATCGCCTCGGGGATCGGAGCCACATCATCGCCACCACGGCACTGACGCCGCGGACGTCTCGAGTGACCGATCTTTTCGCCACGGTAGCCGTCAGAGTCCCGGTCCCGAACGCAATCTTGCAAACGGTTGCCAAACCGGTCGCCATGCGGATTCTCCGCCAAGATATGGAAATCCTGCGGCGCCAAACCGAGCAGGTCGAGCGTTTCGGTGGAGAAGAATTCGCATCGACCGAGATCGACGTACTGGGGCTTCGCATCAAGAAGCTGCTGCGTGAGGCTTCGTCGGGGAAGGTCAGCTCCATCCAAGAGGAGCGCCGGATCAAAATGCTCGTCTGACGCCGATTGGTGTATCCTGATGCGCCATGGGGTCACAGGGTGATAGGGACTCGACCTACCTGATCAAGAACGCGCCCTCCGACCGCGTCGAGGCGCCGAGTCCGAGTGATGTTCCGACGTCCGAGCCACCGGACGGACGCTGGCGGACCTCCAATCCCCCGCCTGGCCAGAGCCTCGACGCCAAGTGGTGGCCCGACCGCGAGCTCGGCAAAGCATTTCGCCGCTGGACAGGGATCCCTCCCGCGCGAGGCGATGAGGGGCGCGCGGTGGCGATGAAGTTCCTGGTCGAGCGTTTGAACGTGGGCGATGTGACCGCCGTCGGGACTGCGCCCCGGACACCGTTGCCCGTGATCGAGCCACCGGACTTCGCCGCCCGTGTCCATGCCATGGTGGCGCGGCTCGGAACCCATGGCCCGAACGAAGAGGCGCCCGACCACACTGCACTGCTCGCGATGGGTGAAGATGTCCTCCCCGTCCTACGAGACGTGTTTCCCGGGCGGCTCTGGTTCAATCGCTGGGAGCCGCACATCCAGCCTCCTCGGGGCCGAAGCGTGTCAGGCCTTTGCAGGACGTTGGTCGCGTTCGGCGCGCCCGCCGCTCCTTCCATCGCCGGGCTTCTCCAGTCGGACGATCCCGAAACCCGGTACTACGCAGCCTTGGTCGCCGCCGAGCTGCCTCATCCTCTTCTCCTCGAGCCCCTGGCCGCCGCTCTTTTTGACGACGATCAGGGCGTTTCGCGAAGCGCGCTTCATGCCCTCGAGCTCTTCCATGAACAGGACGGCGTCGAGGGGCTCAAGGCGTCTCTGCGCGCCCTAGCGCTCGCATCGGACACGGACCAGCGCTCACGCCTACTCGCTATGCGCGCGCTCGCTGTCCTTCGCGACGAACAATCCGTCGAGCCGCTCTTTACGGCGCTTTCAGAGCGCAGCGTCCTCGGTGAAGCGGCGTGGCGCGTGCTGCGGATGCTGACCGCGCAAGACTTCGACGACCGAGAAGCGGACTGGCGTGCCTGGTTCGCAGACAACGGCGACCGTCCCCGGATCGAGTGGTTGATCGAGAGCCTCGACCACGAAGACTCGGAGATTCGCGCGATCGCAAGCCGTGATCTCACACATGAATCCGCCCAAGACTTCGGCTACCGCGTCAACATGCCGGGCGATGACCGCAGGGCAATCCGCGAACGGTATCGTCTGTGGTGGTCCGGCCAGAGCGAGCAGAGCGACCAAGGCGGCTAGAGAGACCGAAGAGCGTCAGCCGAGCAGCTGTCCCGCGATCGACGACGCCAGCCTTCCATCGACCTGGCCAGCGTACCGCGTCTTGATCTCTTTCATCACCGTGCCGAGATCCTTCTTACTCGACAGGCCTAGCTCCTCAATGATCCCGGTAATCGCCTCGCGCGTCTCGTCTTCGCCAAGCTGCTTCGGGAGGTAGCGCTCGATCACCTCGATCTCGGCCTGCTCCTTGTCCGCGAGATCTTGCCGACCCCCTTCGACATAGCTCTTGATGCTGTCCCGCCGCGTCTTCATCGCACGGGACAACACCGCGATGCCGTCCGGGTTTTCGAGGGTGAGGAGCTCTGACTTGACCATGCGAAGGGTGTCGCGAGTCACCTCGTCGCGGGCGAGCATCGCCTTCTTGAGGTCGGCATTGATCTGTTCCAGCAGTTCCATGGCCGAAGCCTGTGCGCGCCCAGCTACCCGCGCAACGCCTCGATCGCACGCAGCGCATTGCCGCTGAGGATCTTCCGGATGCGCGCGTCGCCCCAGCCGCGGTCGAGCATCTCTTGGACCAAGCGGGGAAAAGCCCAGATCCCAGGCAAGTCCTTGGGCGGAATGATGAACCCGTCGTAGTCGGTGCCGATCGAAGCGTGATCCTCCCCAACGGTCCGCACGATGTGCTCGAGGTGGTCGACCACTGTGGACACATCCACGCCACGTCGACCGAGATACATCGCGTGCATCATCACGCCCACCGTGCCCCCGGTCTCTGCCACAGCACGCACCTGCTCGTCCGTGATGTTGCGCCAATGCTCGTAGACCCCCGCCAATCCCGTGTGAGTCACGAATAAAGGCTGGGTCTTGTCGTGTGCTTCGAGCGCGTCGAAAAAACCTGGGCGACTGACGTGTGCGAGGTCGACGCCGACGCGAAGCTCGTTCAACCGTTCGACGTAGGCCTTGCCGAAATCGGTGAGCCCGGCGGTTCGTCGCAGACCCGGGGCGCTGGTGGAGCCTAGACGGGAAGAAGTCAGGTGAAGCAGGGTGACGCGAAGGACAGATTGGTCGGCGAGAACGTCGAGCGCGTCGATCCCGTCATCGAGCGCGTTACCGCCTTGCACGCCGATGAACGCCGCATGCTCGCCCCTCGCCCGCGCAGCCCGAAACTCGGCGGCGGTTCGAACGTGCACCACCCCAGGCGCCTCATCGAGGAGCGTCGTGAGGGCGCCGAGGTTCTGCTCGAACACCCGCCGTCGCCCGCGCGAGGACCGAGCAGGGTTGGTCGAAATCACCCAGGTCGCGCCCCCCAGTCCGATTTCCCGGGCCGTTGGGAAGTCCGCATGGCCGAAGAAGCTCCGCCCGAGGAACCCGCCCCGATGAGCCTGATTGAGGTCGTAGCCGAACACCCGGCGCCACACGAAAGACTCGATGTGCAGGTCGATCGCGTCCGCCGCACGGAAAAGCTCGACCGCCTCCTCCGTGACCCCGAGCTCTTTGGCGGTGTGCGTGACGTCCATCGGAACGCTTCCCTAACACGCCGGAAGCGAGATCGCTGTGATCCCGGTCAGTTGGCCGAAAATCGCCTGGAAATCGACTTTGTAAAGTGTGTGTAAATGCTTGTTTTTGCACGGTTTCAGTTGACGAAGAGGGGGTCCAGAAGCACAGTGCTTCCTCCCGGCTAGTTAAGTTGTAAACAGTCGGGGCAGGAAAGGACAAGAAATGCTGTCGTCGACCTCAGTAGCGGCGAGCGGCAAATCTTCGGATTTGCTGAGCTCACGCTCGATCAAACACGTGGTGGTTCTCGGTGCCAACGGCGCGATGGGCCTTGGGAGCGGAGCGCTGTTCACCACAGCGGTACCACGGGTGACCTTCTTGGCACGGACCAAGGAAAAGGCGGACGGCGGGCTCGCCGCGGCCATCAAGATGGTGCGGTCCAGCACCGTGGCGTCCAAGGTCGACACCGGAAGCTACGATGACGACTTCGATCGCGTCGTCGCGGAAGCCGACCTGATCTTCGAGGCCGTCACGGAGCAGCTCGATCTGAAGCAGCAGTTTTTCGACCGCATCGACGCCGTGCGACGGCCGGACTCGATCGTGGCGACCGTGACCTCGGGCCTGTCGATCAACCAACTCGCCGAAGGCCGGAGTGAATCGTTCCGAAAGAATTTCCTCGGCCTCCACTTCTTCAACCCACCGAATGTCATCACCGGCACGGAGTTGGTGGCCGGCAAGGATACCGACCCCAAGCTTGTCGACTTCCTCGACGTGTACTGCACGAAGCTCCTCGGCCGAGCGATGGTTCGGACGGCCGACACGCCGGGCTTCGCCGGCAATCGCATCGGGTTCCAACTGCTCAACGAATGCGCCATCCTCGCCGAAGAGCACGGCCCGCTGCTCATTGACGAACTCGTAGGCCCGTACACCGGCCGCGCGCTGACCCCGCTCGCTACGATCGACCTCGTCGGTTGGGACATCCATCGCGCGATTGTCGACAACATCTACGAGCTTTCTTCCGACGAGGCGCACGAGACGCTAAAGCTTCCGCAGTACATGGCCGATCTGATGGCGAAGGGCGTGCTCGGTCGCAAGACCGGCGGCGGCTTCTTCGGCAAGGACGACGCCGGCGGGCGAATCGTGCTCGACCCGAAGACCCAGAACTACGCCGCCAAGAGTTCGCTCCCGCGGCCGGACCTCAGCTTCATCGACGAGATCTCGAACCTGCATCGGGTCGGCCGCTACGTCGACGGGATGCGCGCCTTCGCAGAGGCCACCGGGCCCTACGCCGCGATCGCGCAAAAGGTGATCGCCGGATACATCAGCTATTCGTTCCACCGAGTCGGCGAAGTCACCGACGACATCTCGGGCATCGATCGGATCATGGGCTACGGCTTCAACTGGGCGCCTCCGAGCGTCCTGGTCGACACCATCGGCCTCAAGCCGACCATCCAGATGATTGAAAAGGCGGGCCTTTCCGTGCCGGCCGCACTTGCAAACGCCCAGGAGGGCACAACGTTTTTCGACGACCCACAGGTCAATGTGGGCAAATTCTTCGTCGCCGCGTGAGCGAAAGGTTTGGTAAAGACAATGGCACAGGTTCCAGAAGTATACGTTCTCGGCGGCTATCAAACGGACTTTGCTCGTAACTGGAGCAAAGAGAAAAAGCACTTCGTCGCGATGATGCGCGAGGCGGTGCACGGCGCACTCGAAGAGACCCAGATCGAGCCGGGTGAGATTGAGGTTGCCCACACCGGCAACTTCGCGGCCGAGCTTTATAGCAAGCAGGGCCACCTCGGTGCGTTCTTCTTGGAGATCGACCCTGCGTTCAGCGGCCTCCCGACTTCTCGTCACGAAGCCGCTTGCGCATCGGGCAGCCTCGCGATCCTAGCGGCCTCGGCGGAGATCGAAGCCCAGCGCTACGACCTCGCTTGTGTGGTCGGCGTCGAACAGATGAAGACGGTCGGACCGGGCGAAGGCGGCGACTTCCTCGGCACCGCAGCTTGGTACGAGCTCGAGGCCAAGGGCGTCGAGTTCCCGTTCCCGAAGCTCTTCGGCAAGCTCGGTGACGAGTACGACAAGCGCTACGGCCTCAAGGACGAGCACTTGGCGGAGATCAGCACGATCAACTACGCCAACGCGAAGCTCAACCCCAACGCACAAACCCGCACCTGGTACATGAACTACGACCACGCGATGAGCCGTGACGAGTTCAACGGAACCATCGGCGACCGCATCCACATCTCCGACTGCTCGCAGGTGACCGACGGCGCAGTGGCGCTCATGCTCGCGTCCCCAGAGTACGCCAAGAAGTGGGCCGACCGGGTCGGTGTGCCGCTCGAATCGATTCCGCGCATCAAGGGCTGGGGTCACAACACGGCGCGGATTCGTTTCGAGGACAAAATCGCAGAGAGCGCCAACTCGAAATACGTCTTGCCACACGTCCGAAGCACGGTGACCTCCGCGCAGAAGCGCGCTGGCATCGCGGACACCAGTGGCATCGACGCGATCGAAACCCACGACTGCTTCACCACCTCCGAGTACATGGCAATCGACCACTTCGGCCTCACCGCACCGGGCGAAAGCTGGAAAGCCATCGAAGCGGGCGACATCGCTCTCGGCGGCAAGACCCCTATCAACCCGAGCGGCGGCCTCATCGGAGCCGGTCACCCCGTCGGCGCCACCGGCGTCCGCCAGGCCCTCGACTGCCACAAGCAAATCACCGGACAGGCCGGCGAGTACCAGGTCGAAGGCGCCAAGAACCTCCAGACCCTCAACATCGGCGGCTCCGGCACCACCAGCGTAAGCTTCGTCATCGGCACCTAGGGGACACTCTCCGGGGCCCCAACCCCCTGAGATCACCACCCTTCTCATCCAAAGATCGCAGCGACCGGGTCGGTGGGTTCTCGACGACCTCCGGTGCGGGCCGCTGCGATGCAATTGGCCCGCGGCTGGGGCAGCCGGTTTCCGAATTTCGTGCCGCTGCGATCTTTGCGCTGAACCCTCAAGGATCTCGAAGGGTTGGAGGGGTGGAACGTGTCCCCCCTGCATGTTAGGAGGGCGCCATGCGGTATTCGCGGGCGTTTATCCCGACGGTGAAGGAAGTTCCTAAGGACGCGACGATGCCTTCGCATGTGCTCATGCTTCGGGCTGGGTATGCGCGAATGGTGGGCGCGGGGATCTATGAGCTGCTGCCCTTGGGGACGCGGGTCCTTCAGAAGATCGAACGGATCATTCGTGAAGAGATGGACGGGGCGGGGGCGCAGGAGCTGCTCATGCCTACATTTCTCCCGGGCGAGTACTTCAAGGAATCCGGGCGCTGGGACCTGTACGGACACACTCTCTTGCGCATCAAGGACCGCAAGGGCGGCGAATATCACCTCGCTCCCACGCACGAAGAGATCGTCACAGACCTCGTTCGGCGTGAGATCAAAAGCTACCGGCAGCTACCGCTGAACCTGTATCAGATCCAGCTCAAGTATCGCGACGAGCCGCGGCCGCGCGCGGGACTGCTTCGCTGCCGTGAGTTCATCATGAAGGACGCGTACTCCTTCGATGTGTCCGAGGAGGCGGCCTTAGAGAGCTACGCGAGCATGCGCGACACCTACCACCGTATCTTCAAGCGGCTCGGGTTGGAGTACCGCGTCGTGGAGGCGGACAGCGGCGCCATTGGCGGCAAGCAGAGCGCCGAGTTCCAGGTGCTGGCACAGACCGGTGAAGACCGGATCGTCGCTTGCGGAGCCTGCGACTACGCTGCCAACGTCGAAGTGGCCCAGGCAGGCCGTGCCGAGCCGCCCGCGACCCAGTCGAACGACGCGGCGACGTTGGAAAAGGTCGAAACCCCGGATACACGCTCGATCGAAGAGGTCGTGTCCTTCTTTGGCGGCGCCACCACCGCCGCGCACACGCTGAAATCGCTCCTCTATCTTGCCGGCAAAGAGGTGGTGCTGGCGATCGTCCGCGGAGACCACGAGGTGAATGAGATCGGTCTTGCGCGTCACCTCGGCGTCGAAGAGGTGGTACTTGCGGCCGATGGCGCCGTGAAGGAAGCGACGGGTACCGAGATTGGCTTCGTCGGCCCCGTGGGGTTCAGCGGCCGGATGATCGCTGATCCGGATGCGGTCGCCGTACCAAACGCGATCGCCGGCGCAGGAGAGACGCCCTACCACTTCAAGAACATCAACCACGGCCGCGATTTCGAGGCAGAGGTCGTCTCGATCCGCCAAGCCACCTCCGGCGACCCCTGCCCCAACTGCGATGGCACGCTCGAGCTCTACCGCGGCATCGAAGGCGGGCACATCTTCGTGCTCGGGACCCACTACACGGACAAGATGAACGCAACGTTCCTCGACGAAGAGGGCAGTAGCCACTCGATCGTGATGGGTTGCTACGGAATCGGCGTCACCCGCCTGATCGCCGCCATCATGGAGCAGCATCACGATGAGAACGGCATTCGCTGGCCTGTGCACGTCGCGCCGTACCAAGTGATCATCACCCCCATCGGCAAAGATGAGGCACCGTTGGCGAAGGCCACTGAGATCTACGACACGCTACGTGCCGAAGGCATCGAGGTTCTCCTAGATGATCGACCCGAGCGCCCTGGCGTGAAGTTCAAGGACGCCGACCTGCTCGGGATCCCCGTCCGGATCACGGTCGGGTCTCGCGGCCTAAAGCAAGGCACCGTGGAGCTCAAGAAGCGAATCGAAAGCGAGTCCCAAGACGTGCCGGCAGACGACGCCGCGTCCGCGGTGCGTGCCGCGTTGGCCGAACTCGGAGGCTGAAACGTGCCGCGCAACGACGACGCATACGAGACCGCCAAGTGGCGAACGCTGTGGCTCATGGTGGGCTTCGCGGTGCTCGTCGGGGTCGGCGTCTTCACCGTGCTGCGGCCCGAACTCGAGGACGAGCCGCAAGAGGCGTCAGGGGCGTCTTCGGCCGAAATCGAGCGCGAGGGTGACCCAGGGAACGAAGAGTCTTTGCAAGAATGAAGCGCGGGCGGGCCGAATACGTATAAAGAGGCGTGTCGGCAACTCAATCTTTGCGTCCAACCTCACAAATTTGCAATGTTATAGGGAGCTTGGCTCATCGCGGACTCATCGCAGTGGTGTTCGCGGCGGTGCTCTTCGCATCGCTCGCATCACCCGTCTACGCATCGCCCGATGTGCCGATGTGCATCGTCGACCAACCACAGGTCAGCGTCGCTCCGATCAGCCTGGTTCAGTGGCGTGCTCCCATGTGCGGCCCGTACCTGAGTGCGGCCCCGATTGCCGACGCTCAACCCTCGGAAGCACGCGCGATCGAAGCCTATCGCGCCGCTCTGCATCAGATCGCAGCGGCCAACTACGAGGAGGCGCGTCTACAACTCGACCTGGCCCATCGAGGGCTTCCGCTGATCCGCGACCGCATAGCCCTTCAGAGCGCTCGGCTCGAGCTGCTTCGGGACCGGCCGGGCCGAGCAGTCGAGTTCTTCGCAGAGGCCACCCAAAGCCCACATGAATCGGTCCGGGTCGAGGCCAGCTTCGGTCAGGTGCTCGCCCTTCTTCGCGCCAGCGACGCGAGCGCCGACCAGGCCCTGCAGGACCTGCTGTCGACCTACCCCGCGATTCCAGATCGAACCGCGCTCCTGTTCGAGCGTGCGCAGCACCTACTGCGCCACTCGCGATACGACGAAGCCATCGGGGTCATGCATGCCATCCGGGTCGACTACCCCGGGAGCCACCTCGCGCCGTGGGCCGAGTCAGAGCTCGCCCGGCTCGGTACGCTGGGCCATGCCACGCCTTCCATGACGGACGAAGAGCGCGTGCGAAGGGCACGCCATCTGGTCCGCACTGGCCCCTTGCCCGAGGCAAAGGTCACGCTTGCCCTGCTCCTCGATACCCCGCTGACCGGGCCGCAGCACGCGGAGGTCCACTACCTTGCAGGGCGTCTGGCTCGCGACGAAGGTCGTTGGAGGGCCGCGGAGGCGTACCTTCGGACCGCTCAACTCTTTCCCATCGACGATGTCGCGACCGCACGACACATCGAAAACCGCGCAGGCGACATGGCGGAGACGGTGGGCGCGCGCGATCCGGATCAGGCGCGCCGCAAGGTCACGGCATTGCGAGCGGGCCGCAGCAACGCGTCGATTCCATCCAACCGGCTGACCGAAATGGTCCGACTCGCTTCTGCGGCGGGGCTCACATCGGAGGTCAACGGCATTCTCGTCGCCCTGGACGCGAGAGCTGGGGCGCCGGCGACGTTGCTATTCGACGCAGCAATGGCGGCCGTTGGAACTGGGAGCGAAGACCGGATCATCGCGCTCCTCGAAAACATCGCGAAGCGTCCGAGCTCCCGGCACCGACCTGCCGCGCTCTACCACCTGGCTCGAGCCCACGAACGCGCGGACCAGCCGGCCGAGGCCACGCTATTCTTCGCTCAGGCACGATCGACCGCTCAGATCAGCGGAGACTCCTACTACGCGCTTTGGGCCGAGAACGGCCTGAGGCGAGTGGCGCGTGGTGATCATAGCGCCGGCCAAGAGGGGCTCACCAGTGCGGAGCTAGAGAACGCTCCCCGACCTCCACCAACGTCCGACCGGGCGCTCGCCAAACAGCTCCTGCCGATCGGAGAGCTCCACAGGGCCAGCTATCCGTGGATCGCGCGCGCGGCAACCTTGCTCCAGATCGGCGAACGTGAGGCGGCCACCGCCGAGCTCTTCGAGACCTACCTGACCTGGAGGCATGCGCTCGGCCGACCGATCGCCAGGGCTGGACTGACCTGCGTGGCGCGTGCGGCCAGCCGAACCGATCAACCCATTACAAACGATGTCCGTACCGCACGCCGCGAGCTCTCCGACGAGGATCGCGCTGCCCTCGCTTCGGTCGCCGTAAAGCTCGGCGACATGGGAACGGCTGGTGGTTTCCTGGGGCCTGACTTCATCGACACCTTGCCACGCGCATATGAATGGCTCGCAGTTCCAGCCGCCAAGCGATACGGGCTCGACCCGAATGTCTTGCTCGCGGTCATGCGCGTCGAGAGCGCCTACCAGAAGCACATCGTATCGTACGCCGGCGCCGTCGGTCTCATGCAGATCATGCCGCGGACCGGGCAACTGATCGCTCACACGCTGGGCCATGATGACTTCACGCCCGCCGATCTGCTCGACCCGAGTCTCAACCTGGAGTTCGCCGCTTGGTACCTGAGTTCGCTGATTCACCGGTTCGATGGACGGCTGCCACTCGCCATCGCCGCTTACAACGGTGGGCCCCACAACGTTCGACGCTGGATTCAGCAAAGCGCCGATGGGACACCTCTCGACGTGCTGTTGGAACGGATTCCGTTCAGTCAAACCCACCGCTATGTTCGTAAGGTCTTGGTGAACTACGAGGCGTACCGACAACAGCGTGAGCTGCCGATGCCGCAGCTTTCGGTGCAACTACCGGCTCAGCGGTTGGATCCGCTCGCGTTTTAGGGAGTGAACGGTGTCTGAACAGGTCGACGCAGTCGTGATCGGCGCCGGCGTAGTCGGTCTCGCGTGCGCATACGAGCTTGCGCAGCGGCTCGACTCGGTCGTCGTGATCGAGCGGGAAGTCGGACCGGGCCGAGAGATCTCGAGCCGAAACAGCGGCGTGATTCACGCTGGGATCTACTACCCGGGCGAGTCGCTCAAGACGCGCATGTGCATCGAGGGGAAGCAGCGCCTCTACGAATGGTGTGAGGCCCGTGACGTGCCGCACAAGCACACCGGAAAGCTGATTGTCGCCACGAGCCCGGAAGACGAGGAGCGACTTCGCGCCATCGCCCGGCACGCCAAGGAGGTCGGCGGCGGAGACCTCCGGCTGATGACCGGCGCAGAGGCGAGCCAGCAGGAGCCCGAGCTACGTTGCGCGCTCGCCCTGCACTCACCGACTTCTGGCGTCGTCGATGTTCACGAGTTCATCGCGAGCCTCGTCCGGGAGGTCAAGGAGGCGGACGGCGCGGTGGTGTACCACACCGAAGTCGGAGCGATTCGGAGGTCCGCCGATGGGTGGGTGGTAGAGACCAAAGACACGACCGGGAACGAGACGGAGCTGCACACGAAACGGATCGTGAACGCCGCCGGCCTGTCCGCGCTCGATGTCGCCGTGAAGTCGGGGCTTGCGGGCGAGGAGTGTCCCTGGCGCCTCTACCCTTGCAAAGGCTCGTACTTCGCGCTCAGCACTGGGGCCCCGCCCACGCGCAACAGCTTAATCTATCCACTGCCCACCGGGGGCGGCTTGGGGGTGCACATCACGGCAGACATCTCTGGTGCCCGCCGCGCCGGCCCGGACGCCGAGTTCGTCGATGCCATCGACTACACGGTGGACGAATCGCGAGCGGAGCGATTCGCCGAGGCGGTTGCGCGATACCTCCCTGCGATCCGCCCGGAGCACTTGACGCCGGACTATAGTGGGATCCGCCCAAAGCTCGTCGGCCCCGTCGGCGGATTCGCCGACTTCGTCATCGCCAACCCGACCTCACAACCCGGGGTGGTGCACCTAATTGGCATCGAATCTCCTGGGCTTACGGCTTCCCTTGCCATCGGGGCACGCGTGTCCGATGTGATCGGTTAGGGGTTGCGCGCCCGGCTACGGGTATGCATAACCCCGCCCTCTAAAGGAGTCTCATGAGCCATCGAGTCTTGATCATTGGTAGCGGGCCTGCGGCCCACACCGCGGCGATTTACGCGGCACGCGCCGAGCTGAGCCCTGTGCTCTTCGAGGGTTTCCTGGCAGGCGGGACCGCCGCTGGCGGCCAGCTGACCACCACCACGGACGTCGAGAACTTCCCCGGCTTCCCCGAAGGCATCATGGGCCCCGACCTCACCGACCGCTTCCGCGCGCAATCGGAACGATTCGGAACCACGATCCACACGGAGACCGTGAACGAGATCGACCTCTCGAACCGCCCGTTCCGCTTCAAGGCCGACTCGCAAGAGGGAAGCGCCGACTCGGTCATCATCGCGACCGGCGCAACCGCCAAACGCCTCGACATCCCGGGGGCCAACGACGGCGAGCTTTGGCAAAAGGGCATCTCGGCCTGCGCGGTGTGTGACGGCGCGCTCCCCGCGTTCCGCAATCAGCCTCTCGTGGTCATCGGCGGAGGCGACTCTGCCGTGGAAGAAGCCACGTTCCTCGCCAAGTACGGTTCGACGGTCTACATCGTTCACCGCCGCGACGAACTGCGCGCTTCGAAGATCATGCAACAGCGCGCGCTCGACAACCCGAAGATCGAGATGCTGTGGTCACACGTCGTCACGCAAGCCAAGGGCGCAGACTTCCTCGAAGCCGTCCGCGTCAAAGACCTCAAGACCGACGAACAACGGGACATCCCCGTAGCCGGCCTCTTCTTCGCGGTCGGCCACACGCCAAACACATCGTTCTTGAACGGCCAGATCGACACCGATGAGCAGGGCTACATCGTCACCAAGCCCGATTCGACGCAAACCAACATCCCCGGCGTCTTCGCCGCCGGCGACGTCCAAGACAAAAAGTGGCGCCAAGCCATCACCGCTGCCGGCACCGGCTGCATGGCCGCCCTAGAAGTAGAACACTTCCTGTCCACCCCCTAACCCGAAAAAGGGGTCAGACCCCTTTTGGGGGGGCTAACCCGAAAAACGGGTCAGGTTTGCGGGGTGGGAGGGGCTCCGTTGCCGTTTCGGCGGGCTCGGCGCTCTTCCTTTTTGCGGACGGCTTCGGCGCGGCGTTCCTTGGTCTTGGTGGAGGGTACGCGGCCGCGGTGCGGAGGCTGCTCTTCGTGGTGTTCGTCGAAAGCGCCCGGTTGGGTGCCGAGCTCGAAGAAGGCCACCTCCCGTTTGGCGCGTTCACCGACGCGCAGCGGAACGATTGCCGCCCCTACCCCGGCGCCCACGTAAACAGCGCCTTTGGGATCCTCGTTGCCACGGGAACCATACAGCCCGTGAATGTACTTGTGCCCGGCGAGCCTCCCCACCGAAAGCTCGTGGAGTCGAGCGACGGTGACCTGGCCTGCATGGGTGTGTCCTGAAAACACCAGCGGAACGCCCGCCTCCCAAAGGGCATCGGCTTCTTCGGCGATATGCGAAAGCCCGATCACCGGCTGATCGGAACGCAGACCCTTCAGAGCCTCGCGACGATCGGCGTGGCCGGTGTAGGCGTCGTCCAGGCCAACGACTTGCAACGGTTGATTCCGAATCGTGATCGTGGTGTTCGCGTTGTCGAGAACCTCGGCGCCGCCCCGTCGAAGCGCTTGACGTACCGGTTCTGCGCCAGCCCAGTGGTCGTGGTTCCCGAGCACCGCGAACACCGGCGCATCGATTTTGCTGATCACGTCGGTCAGGTCCGCCAGGTACACCTGGCTGTGGCACACGAAGTCGCCGCTGATGACGACGATGTCTGGCTTGCCCGCATTGGTCATCCCCACCGCGTCGTACTGCACCTCCATCGGCGTGACGCGCCCGACGTGCAAATCGGTCAGATGCCCGACCCGCACCCCTTCGAGGTGGTCGAGAAAGCACTCCGGCCCAGCAAACCTCCGGATGCGAAACCGGCGCGACGAGTCGTGCCAAGGGTCTCGCTCCCGCAGAAGCTTCATTCGAAACTTTCGGAGCCCTTCGATGGTCGCAGATCGGCCCATGTCTAAACCAATGTAATCATTCCGCTCAATGCCCGCACGAACCTCAGGGCGGGCGTTTACGCGTCAATCTCGAAACGGGCACGTCTGGGCCCTGAGAGCGGCGCTGCTTCTTCCGGCGAAGCCGCCAGACGACGTAGGCGCCGGCGGCTGCGATGATCAACCCTGCCATGATTTGTTGCCACGGCACAGCTGAACCCTACTGGAATCCCTACCCGAAGCCCAGGAGTTGGCCACCCTGATAGACCGCCAGGGAAGCCATGTATGCAAGCACCGTCATGTAGGAGAATAGGAACACCGGCCATTTCCATGAGCCGGACTCCCTCCTGACCACCGCGAGGGTGCTCATGCACTGACACGCGAGCAGGAAGAAGATCATGAGGGAGACCCCGCTGAGCGGCGTCATCACGGGCGTCCCGTCCGCGTGACGCGCGTCACGTAGAGCTTGCCGAAGGGGCGTGTTCTCCTCGTCGGCCTCGCCGATGCCAAAGACCACGCCGAGGGTCGAGATGAACACCTCGCGGGCCGCAAACGCCCCGATGATCCCGACGCCGATCCGCCAGTCGAAGCCGATGGGCCGAATCACCGGCTCGATCGCATGGCCAAACCTGCCGCCCAAGCTGTTCGCGAGCTGGTCGGCCGCCTCTTGCGAGCCGAGGGCTCGGAGCGCGTCGCTCTTTTCGGCCTCGGACGTCTCCATCTGTTCGACGCGCTCCCGCTCTGCGGCGTAGTGGTCGGTGACCGCGGTCGACTTCGGGAACGACAACAGAGCCCACAGTAGGATGGTCATCGCCAAAATGATCGTCCCTGCATCGACGAGGAAGATGCGCAGCCGCCGCCAGGCGTTGAGCCATAGGATTTGCGCCGACGGCCAGCGGTAAGGCGGCATCTCGAGCACGAACGTCGGTGCGGGGCCGGGAAGCACAGTGCGCCGAATGACGGCGGCCGCCGCGAGCGTAACCAGCACCGAAAGCGTGTACATCGAGAACAGCGCCACGGCACCCGCGCTGAACCAGCCAACTGACTGCCCGGCGAAGACGGTCCCGACGACGAGGATGTACACCGGAAGACGAGCGCTGCACGACATCAGGGGGAGCGCCAACATCGTCACTAAACGGTCGCGGCGGCGCTCGATCGTGCGGGTGGCCATGACGGCGGGCACCGCGCAGGCGAACCCAGAAAGGAGGGGGACGAACGCTTTGCCGTGCAGCCCCACCCCCTTCATGACGCGGTCGATCACGAAGGCGACCCGCGCGAGGTACCCCGAGTCTTCGAGGAACCCGATGAAGAGAAAGAGCATCAGAATTTGAGGGGCAAACACGACGACGTTGCCGACGCCGGCAATGATGCCCTCGACCACCAAGTCCTGGAGCACCCCTGGGGGCAGGATCGCCGCGGCCTGCGACTGCATGAACGCGGTCAAACTCTCAATCGCGCTGATCAACGGCTCAGCGCCCGCGAAGAGCGCTTCAAAGATCGCAAACATGACGGCGGCGAAGACGCCGATCCCCACAACCGGGTGGGTCAACACGCGGTCGATACGCTCGCTCCACGAGGGGCCCGGGTCCCGGGCAGAGCACGACTGACTCAGTGCGGCGTCGAGCCATGCGTAGCGAGAGGCGATGATTTCGAGGTCGAGGTTTCGGCCCTGAGCTATGGCGGCCTCGCGAATGTCGCTAACGCTTCCGCGCACCTCATCGGGAACCCCCTGAAGACTGTCGTCGCCGAGCGAAAGCAAGCACCAAAGAGCGAAGGCCCGCAGCTGACTCGGTCGTGTCTCGGGGCGCCATCGCGCGACGATCGGAACGAGACTCGCCACGTCCGTCTCGAGCTCCGGCGGATACTCGACAGCAGCCCGTTGCGCACCACTGCCGGCTGCGAGCTCTGCGTCGAGCGCCGCGAGGAGTGCGTCCAGGCCTGTGCGCTTGGTCGCGACCACGGGGACGACCGGGACGCCAAAGAGTTGCGACAATCGCTCCGTGTCGACATCGAGCCCAAGACGCGCCGCGGAGTCCATCATGTTGAGCGCGACGACAACGGGGACGCCGGACTCGACGAGCTGCAACGCCAGATAGAGGCCCCGTTGAAGAGTCGTCGCGTCCACCACGCAGATCACCGCCCGCGTGCCCCCTTCGATCAGAGCGTTGACGGCGAGCTGCTCCTCGGGAGAGCTGGCCGTCAGGCTGTACATCCCGGGCACGTCGACCAGCTCGATATCCTGCACGCCGAGCCGCAGACGTGCGGTGGTCCGGTCGACCGTCACGCCCGGATAGTTGCCCACGTGGGCGCTGCCGCCGGACAGAGCGTTGAAGAGTGTGCTCTTTCCGGAGTTAGGGTTGCCCGCGATCAGGACCTGCGCGGGAGCCGGGGTGCCGCTCACACCGCTCCTTCGGGGCTCACCGCGATCCGAGCTGCCTCCGCGCGACGTACCGACAGCGAGTAGTTGCGGACCCTGAGCTCGATCGGATCCCCGAGCGGCGCCACCCGAACCACCCGAACCGGAGTTCCGGGGAGAAGCCCCATCTCCATCAGGCGCCGTGATAGGCGGCGCCCGCAGTCGATCGACGCGATTTCAGCGTGTTGGCCGAGGGGGAGATCCGCGAGGGAGACCTTCATCTGCTATTGATAATGAATTTCTTTTTCGGGGGCAACCGCTTGGAATTTCCTGCGAAGTCCTTATAGAACCCGCCTACTCGTGCCGCAGAAGGAGAATCATGGCTACTACCGCGCTCAAGGGAACCCCGGTTCAAACCAATAGCGACCTGCCCGCCACCGGCAGCGCCGCCCCGGACTTCCTCCTCATCGGAACCGATCTGAGCGAGAAGACGCTCGCCAGCTTCAAGGGGAAGAAGAAGATCCTCACGATCAACCCGAGCTACGACACTCCGGTCTGCCAAGCCACGGCGCGTGCCTTCAACGAACGCGCGGCGGGCCTCAACGATGTCGTCGTACTCGTCGTCAGCCCGGACCTGCCGTTTGCGCAGAAGCGTTTCTGCGTCGCTGAGGGCCTCGAAGGCGTCGTCCCGCTTTCGACCTTCCGAGGTAGCTTCCTCGAAGATTACGGCGTCAAGATGGTCGACGGTGCCATGAGAGACCTCGCCGCTCGCGCGATCGTCGTCGTCGACGAGAACGACAAGGTGGTCCACACCGAGCTCGTCGCAGACATCGTCCAAGAGCCCAACTACGACGACGCCCTCGCCGCCGTCAGCTAAGACAGTAAGCGCTGGGCCTCGGCGACGACCCGTTCGACCGTGATGCCGTACTTCTCGTAGAGCTGCTGGTACGGCGCGGACGCACCGAACTGTTCGATGGTCACGAATGCGGCATCGTTGCCGACCCAGCGGTCCCATCCTTGACGGATGCCTGCCTCGACGACGACCTTGGCCGCGACGTCGCGCGGAAGGACCTCTTGCTGATAGCTCGCGTCCTGCTGTTCGAATAGCTCCCAGCACGGCATGCTGACCACGCGCACGGAGGAGCCCTCCTGCTCGAGGACGTCGGCTGCGCCAAGCGCGATCTCGATTTCGCTACCGGTGGCGACCAAGATCACGTCGGGGCCGCCGCCGCCGGCCTCGCGCAGGGTGTAGGCCCCACGCGCTGCCTTCTCGGCGCTCGCCAGCGCGCTGCGATCGAGCACGGGCACATTTTGTCGCGTCAACGCGAGCGCGGCAGGGCCGTCCCATTCGAGCGCAGCCTTCCAGCACTCCCGAACCTCGTTCGCATCCGCAGGCCTGAACACCGCAAGCTGCGGAATCGCGCGAAGTGCCGCTAGCTGCTCGACGGGCTGATGCGTCGGGCCATCTTCGCCGAGGCCAATGCTGTCGTGGGTGTAGATGTAGCGAGTGTGTAGCTTCATGAGCGCGGCGAGGCGGATCGAAGGCCGCATGTAATCGCTGAAGACGAGGAAAGTCGCGCCGAACGGGATCACGCCACCGTGAAGCGCCATGCCGTTCATCGCAGCGCCCATCCCGTGCTCGCGAATGCCCCAGTCCACGTTGCGCGGAACGCCTTCCGCCCCGGGCAGGAAGTTCGCCAAGCCCTTCAAGTGGCTGTTGTTCGAGCCGGCGAGGTCGGCCGAGCCCCCGACGAGGCCGCCGATCTTGGCAGCCAGCGCGTTGAGGACGGCACCGCTGGCCTTTCGCGTCGCGGTGCCCTTGGGGTCGGCCTCGAAGATGGGCAGGTCGGCGTCCCAACCGGTGGGCAGCTCGCCGGCCAACGCTCCATCGAGTTCGCTCGCGGCGTCCGGGAACTCGGCCCGATACGCTGCGAGGCGGCCTTGCCACTCGTGGTGGCTCTCGGCCCCGCGCTCCCGGATCGCTTCCGCGGCACCGGCGAGCTCGTCGGGCACGAAAAACGGTTCGGTCGGCCATTCCATCAGCTGCTTCGTGGCGATGATCTCCGCTTCGCCAAGCGGCGCGCCGTGCGCACCCGAGGTGTCGCGCTTGTTCGGCGAGGGGTCACCAATGACCGTGCGCACGCGGATGAAGCTTGGGCGATCATCGGCGACTGCCGCCTTCGCCGCCCCGATCAGCGCCGCGAGGTCGTTGCCGTCCGAGACGCTCTCGGTATGCCAGCCGTACGACGCGAAGCGCGCCAAGACATCCTCGCTGAAGCTGAGGTCGGTCCGGCCGTCGATCGTGATCTCGTTGTCATCCCAAAAAACGGTCAGCTTGCCGAGCTTCAAATGGCCGGCGATCGAGGCGGCCTCAGAGGTCACGCCTTCCATGATGTCGCCGTCCGAAGCGACGACCCATGTGCGGTGATCGAAGAGGGTGTGCCCCGGCTTGTTGAAGCGCGCCGCCATGTGCCGCTCCGCCATCGCCATCCCAACGCCATTGCCGACGCCCTGTCCGAGCGGGCCCGTCGTCGTCTCGACGCCCGGCGTCACGTGCGACTCGGGGTGGCCCGGCGTGAGACTTCCCCACTGCCGAAAGTTGCGAATGTCCTCCAAAGAGACCGCATAGCCACTCAGATGCAGCAGCGAATACTGAAGCATGGATGCGTGACCGCAGGACAAAACGAATCGGTCCCGATCGGGCCAATCAGGATTGGCCGGGTCGTGCTTCCGAATCTCAGAAAAGAGTGCCCAGCCGAGCGGCGCGAGCGCCATCGGGGTCCCGGGGTGCCCTGAGTTGGCGGCTTGGACCGCGTCCATGCTCAGGCCACGAATCGTCTTGATAGCGAGTTCATCGAGCTTCGCGGGGTTCCCCATTCTCTCGTCCTCCTGGTTCGCGGGCCGGATCTAGCAGGCCCAGCGACAACACAAAAGGTCCGTTGAAGGGTTTTTCGGCCGCCGCTGGACATCACCCCGGATCGCCACTAACAACCCCGGACGCAGGCAGTCAATTGTTGACTAGTCCGATCGGGTTTGCCGCTCTGGCGACGCCTGCGCAGGAGGAATGGATGCCTCAGGTTTTCGTGCCCAGAGAAGTGGTCGAAGGTGAGACTCGGGTCGCCTGCACGCCAGAAACAGCAAAGCGCTATGTGAAAGAGGGCTTCGAGGTCGTCATCGAGAGCGGTGCCGGCAGGCACGCCCACTTCAGCGATGAGCACTACCGCGAGGCCGGCGCAAGGGTCGTCTCGGGCGCTGAGGCAGAAGCCACCTGGGGAAGTGCGGACATCGTCTTCCGGGTCTATCCCATCACTCCCGAGGAGGCGTCCAAACTCAAGGAGGGCGCGATCCTCATCGGGTTCATGTCGCCCCACAAGAACCTCGACTCGGTGCGGATCCTCCGTGACCGCAAGGTCAGCACCATCGCGATGGAGCTGGTGCCGCGTATCAGCCGAGCGCAGTCGATGGACGCGCTCAGCTCACAGGCTTCGATCGCGGGCTACCAGGCCGTGCTCATGGCGGCCACCTACCTCGACAAATACTTCCCTCTGCTGATGACGGCTGCTGGAACCATTCAGCCTGCGAAGATCGTCATCATGGGCGCAGGCGTGGCTGGGCTCCAAGCGATCGCCACCGCGCGTCGTCTCGGCGCCGTGGTCGAGGTCTCCGATATCCGACCCGCCGTCAAAGAGCAGGTCGAATCGCTCGGCGGGCGCTTCATCGACGTTCCGATGGACGAAAGTGGCGAAGGCGAAGGCGGCTACGCGCGGGAGCTCACCCCCGAACAGCTCAAGGCCCAGCAGGAAGTCGTCCGCCAAAAGATCGTCGCTGCCGACGCTGTCATCACGACCGCGCTCGTGCCGGGGCGCCCTGCGCCGAAGCTCATCACCGCCGACATGGTCAAGGACATGCGCGAGGGCGCGGTCATCGTCGACCTCGCCGTCGAGCAGGGCGGCAACTGCGAGCTTTCGAAGAGCGGCGAAATGGTCGTGGAACACGGCGTCACCATCATCGGCCATCCAAACATGCCCGCGGCGACCCCCGCGGACGCGAGCTTGCTCTACGCCCGCAATATCCAGGCCCTGCTCCTCAGCGCAGTCTCCGAAGGAGAGGTCGTCCTGGACCTCGAAGACGAGATTTTCGCCGGCGCCCTACTCACCCACAACGGCGAAGTCCGACACGGACCCACCGCCGAGGCCCTCTAGGAAGGAGAACGACCATGACCATGGGACCCCTGCTCATAGGCATCTACGTGTTCGTGCTCGCTAGCTTCGTCGGCTTCGAGATGATCACCAAAGTACCACCGACATTGCACACCCCGTTGATGAGCGGCGCGAACGCCATCAGCGGAATCACCGTGGTCGGTGCGGTCGCTGCGGCGACGACCGGCGCCCCTACTGTGGCGAACATCCTCGGCGCCCTCGCCATCGTCACCGCAACGATCAACGTCGTCGGTGGCTTCCTGGTGACCGACCGCATGCTGCGCATGTTCGGGAAGAAGAAGAAATGAACCAGGAAGTCATTCAGTCGACCGTGGTCCCGGTTATCTATCTTCTGTCCACGATCCTGTTCATTTTCGGGATCAAGCGGCTCTCCAAAGTGAAGACGGCACGGCGCGGCAATGCGCTTGCCGCCGTCGGCATGCTGCTCGCCATCATCGGCGCGCTTCTGGAGCTCGGCGTCGTAGACTACCGTTGGATCGCGGGTGGCATGGCGGTCGGCACTGTCATCGGCCTGATGTTCGCCATTCGCGTGCAGATGACGTCGATGCCCGAGATGGTCGCGTTGTTCAACGGCTTCGGCGGCATTGCGTCCGCGCTGGTGGCTACCTCGGTCTATTGGGACAAGGTCGTCCAACAAGCGCCGGACGCCACCGTGTACCAGGCGCTCGGCACCTATGAGGCCATCACGGTCATGCTTTCGATCCTGATCGGCGGCATCACATTCACCGGCAGCCTGATCGCTCTCTTCAAGCTCCAAGGGAAGCTCAAGAAGGGTCAGCCGATCCTGCTGCCGGCGCGGCACTTCCTCACATTCGGGCTGTTATTTGCATCGTTCGCGTTCGGAGGCCTGGCTGTCGCTGCCAGCGCATCCGATTCGGTCATGTGGGTCCTGGCGCTCGCGACCGTGTCCTTGATCCTCGGCATCCTGCTGACGATCCCAATCGGCGGTGCCGACATGCCTGTCGTCGTGTCGCTCCTCAACTCGTACTCTGGCGTGGCTGCATCGATGGCTGGTTTCGTCGTGGGTAACCCCGTGCTGATCATCGCGGGCGCGATGGTGGGCGCAGCCGGCCTGATCCTCACGCAGATCATGTGCGTGGCGATGAACCGGTCCCTGCTCAATGTCCTGGTCGGGGGCTTCGGCGTCACAGACAGCGACGGTGGCGGAGGGGGAAGCGACGAGTACACGAGCGTGACCTCGTGCGGCGCGGAGGAGGCCGCCATGCTGCTCGAGAACGCGGAGTCGGTCATCATCGTCCCCGGCTATGGCCTGGCGGTCGCCCAGGCACAGCACGCGGTTCGCGAGCTTGCCGACATGCTCAAGGAGCGCGGCACCAAGGTCACCTACGCGATCCACCCGGTCGCGGGCCGTATGCCGGGCCACATGAACGTCCTACTCGCCGAGGCCGACGTCCCGTACGAAGAGCTCCTCGAAATGGACGTGATCAACTCGGAGTTCAAGAACACCGACGTGGTGATCGTCCTCGGCGCCAACGACGTCGTGAACCCGGCGGCCACCAACGACCCGGCCAGCCCCATCGCTGGCATGCCGATCCTCAACGCCCACGAAGCGAGGGCGGTCTTCGTCGTCAAGCGGAGTCTGAGTCCTGGGTACGCTGGGATTAAGAATGAGCTCTTCGAGTACGACAACACGATGATGGTGTTTGGCGACGCGAAGAAGGTGCTGCAGGACTTGATCGGTGAGGTGAAGGACCTGTAGGGGGGCTGCCGCGTCGTGCAGGCGGGGTGCTGGGCTGTGAGCGTGGGTTGGTTTAGTTATATCCAACCCACCAGCACCTCACCCCTCAAGCCACCCGCGGCAACCAACTAATTATCGCGGAAGTCCGCAGCCCCCGGCGACGCGCCGCCGTAGTAGTCAGAGTCCGCTAGGTCGTCGAACCTTGTGTACTCACTAAAGAACCGAACGCGACATGTACCGGTCGGCCCCGAACGCTGCTTACCAATGATGATCTCCGCAATGCCGCGGTCGTCGCTGTCTTGGTTGTAGACTTCGTCCCGATAGATGAACCAGATCGTGTCGGCGTCCTGCTCGATGGCGCCGGACTCACGAAGGTCGGAGAGCTGCGGGCGCTTGTCTTTGAGGCCACGTGATTCGACGCCGCGGTTGAGCTGCGAGAGCGCGATCACCGGCATCTCGAGCTCTTTGGCGAGCGCTTTCAGGCTTCGGCTGATTTCGCTGATCTCTTGCTCGCGCGAGTCGTTGCGTGACCCGGAGCGCATCAGCTGCAAGTAGTCGACCACGATCAAGCTGAGGCCGACCTCGGACTTGAGGCGGCGGGCTTTGGCGCGCAACTCGAGCATCGTGATCGCCGGCGTGTCGTCGATCCAGATCGGCATCTCGCTCAGCGTACCTGCGGCGTCTGCCAGTTTCGGCCAGTCGTCCTTCTGGAGCTGCCCGGTGCGGATGCGATTGCCATCCACGCGCGCTTCGCTTCCGAGAAGCCGGCGAACCAGCTGCCCCTTCGGCATCTCGAGGGAGAACACCGCGACGGGCGACCGGCTCTTTTCGCACGCGTGGTGCGCGACATTGAGCGCGAACGAGGTCTTACCCATGCCGGGGCGTCCTGCGACGATGATGAGGTCACCGGGGTGCATGCCGGCGGTCATCTTGTCGAGCTGCTTGTAGCCGGTGGGCAACCCGGTGATCGCCTCGCCGCGATTGGCCGTTTCATGGATTTCCTGAAACGTCCGCATCACGACATCCTTTACGTGCTCGTAAGGATTTCGTGCGCGCTCCCTGCCGACTGCGAAAATCGACGACTCGGACTGATCGAGAAACTCGTCGATGGGCCCGTAGTCACCGTAGCCCCGTGAGACCACCTCGTGACACGCCA
>CAXMRN010000011.1:0-5350 GCA_964195565.1 uncultured Polyangiaceae bacterium | reverse complement strand
TTCTATGCGGGGCCCTAATGCTGGCGCTCTCCCTGCTCTGTTGGGCAGGCCAGGCCATCGTCCTTTTTGCTCCCGCGACCGGCGTGAAGCTGGGTCTGTCGGAAGCCGAGGCCGATGTTGAGACTGCGTTCTGGGCTGATGTCCGCGGGGAGGCGCTGTGGGATTTCCTCACGCTGTGGACGTTGGTCGTCGCCGCGGTGTTGCTGATCGTCGACCACGGCTCTTGGGCGTACTTTGGGCTCGTCGGCGGCGGGATGTACGTCTACTTCGCGGGCCGCGGGATCTCCACACGCACGGCGATGCGTCGACGTGGCTTGCGGGTCGGCGGGGCTCAGAATGTGACAACGGGACTCGTCTTCTTGGCCATCTGGGGAGTGATGGGGCTTGCGACGATCGTTGCGGCGGCGGCGGCCTTGTCGAGGGCATGATCCTCGCCCTACCGCCGGCGATGGAACTCACCGAACATATGACTTTTCTCAACAAGGTCGGGCTCGACGTCTCCTCGGTTGTGCGCCTTGCGTTCGGCGTACCCCGGACACACGCTTTGTGGCCATGACACGAGCGGAAGGTCAGACGCGAACGGAGCGAAGCATGGGCGGTGAAGAGCTCTTCTTGGACCTAGAAGGACGCGGTCGCATTCGGGCTGTCGAGTTCAAGGGACCGGAGGGAGCTCCCACGCTGATGTTGCTCCACGGCCTTGCCGCGACAGCCCGTCTCAACTGGTTCACCGCTTTTTCGGAGCTCGCCGAGCGCTACCATGTCGTGGCCGTCGATCACCGCGGTCACGGCCGCGGGATCCGAACGCGTCGGTTTCGATTGAAGGATTGCGCGGACGATGTCGTCGCCGTAGCCGACGCGCTTGGTATCCACGAGTTCATCGCGGTCGGTTATTCGATGGGAGGTCCAATCGCCAAGCTCTGTTGGAGCCGGTACCCCGAGCGCGTTCGCGGATTGGTGCTCTGCGCGACGGCGAGGCACTTCACGCCCCAGCGATACCCGGTCCTTACGCGAGCGATTCTTCCGGGCGCGGTCCTCGGCGCTCGGATGGCGCCCAAGCTCGTGCTCGACCAGATCATCGAAGGCATGATCAGAGACATTGGGGCGCCGAAAGTCAGAGACTACGTGCGCGAGGAGATGTCAGGCTCGGATCCCGCAGCACTCGCGCAGGCGACCCGCGCGATCCTTCGGTTCTCGTCCCGGAACTGGGCTTCCGACATCTCGGTGCCGACGGCGGTCGTCGTAACGACACGCGACCGGGTCGTACCCACCCGGCGTCAATACGCGCTAGCGGCCGCGATCCCCGGGTCCAAGCAGTTCGAGGTCGACGGCGACCATTTTGCCTGCGCGGACAACCAAACCGGTTTCGTGTCAGAGTTGGTCGCGGCCTGTGACCACGTCAACGCGGCGGCGGCCTAGCGCTGGCACTGCCGCCAGTCTTCCAGCAGGAGCTTGACGCCGAGGTACCCGAAGATGAGCGGGAAGAGGAAGTACTGGTACTGCGTCCAGACCAGGGCCAGCAATGTATCGGCCACCCCACCGGGCATGTTTTCGAAGCCGGCAAACACTTCGGAGAACGAAAAGATGAACGTCGACGCCACCGGCTCGCCGCTTCCAAGCACCGGGATCAGGTAGCGATAGGGCGAACGCTTCTTGTTCAGATAGAAGAAGAAGACGACCGACAACACGTTCACGAAGGAATAGAGTTCCAGTGTGTAGAAGGTAGAGTTGTGGTTGACGGTGCGCAGATCCACAGCACTGAAAGACGCCAGCACCCACCAGTACATGTTGAGCGGGCTCTCGCGCATGAAGTCGGTGTACGCCACCACGTCAGCGAGCGTGTGGAGGTTCTCGAACACGAACGGAGAGAACAACACCCACGGGATCTCCCAGAGCGCGTTGGTCAGCGCGTAGGAGAGCATCCACACCACCAAGGCGTCGTGGTAGAGTTCCATCCTCGACCGGCCTTTGTTCTGCGGCAGGAGGAAGACGAGGATCCAGGCGTTCAACCAGACGCTAATCGCGTAGAGCCCGATCTTGGTGCTCGTGGCGAAATCGAGGACCCCCACGAAGAACAGGGCCGCACAGACACCCACCCCGCCCCAGACAAGGCCGGTACAGGTCCAAAAGACCTTGATCGTGCTTCGAGAGGCCGCTCGCTCGCTGGCCGGCCCCACCATTTGCAGCTTCTCGGCTGCCGCTGAAATGCTCATGCTGTTCCTCTTTGCCCCCGTTCATATTAGAGTTTCCACGATCCGTCACGGACACAAAGATCCGACGAGGTGTGAGATGGGTGGACAATTACGTATGGAGGCGAGGGTCTGGATGCCGAATGTTTGCCCGAGGATGGTGAGTTCATTTTGGCCAGCGCGCGACCCGCGTGTGGGAACAGCGGGCGTGTCGTGGACCGCGTAGACTCGGCGATCATCGATTTCACCGAAGCCGCCTACGACTTAGATGTCGGCGATGAGGAGTGGCTGCCTAGATTGCTCGAGCGGGGCCTCCCCGTACTCGAGCGAGGGCTCGGCGTCGCGGGCTTCGAGTACGGCCTGCCTCCGGACGGTGCGAACGCTGAGTTCCTCAACCTCCACGTGGCCTCGGGGCCCAAAGACTTCTCCGATCGGCACATGCGTGCCTTGTCCACCACCGACCCGGAAGTCCTCAAGGAGCATTTGCGCCCGGGCCATGCGATGACTGGCTCGGAGGCCGCCCAACTTAGCGGCCGCCCTCAGGATCTCGCGCACTACATCTCCCACGTCGACTATTGCAAGGACGTTCTGTACCTCACCGCGGTCGACCGCAGAGGCGCCGGTGTGGCGATCGTCTCGCCCCTCGCAGAGGTGACCTCACTTTCGCGACAAGAGGCCGAGCGCTGGCAGATGCTCGCTGCTCACGTAGAGACCGGGCACCGCCTTCGTCGGGGGCTCGCGGCCGACAACGCCAAGGGCCCGGAGTCGAATACTCACACGAACCTCCCACACGACGCCGAAGCCGTCTTCGATGCGACTAGCTTTCGCGTCACGGACGCGGTGGGCCCGGCCCAACAGAGCGCCATCACTCAGACGCTTCGAGAGGCCGCGCTCCGCGTAGACAAGGCCCGTGGGCCAATGCGCAAAGAGGACCCCGACATGGCGCTCGAAACCTGGCGGGCTTTGGTGCGCGGTCGCTGGTCCCTCGTCGATTGGTTCGACTCCGACGGACGGCGATTCATCTTGGCAATTCCGAACGCACCTGATGTCACGGATCCGCGCGGGCTCACCAGGCGCGAAAGCCAAATCGTAGCCTACGCGTCGCAGGGTCATACGAACAAGATCATCGCCTATCGGCTGGGCCTCTCGACCTCCCGTGTGTCGACGGTCCTGCGCAATGTCATGCGAAAACTGCAGTGCCGCACACGCTCGCAGCTCGTCAAAGAGACGCGGCTTTTCCAGGGCCTGCGATAGGCCGAGCTACGAGTCGAAGGCGTCGAGTCTACGCATCAAATGATGTTGAAAGCGCTCCATCGTGGCTCGGGTGAGCCTCGGTTCGACATGCCCGAAATTGAGCTGCAGGCGATTTCGAAACGTCGTTGCGGTGGCACCCAGGGGACCCATCACGGACACGGAGGCGAAGAAGTGCAGCTCTTCGATTTCGAGCTCCCCGTACCGTTCTTGAACATCGAGGCGCTCAAGTAGGCCGAGGTTCGTAACCGCGAGCGACCTGCGGGTTATTTGGCCCTCGCATAGGCGGCGAGTCGTGTTGGCTCCGAGGAGCGCGCGCATCCAACGGATGAGGCTTCCAGAAAACGGCGATGTAAGAAAGGGAATCCCGTCGGCTTTTTGGGACTGGATCTGGCCGGTCACATCCCGACCGAGCGCGTGAGGCTTGGTATCGGACGACACGCGGTGCTCGGTGTCTACGTACGAGGCGTACACACCCGACGCCTCGCCGATACGGGGCGAGTCTTCGCCACTACGTTGCCGGAGTTGCTCGAGGTAGACGCGGAAGTCCAGCGCGTGAAACAAGCGCATCGTGGGCTCATCAGCCCACTCGCCCGTGTCGTAGAGCGCCAGCATCATGGCTGAGCTCAGCAATCCATGCACGGTGTACCCGTTGCGTCGAGCGTGGGTGCGAAGGGCCGTCGTCTGCGCTTCGGTAAACCGCATGGGGAGAACACGCTGCGTTCGCTGCTCAATTGACGCCGAGCCCTCGCTCGGGAGCTGCGCTGCAGGAGTGGCGCGCATGTCGCGGGTCAGGAGGCCAAAGGCCTTGCTCAAGTTTTGTGAGGGCCGATAGGGACGCGGAAAGAAACTCTCCAAAGACGCGGTGGGGACCTCCGGAAGCTCCAGCGAGGGATCGCCGAGGAGCCGGATCAGATCGCGCATGACCAGCACTCCGGACTTGCCGTCGCTGATGACGTGATGGAACGTAAGAAGCAGCGTCGAATCCGCGTCACCGTGACGAAGCCAGATGCAACGGGCGCGGGGCCCGTCGAGAGGCCAGGTCTCGTGCCGCGTTTCAGCCTCGGCGTGAGGAACCCAGGCTTGGGGGTCTGCATCGATGCGCCGGTAGTCGATCGAATGGCCCGTGTTGGGTTCCAAGTACCAGCTGAAACGCTTACGAGAGAGCCGCGCCGTGAGAGTGGGATGGCGCCTAGCAAGCGCATCGAGGGCGTGTCGCAGTTGCGCGCTATCGAAGCCTCCGCGAACGCGCGCGATCGTCGTGAAGTTCACGGTCGATATTTGATCGAGGGCGAGAGTCATGCGCTCAACGCCCCCTAGCTCGCGCGGCTCCATGGAGAGAAGCTAGCAGGTTGACAACCCGCTAGCCTACGGGCGAGCCTCCGGCGTCCCGGCGAACCATGGAGCAATCCCCGCTCATCGAAATCGGTCTTCCTGTCTCGCTCATGATCATCATGGCCGGGATGGGGCTCGGCCTCACCCTCGGCGACTTCCGCCAGGTCGTGACTCGGCCCAAGGCCATGTTCGTCGGCACGATCGCGCAAATCGTCCTCATCCCCTTGTTGGCTTTCGCGCTGGCGGAGCTCATGGGGCTTTCGCCGGCAATCGCAGTGGGGCTGGTCATCATCGCCTCGTGTCCGGGCGGCACGACTTCGAATATTTTCACCCTTCTCGCCTGCGGGAATGTCGCCCTCTCGATCACCCTCACGGTGCTCGCGAGCATGATTACGATCGTGACGATTCCGCTCTTCACCAACCTCGCGCTGGACATGTACGCGGTGGGGGCGGCGCAACAGACCGTGAGACTTCCAGTTCTGCGAACGGTGTTCACGCTTTTGGTCGTGACCGTCGTTCCTGTTCTCATTGGGATGTTTGTCCGCCATCGGTCCCCGTCGTTCGCGCAGAAGGCGGGA
>CAXMRN010000010.1:0-6695 GCA_964195565.1 uncultured Polyangiaceae bacterium | reverse complement strand
GGGAAACGAGGGGGTCGTTGTCGAGGTCGGCGAGCTGGTCGTCCTTCACGTTGACGACGAAGAACGAGGGCTTGTTGGTCAGGAGGAACATGTCGCGGAGCACCAGGGCTTCCTCCTCGTCGTTCGGCTCGATCGCCGTCGCGGGCTTCCCTTCGTTGAGCGATGCTTCGAGGCGTTTGCAGAGCTCGAGCGCTTTCTTCTCGAGGGCGTCGTGCCCCTTGGCCGCGCGCTCGGCTTTGTCGAGGCGCTTCTGAACCGTTTCGAGGTCCTTGAGGATGAGCTCGGTCTCGATCGTCTCGATATCAGCAAGCGGGTCGACCCGGTTGTCGACATGCAGGATGTTCTCGTCCTCGAAGCAGCGGACCACGTGTGCCACCGCGTCGGCTTCTCGAATGTTGCTGAGGAAGGCGTTGCCTTTGCCTTCGCCCTTGGAGGCGCCACGCACCAGTCCCGCGATGTCGACGAACTCCACGGTTGCCGGCACGATCTTCTTCGGGCCATGCAGCGCGACCAACTTGTCGAAGCGCGGGTCGGGGACCGGGACGATGCCGACGTTGGGGTCGATGGTACAAAACGCGTAGTTGGCCGCCTCCGCTTCCTTTTCGGAGAGGGCGTTGAAGAGCGTCGACTTTCCGACGTTGGGTAGGCCGACGATACCGACTGACAAAGTCATGGCCCGTGCTTTAGCGCGGGGGCGTCGGCACGGCCACTCAGGGCAGCCAGATCCGGCCGATCAAGAATAGCCCGCCAGCCAGGATTGCGGTGAATGGCACGGTAATGAACCAGCTGGCCACGATCCCGCTCACCACCTTCATATTGATGGCGCCGATGCCACGGGCGAGACCGACCCCGATCACCGCGCCGACCAGGGTGTGGGTCGTACTGACGGGGAGGCCGAGCTTGCTCGCCATCACGATGGTCGTCGCCGCTCCGAACTCGGCCGCGAAGCCGCGGGATGGGGTGAGCTCGGTGATCTTCTTCCCTACCGTCGCCATGATCTTGTAGCCGTAGGTCGCGAGGCCCACGACGATGCCGACCGCGCCGATGAGAAGCACGCGATGGGGGACCGCCACCTTTGCGCCGATGTCCCCGGAGGTGGCGCCAAAGACGGCTGCCATAGGGCCGACCGCATTGGCGACGTCGTTGCTGCCGTGAGCGAAGGCTACGAAGCACGCGGTCATCACCTGAAGCACCAAAAAGACACGTTCTGCGCGGTAGGTGTGTTCGTCCCGGTCTTCAGAGGCGAGTCGAGTGGCCCGGCGCAAGAGGGGCACCGACAGCATGCTCGCAAGCAGGCCCACCGCGAGCGCGATTCCGAGCGACGGGCCGAGCGCCAAGTCGAGCTTGAGCGGCTTCAGGCCCTTGAACAGCACGCTCAGCGCGAGGATCGCGAAGATGGGAAAAACCATGATCGGACCCCACCCCCGCAACGCCAAGAGCGGCCGGTCGACGTTCAGGATGCGCCGCTTGATGAAGACGAAACCGAAGTACCCGAGCATCCCGCCTAGGAGGGGAGAGACCACCCAGCTCGCGGCGATCGTGCCCATGACCCCCCAGTTCACCGCGTCGAAACCACCGGCGATCAAGCCGAAGCCGACCACCGCCCCGACGATGCTGTGCGTCGTCGACACGGGCCATCCGGCGAACGTCGCAATGTTCAACCACAAGGCGGCCGCGAGCAGGCAGGAGGTCATCCCGACCGCGATCACCATCGGGTCTCCGCCGAGGGCATCCATGTCGACGATGCCCTTGCGGATGGTGTTGGTGACGGTGCCGCCGACCAACATGGCGCCGCCGAACTCGAAGATCGCCGCCACGATGATCGCTCCACGCAGTGTCAGCGCGCCGGAGCCCACAGAGGTGCCCATGGCGTTCGCCACATCGTTGGCACCGATGTTCCAGGCCATGTAGAGGCCTGCGACGGCCGCGACGGTCAGGACGATCGTGGTCGGCTCCATGGAAGTTGCCTACCCTGCGACGAAGAGTCGGAACTGATCCCCGACGTTTTCCGCGTGATTGGCCATGTCACCAATCTTGTTCAGGACCTTGGTCCACATGAACACCGCCGCGGGAGGCATGGTGTCCTCTTCCTTGAAGAGCACCTTCGCGCACTGGTCTTGAATTTTGTCGGCTTCGTGCTCGGCGCGTCCGAGAATGGCCGATTGCTCGATGACGCGCTCGGCCGGGGGCCCGGCGAAGCCCGACTCGACCAGGTCGTCGATCAGATCGATGAGCTTGGCGGCTTCGCGGACCGTCTCGAGGACCCGCTCCACAAAGAGCTCGAGCACAGGCTTCATGTCTTCGGGCACCGTCAACGGACGAATGGTCAGAAGCACGCCCACGTCCTCCGCACAGTCCGCGATGGCGTCGATCTCGCTGATCAGCTTGAGCACGTCGCGCCGATCCACCGGCATCAGCAGCCGGACCGGCATCTTGGAGCGCGCCGCGTTCTTGGCGTCGTCCGCCTTGCCTTCCATCGTGCTGATCTCTTTGGCCAGCCGCTCGACACCGGCCTGATCGCCTCGGGCAAGCAAGTCGATCAGGTCCTGAACTCGGTCGCTGGTTCGGACGACCTCGTTCATCAGGTCACCCACCTTGGGGAGGGGGTTGCGCGCAAGCAGGTTCGCCAGTGGTATTCTCATGTCACCTCGGGGCCAACCTTCTCATCCCTTCCGGCAGGGCTCAAATGGTAAGTCCAACAGGGTCAATCCCCTGTGGTTTGGGCTCAATCAGCGTTGAGGTCGCGAGCGCGACGTGTAGACTCGTGGTTGCTCGCTTGGAACGCGCTCGTCACAGAGGCGTCACACGGGGTGAGCAGGCTTCGGGCAGCGGAACATGGGTTCGAGAATTCTAGTCGTCGAGGACGAGACAGACTTGGCCGAGTTGGTTGCGTTCAACCTGCGCGGGGCGGGTCACGACGTCACCGTCGCCCACGATGGCAGCACGGCCCTGGCCGAGATCCAGCAGAACCAGCCGGACTTGCTCGTGCTCGACGTCATGCTGCCTGACATCTCCGGTCTCGAGGTGTGCCGGCGCCTGCGGCGAAGCCCGCACACCGTGCGGCTGCCGGTGATCATGCTCACTGCAAGGACAGACGAGGTCGATCGGGTGGTCGGCTTCGAAGTGGGCGCCGACGACTACGTGCCCAAGCCTTTCAGCCCGAGGGAGCTCGTGCTGAGGGTGGAGGCGATCCTGAGGCGGACGATTCCTACGGCGCAGGCAGAAGGCCCACAGGTCATCGCGCTCGGCGACCTCGTGATCGACGTCCCCGCGCACCGGGTCGAGGTCGAGGGCGAAGAGATTCTGCTGACGGCGCTCGAGTTCAAGCTTCTTCTTGATTTGGCCAGCCGTGTGGGTCGCGTGCAGTCGAGGGACGCGCTTCTCGAACGTGTGTGGGGGTACTCGCCGGACGCCGAAACCCGGACGGTCGACACACACGTGAAGAGACTCCGCGAGAAGCTTGGCGGTGGCGCCGTTCACATCGAGACGGTGCGAGGGGTCGGTTATCGTGCGCTCAAGTCCTAGGTTGGTCGCGGGCCGGACCCCGCGTATCCTTTCGCTGTGATTCGACGGTATACGCTGGTCGGGGGGGCGATCGCCCTCGTGATGACGGCCCTGGTCGGCGTGTCGACGGTGGTGATTCCCGGGGCGCCGCTCTGGGTCGTCGTGCTCGCTGGAGTGGCGCTCGGTTGTCTGATGGGTTGGCTCGCTTCGCGCCGGGATGCGCGGGACACACGTCGTCTTCAAGAGGTGGTCGAAGCGCTCACGAAGCGCAACATCGAGACGCGTGCGCGGCTGAGCGCCCCTGGACAGCTTGGAGATTTGGGACGATCGGTCGACGCTTTGGCGGAGCGACTCACTGCCAGCGCGGAGAAGAAGGACCGGCGCAAGGATCGTCTTCAGACCATTCTCGACGCCATGGCCGAGGCCGTGATGGTCACCGACTCTCGGGGGGTCATCACGCTGAGCAACGAGGTGCTGAGCGATTGGGTGGGTTTCGACGCCGAGGGAAAGACCGCCACCGAGGCCATCCGCCATCCGGATTTCCATCGTACGATCACAGAAGCGCAAGAGGGGTTTTCCGGCCTGCTCGAGATCGAGATCGATGGGGCTGGCGGCAGTCCTCGCCGGGTCCTTCGCGCGTCCGTCTCCCCTCTGCGTGAGCGGCGCGGCGTAGTCACAGTCTTTCACGACGTCACCGCCGAGCGCGAGGCGGAGCGAGTTCGTAGGGATTTCGTCGCGAATGCGGGGCATGAGCTCCGCACCCCGCTCACTGCAATTCGGGGATTCGCCGAAACCCTCCGTGAAGGCGCGATCGACGATCCCGACTCCGCGCGAGGCTTCCTCGATGTAATCGTGCGGCACGCGCGTCGTTTGCAAGCGCTGGTAGACGACCTGGCAGACCTCAGTCGCTTCGAGGGTGAAGAACTCCAGCTCGAGCTCGCGCCCGTGTCTCCCGGTGGGCTGGTCGACGAGGTCGTTCGAGGGTTGGAAGGGCAATCGAACGCGAAGGGCTTGAAGGTCACCTGCACCGGCCTGGACGGAGCTCCAGCGATCATGGCCGAGGAGCACGCCCTCGAGCAGGTGCTGATGAACCTGGTGGACAACGCGATCAAGTACACCCCCGAGGGGGGGGAGGTGAAGGTCGAGGTTCGGGCTCAAGACGGAGGCGCGATCATCGAGGTCGCGAACTCAGGCCCCGGGATCTCGGCCAAGCACCTTCCTAGGGTCTTCGAGCGCTTCTACCGTGTCGATGCGGGCCGCTCCCGCGAGCTTGGGGGGACCGGTTTGGGCCTCTCCATCGTGAAGCATTTGGTCACCAAATTGGGGGGCAGGATCAGCGTCGATAGCGAGGGCGGCTGGACCCGTTTCCAGCTCTTCGTCCCGAGTGCCGATAGCCCCAAGAGCGACACACGCGTGTCACTCGACTGACACATTTGGTTCGTAACTAGCAGGCATATGACACCCGCAAGTTTCACCCGCGACGCGTTCGTCGCACTCCTGGCGCTTGCCATGGCCGGGAACGCCCTCGCGCAAGACGAGATGATCGAGGACCTCCCCGAAGAGCAGCAAGACGCGGTCGAGCAAGCGGTCGAAGAGGCCAAGACCCCCGGGGGGACCACGGTGATCGTGGTGCCACCTCCCGAACCGACCATGCGCGAGTACGACCCCTCACAAGAGACCGACCAGGAAGCAGAGGCCGAGGAACGAGTTCGACGTGGCGTTCCGGGCGATGAGCTCCATCCCAAGGGTGAGGACGAGTTGATGGGGGACCACATCGTCGACCGCGGGGACATCAAGTTCAGACCGGGCAAGGGCGTCGAGATCAACAGCGCCGATGACGACTTCCAGCTCCGAATCCGCGTTCGCGTGCAGATGCTCTACACGTACGTCAACGGCGACCCCGGGCCCAAAGAGTCGGACGAGCCAGACGAGAACCTGAACGATTTCCGGCTCCGGCGCGCTCGCTTCATCTTCCAGGGGCATTTCTTCGGCAAGCACAACCAGTACAAGCTCGAGATCGACCCGCTGCGTAAGGACAACGTCGTCCTCGACTACTTCCTCGACTTCACCAAGAACAGAGACATCCAGGTTCGTGTCGGGCAGTACAAGCTCTCGTCGAACCGTCAGCGCGTGATCTCGTCGGGCAACCTCCAAATGGTCGATCGCTCGCGCATCAATGCCGAGTTCACCCTAGACCGAGACATGGGCATCGACATTCGGTCCCGGGACTTCCTCGGCAAGAACAAGATGCGCTACGTGCTGGGCGTTTCCACTGGCAACGGCCTCAACAACCCGGAGTTTACGGACTTCGCGATGGTGTACCTGGCACGGGTCGAGTATCTGCCGATGGGCATTTTCCGCGATTACAGCGAGGTGGATTTCGCGCGAACCAAACCGCGGCTGTCGATCGGCGCCACATACTCCTTCTTCGACAACGCGAACCGCGACCGCGGCATGTTCGGCGAGCCTTTCCAAGATGGCGGTACGGCCGATTATCACTTCGTGTTCGCGGACGCGATATTCAAAGCGCGTGGTTTTTCGGCGATGACAGAGTTCGCCTTCCGAACCGGCACGCGCAAGCTCGGCAACATCACCCCCGTCGATCCCGACTTCGACCCAGACCTGCCCGTCGATCCGCGCAACGGCCTCGGTTGGATGCTCCAAGCCGGCTACCTGATTCCGAACACCCGCTTCGAGTTCGCAGGACGCGGGTCGATCAAGCAAGCCACGAGGTCGCCTACCAGCCTCAAGGACGACTACGCGATAACGGGCTCGGTGAGCTGGTATTTTGCCCGACACCCCTTCAAGATTCAGGCCGATGTATCTCAGATCTGGGAGAGCGTGTTCAACGAGGGAGCCACGACCTTCCGCCTGCAGCTCCAGGCCTCGCTCTAGCTTGCTTCGTCGAAGCCCCGTGGCGATCTTGCTCCTGCTTGTGGGGCTGGGGCTGGTGGCCGCCTGCAAGCCTCTGCCGAGCGCGAGTTCCGCCGCCGACCTCGTCTTCGTGAAGGGGGACCCCCGCTGCCCAAAGCTCGGCACCGTCGAAGGAATCGGCGGCAACGAAGGGCACGCCAGGGCAGACGCTCTCGCTCAGGCAGCGTTGCAAGGCGCGACCCACGTCCGCCTCGAACCCGCGCATCCCGACCTGGAGGATGGCATGACGATCGTCGTGACCTGCACGATGTTCAAGT
>CAXMRN010000009.1:0-15460 GCA_964195565.1 uncultured Polyangiaceae bacterium | reverse complement strand
CGCCCGAATGCAAAGCACTTTCGGCCTTCGCCGAATTGATCGCAGTCGAGCTGGAACTCCGCCGGGACTTGGTCGGTGAAGTCGTAGTAGCTGGCGAAGCAGACTTCGTCTTCGGCCTCGGCACCGAGGTCCCAGCCACCGGCATAGAACTGCACGCCTTCATCAGATGGGGGAGGCGGGAGTGGGTTGATCTTGTTCGGGTCGGGCTCGAACGTGCCGTCACAGCCGAGAAGCTCGAGTGTTCCCCCGACGATCGAATCGGCGGGCGCACCTGCGCGAATCCAAAGCCGCATCGCTTCGAGCTGATCGGAGGTCAGCGGTTCCGCGCTCACCGGCATCGGCTGACCGAGCTGGTCGCCCAACTCGGTGCCTTCGGTCGCGGCGGCAAGCTTGTGGTAGAGAAGGCTCAGGCCCTGGTCGCCTGGCAGGACTCGTTTCATCGGCGCGTTGATCGTGCTCGTCGCCCGCACCAACGCATCGAAGGACACGCCCTCACGGAGGTCGAGCTCACCGATCTCCGCATCGCCATGACAGGCGCTCGAAGTGCATCCTTTGGCTTCAAACACGGTCGCTTGAATTGCATCGTAGGTGCTGGCGTAGTCGCAATCTTTGGGCTCGATGGTCCCATCCGAGTTGGAGGATCCACCGCAAGCGGTCAGCAAGATGGCGCAGAGCGCAGCAAGGGCGGGCGATTGTCGGAGCGCGATCGGCATTAGTTCTATTGTCCCATTATAAGTAAGCACGCGCGAAGAGGGGTGAATTGACTTGTATTCAATTGACCTGATCCGCTGATTCGCGCAAGTCTTGCGTCCTCGTGGGACACTCCATGACACACGCAAGTGACGCGTCCCGCGAGGAGGGTGTGATGCCGCTCGAGACTCTGTTCAAGGCCGCCAACTACGCAGTGATCCCGTTTTGGCTTTTGCTCATCGTGGCGCCGCGCTGGTCGTGGACGCAGCGATTGGTGCACGGTCCGGTCGCTCTTCTCCTACTGACGCCGATCTACGCGTACATGCTGTTCGGCTATGCCGCCGCGCCCGAGGGGATGGAGTTTCGCTCGCTATACGGCGTGATGGTCGGCTTCTCGGCTCCGCACATTGTCGTAGCCGGCTGGATTCACTACCTGATCTTCGATCTCTTCGTGGGCGCGTGGGAGGCGCGTGACGCGCAGCGTCGCGGAATTCCCCACCTGTGGGTTGTCCCCTGCCTCATCGTGACACTGATGATCGGCCCGGTTGGGTTGCTGCTGTACGTGCTCGTCCGCTTCTTCAGCAAGGGAGTCCTGGAGTACGACGAAGCGGGCGATCAGTAGGAGGGTCGCTCAATTGAAAAAGGGCCAGCGCCATCATCGGCGCCGGCCCTTTTGGATCGAGACTCCCACCAAGGCGGGGGAGTTTGCCTAGGGGCTAACTCGCCCGAACCTCCGATGAGAGTCCGATTCTAGAATTGCTGTCCATATGCACATTCCTCCCCCGGCGATGCCGGCGCTCTTGGGTCTCTGGGCACCATGCCCAGACCACGCGGAGCGTTCCTTGGTGGTTAGACCCCCGAATAACGAGGGCCGTCTCACGGCAGCAGGTGTCCGTCCGGGGTTCGCACCCCTGGCGAACTTCGCACCAGTGCGGGGCATTCTACCCAACCGCCGTCCATGGTGAGTCGCGTCGCAAAAAGGTCGCATCGCAAACACGAGGTCCCTTTTTGGGGCAACGCCACTCACTCCTCCAAGATACCCGGGACGCTCGATCGAGCCAAGTCTAGAACGCAGTCAGAGGAGGAATTCGTCTTCGAGCTGCAGAACTTGGAGGTTTCGTCCTCGAATGTGCGCGAGCTCCTTGAGGACCTTCGCCTCGAATGTAGGCTTGATGTGATAGAGAAAGATCGGCAGCTCGTCGCTCTGTTCGAGCTTGGTGAGTTCTGACGCAAGCGTCTCCGTAGTGAGATGCCGCGAATTGTACGCGAGCTCCGCCTCATCCGTCGGGAACGAAACCTCGATCATCAAGGCCTGCAAATCGTCGAGTGCGTTGATGTGTGTCCACAGTTCCTCGGTGGGCCCCGTGTCTCCCCCGTAGACGATGCTCGCCTCGTTCTGGCGAACGATGAACGCGGAGGTGTCAACGGTATGGTTGACCATGATCGGCGTGACTTGGTAGCCGTCGACATCTGCCACCTGATTGGGCTGCACCTCGACGAAGCGCACGGTCGGGCCTTCCTTTGAGTCGATGAGCGTGAAGTCGGGCCAGATGATGTCGTTGAAGAAGTGCTTACGCAGAGCGTCGATCGTCGCGGGCACCCCCACGATGTCGAGCGTCGCGCCGCCCTGCTGACAACGGTTGTCCGCGAGGGTGGCGAGATCGCGAACGTGGTCCATGTGTGGATGGCTCACGAGCACAGAGCGAATGCGCGTCTGCTCGTCCAGGGAGAGCGTGCTCGTGATCGCGCCTGCGTCGATAGCAACCTCATCCCCGAGGAGGAAGCTCGAGGTTCGATGCTTCGGCGTCTCCCCGCCGTGGCAGCCGAGCACGCGGAGCTGCATCAGATTTCCCCCGAATTGCGGATGAAATCGAGGAATTCCGAGAGCCGCGTTTGGTCTTTGATCAGGACGAAGCCACTCGCCACGTCGACGACCCCGACGCGCGCAAGCCGGCGGAGCGCGACGCGAAGGTCGTTTTTGCCGACCCCGAGTTTGAGCGCCAACTCCTTGTCGGTGATGTCTGGCGCCACCGACCCTTCAGCACTTTGAACGACGTCTTGGAGCTCGAGCACGACGCGCGCGGTAATGTCGTCTTCGAGCAGCACGTCGATGAACCGGTTCGCATTCTCGAGCCGTTCCGCGAGATGCCGAATCAGTCGAATCGCCACCTCGCCTGTTCCGGCGACCATCTCCTGGAGCTTGTCGGCGGGGACCTTGAGCAGCTCCGCTTCCTCCACGACCTCAGCGGTCGCCGAACGCGGCCGGCCGGTGACGACCGCCATCTCCCCGAAGAAGTCACCAGGGCCGAGGGTCGTCACCTCGCGCTGGCGGCCGTGCGCCTCCTTGAGGACGCGAACCTTGCCACTGCGAATGACGTACATGGAGCCGCCCAGGTCACCCTGACGAAACACCGTCGTACCTTCGTTCAGACGAACTCCAAATCTCTCCGCCAACGACTGATCCGCCATTCCCCGCCTGCATCAATGTAGCTCGCTCGGAAGTCGACCGCCAGAGTGATACGCCGTAATCTCGCCGCAGGGCCCCGATGTCGGTCGACTGGCAACAACTGCAGGATATCGCGCCGGAGCTGGGCGTCGTCGTGGACCTGATCATCGCGATCGCCGCGTCCTCACACGTCATTCTGCACAAGGAAGATACCCGCGCCGCGACCGCCTGGGTGGGCCTGATTTGGCTAGTGCCGTTTGTCGGCGCGATGCTGTATGTGTTCCTCGGAATCAATCGGATCCAGAGACGTGCGAAGGTGCTCAAGTCGGGCGCGAGCGATTTCAGTGTACCGCTCGACCAGGCGCCTCGTTCGCCCGCGGACTTGGACCGCGAGCTCGGGAGCGAGCGCGCTCGGCTCATCGAGCTCGCGCGCGTCGTGGGGAACGTCACGCAACGCTCCCTGCTGGTCGGCAATCAAGTGGATCGTCTCGTTGACGGAGACGAAGCGTACCCCGCCATGCTCGAAGCCGTTCGGGCCGCCCGAGAATCGATCTCCTTCGTAAGCTATATCTTCGAGGCCGGAGGGATCGGCGAAGAGTTTGTCGATGCGTTGGTGGAAGCTCGCGCCCGCGGTGTCGAGGTCCGCGTGCTCGTGGACGACGTAGGGATCCGTTACGCCCGTCCTCGCATCCATCGCGTGTTGAAGAAGCGAGGGGTCCCCGTCGCGAAGTTTCTCCCCGCACTCCTGCCGCGCTCTGTCACGCATTTCAACTTGAGGAACCACTGCAAGATCCTGGTGGTCGACGGGCACGTCGGATTCACAGGCGGCATGAACGTCCGACAGGATTCCCTGCTGGCATCGCATCCCCGGCACCCGACCAAAGACCTGCACTTCCGGGTCCTCGGCCCCGTGGTCGCCCAGCTTCAGCAGGTGTTTGCAAGGGACTGGGCCTTCACCACCGGCGAGAAGCTAGTGGGCCGTCGCTGGTTCCCCGAGCTCATGCCCAAGGGCGAGATGCTGTGCAGGGGAATCACGGACGGCCCCGACCGAGACATCGACAAACTGCACTGGGTGTTTCTGGCCGCCGTGGGTGCAGCTCGACGCTCGATTCGAATCATGACCCCATACTTCCTGCCCGATAGAGTGCTGCTCAAAGCGCTTCACCTGGCGGCGCAACGTGGAGTGGACGTAGATATCATCGTGCCCGAGACGCCGAACCTCCCCGTCGTCCGCTGGGCGATGTCGGGCTACCATCGACAGGTGCTGCGCCACGGCGTGCGGCTGTGGCTGTCACCGCCACCGTTCGATCATTCAAAGTTGTTCGTGGTCGACGGCTATTGGTCGTCGATCGGGTCGGCGAATTGGGATCCGCGGAGCCTCCGACTCAACTTCGAGTTCAACCTCGAGTGCTATGACGAGGAGCTTGGCGCGAGCCTCGAGGACCACGTGCGCGCTCGCCTGAGAGATGCGCGTCTGCTGACGCAAGACGAGCTCGCTCAGCGTTCGACGCTTCGACGGATCCGCGACGGGACTGCGCGACTGATGACCCCTTACCTCTGACCGCGAGTCAGCTCGATGAGACAGCGTGACGTGGCGGGCGCAGCCGCGGGGTCGACGGAGAGGTGCGCGCGAAGGACCTCGAGGTCGTTGGGCTCGTCGATGTCGTACCAGGGCGTGATCGTCGCAACGTCTCGATCCGGGTTGGCGCGCACGGTGTCTTGCAAGGCATGCGCGGTGGACCAGCGAACTCGCTCGAAGCTGGGCCGAATCGATTGCGAGGCGCCGATCGCGCAGTAGCCACCATCGTTCGCGGGCCCGAGGGCGAGTGGCGCATGCTTGAGGGCATCGAACGCCGTGCCGATCAGGCCGACTGGAATCGTGGGGGCATCGCTTCCGATGATGACGACTCGTTCATAACGCCCAAGCGCGTCGTCAAACGCCGCACCGAGCTTCACCCCGAGGTCTCCCTCGGGCTGCAGGCGCACCGGCACGTTCAGGGCTTCCGCCCACTCGGAAACGATCTCGTGATCGGGCCCCGCCGACCAAAGCGCCACGTCGACGCCCCCTCCGGCGCGGACGCGCGAGCACAGCCTCAGCGTGTCCTCGACGAACGCCTGGTACAGCTCGGCAGCGCCGCGATCGCCGAGTAGACGCGCGAGTCGTGTCTTGACGGCACCGGCGGTAGGGGGCCGAACGAAGACCGCGAGCTGGGCTAGCTCCATGCGTATCGACCTAGCAGCCAGAGTATTTTGGCGCCTGCGCCAACCGATCCTCGAATCGTACCGCTGACTTTGGAGACGCCGATACGCTGCCGGTACGACACCGGCACCTCGTGATAGGCAACGCCACGACGCGCAGCTTTGATCTGCATCTCGACGGTCCACCCGTAATTTCGGTCTTGCATCCCGAGAGCTTGCAGGGTCTCCCAACGAATCGCGCGAAAGGGACCGAGGTCTGTGTATCGAACGCGGTAGAGAAGGCGAAGCGCCGTGCATGCGATCCTGTTGCCGACCTGTTGCTGCGGGCTGAGCGCCCCGCGCTCGCGCAGTCCACGCGCGCGCGAGCCGATCACCATGTCCGCGTCGCCCGCCGCTATCGGATTGACGAGCAGTGGGAGCTCGCCTGGGTGATCGCTGTAGTCGCCGTCGAGGAAGACGACGATGTCGGGTGGCTCGGCCGCAAGATGAGCGAGCGCTTTGAGGCATGCCGCGCCGTAGCCGCGCTCGGGCTCGTGGATGACTTCGGCGCCGTGTTCGCGCGCGACTTCAGCGGTGCGATCGGTCGAGCCGTTGTCGGCGACGATGACGCGCTGGACGAGCGCGCGAGGAATGTCGCGGAGCACGCGGGGGAGGGCGTCTTGCTCGTTGAGCGCGGGGATTATGCAGGCAACCGTTTGCATGGCGGGGGGCGGGGTAATGGACAGTCCCCTTTTTTGTCCCAAGCGCAATGCAAACGAAGCCAACGTCAGCTGAAAAAAGGGGACAGGCCCCCGTTTCTACAGGCGCTTGGAGTAGTATTCGATGACTAGGTCGATTTCGAGGGCGAAGGGGACCGAGTCCACCTTTGGGAGGCCCTTGACGGTCGCGGCCTTCTTGCCCTCGTCGAACTCGACCCAATCGGGGCGCGCGATACGCACGTCCTCGAGGGCCGCTGCAACGGTGGTCAGGTTCTCGCTGCGCTCGCGGAGGGTGACGACGTCGCGTTCACGCATGCGGTACGACGGGATGTCGAGACGCTTTCCATTGACGAGGAAGTGACCGTGGCAGACGAGCTGACGTGCCGCTGGAATCGTTGGCGCGAAGCCCGCGCGGAAGACGAAGTTGTCGAGACGGCGCTCGAGGAACTCGACGAGCTTGTCGCCAGACGGTTCCTTGCTGTGCACCGCTTCGCGGTAGAGCCGCCGGAACTGACCTTCGTTGAGACCGTAGTTGAAACGCAGCTTCTGCTTTTCGAGAAGCTGCTTCTTGAAGTCGCTCACCTTGCGGCGACGTGCCGACTTCGGTCCGTGGACGCCTGGGGGATACGGGCGGTTCCACATGCTCTTGCGCGAAAGGCCGGGCAGGTCGATGCCGAGCGCTCGCATGCGCTTTACCCGTGGTCCTGTGTATCGAGACATCTATGAGGCTCCTGGCACGAAATCCCTGGACTTTTGCCCGGTCCGCGCGAGGCGGCCCTTATACGGCAATCTACGGGGGAGGCAAATTGAGCCGGAATCCGCAGGGTGGGTCCCGGGCAGTCGGCTAGCCGGACGACGAATTACCCAGTAATCAGGCGAATGGGGGAGCCTCGGACCATTCATTTCGTGTCGCTCGGGTGCGCGAAGAATCGCGTCGATACCGAGGTCATGCTGGGGGTCAGCGACCAGTCGGGGTTCGAGGTGGTGGAGGACCCGGCGGCGGCCGAGGTGATCGTGATCAACACCTGCGGGTTCATCGGCCCGGCCAAGGAGGAGTCGATCAACACGATCCTCGAGATGAGCGCCTATAAGGAGAGCGGCGCCTGCGACAAGCTGGTGGTCGCAGGCTGCCTCTCGCAGCGATACCCCGGGGAGCTCGCGAGCGACCTGCCCGAGGTCGACCACTTTCTCGGCTCGAGCGACATGCTGAAGCTTCGGGGCGTGCTCGGCGGGGGACAGGACCGCATGTTGGTCGGCAACCCCGCGCAGTACACCATGCGCGCCGACGACCCCCGCGTGCTTACCGGCGAGACCCACCGCGCCTACGTGAAGATCGCCGAAGGATGCAACCGTGAATGCAGCTTCTGTGCGATCCCTTCGTTCCGGGGAAAGCAACGGTCGCGGACGATCGGCGATCTGGTGCGAGAAGCCGAACGGCTCGCAGCCGCCGGGGTGGTCGAGCTCAACCTGATCAGCCAGGACACAATCGCGTACGGGCGGGATTTGGCGGAGCAAGCGTCCTTGGCCGAGCTACTAGCGGCGCTTGGCGACGTCGACGGGATTCGTTGGGTGCGGGCCCACTACCTCTACCCAGAGAAGCTGACCGACCCGTTGGTCGAGGTGCTGTCGCAGCATGACAAGGTCCTCCCCTACATCGACATGCCGCTTCAGCATGCGTCCGACAACATGCTTCGGGCGATGCGCCGCGGTCATGGGGGCGATCGGATGTACAAAGTCGTAGAGCGACTGCGCGGTGCGATCCCGGATCTCGTGTTTCGGAGCACCTTCATCGTCGGCCACCCCGGCGAAACGGACGAGGATTTCGACGAGCTTCGCCGCTTCGTCGAATGGGCCGAGCTCGACCACCTGGGTGTGTTTCTCTACTCGCCCGAGGAGGGGACACGGAGCGGGGAGATGCCCGACGCGGTCGACGCGGCGGTTGCCGAAGCGCGGCACGCCGAACTGATGGAGCTACAGCGGCCGATCAGCCGCGGGCGCCTGGACCTCCGGGTCGGCACCGAGCTCGATGTGCTGGTCGAAGGCGTCAGCGACCAGAGCGAGTGGCTCCTGCAAGGCCGGTGGTGGGGCCAAGCGCCCGAGGTGGACGGCGGCGTCTACTTGGCAAACGGAACCGCACAGGCGGGCGAGATCCGACGGGTCCTCGTCACCGATGCTGCGGACTACGACCTGATGGCCGATTTCATCGACGGGCCAGGAGGCCGCGACGCTCCCCCCGACGCAAAAGATCCACGAAAAGCCAAAGTTAAGCTACGAACGCTACCGTGAGGTGGACTGGTCTCGCTCTGTTGCTCGCATCGCTCGGAGCCCTCGCCGGCTGCGCGACGGCGGTTCCGGCTATGAGCGGCGCTTCCACTACCCCGAAGAACCGAACCGACCTCGGCCTCGGCGGCGCGGCCCGGGTCCCGCTTGGTGATCTGAGAGACCCGGTGGTCCTCGACCCCGGAGAGTCCGAGTATCGCTACGCGGCGGACGCGGGCGGCGTGGTTCCGATGGCATACGGCCGATATGGCATCGGGGAGAAGTGGGACCTCGGTCTCATGGTGTCGGGGACGACGGTTCGCGCCGAAGCCCGGTACGAGCGCGTCCTCCAACAGGGAACGACCCGATCGAGCCTGGTGGTCGGGCTCGCACCCTACGGAGGCTGGATCCCCGATCGTGACCAGTCCGGGAGCGGGGGGCGCGTGGGCTTCGAGGTGCCGTTCGTGTACGGCGTCGAGATCGGCGGCGTCTATGAGATCTGGATCGGCGCTCGGGGAAGCGGAGAGTACGTCTTCGGCGACTTCCAAGTGGCTGGGTCCGAGCAAAAGGCCAGCGGCGCCGGCGTGCGCGCAGGGCCGGTCATCGGTATGGCGCTCGGTGTCCGGCGGGTCCACGCCCTCATCGAGCTGACCGCGGCATACGAATACTGGTTCATCGACCACGCGGGCGCGTCACTCGACCGCGGCGGCTTCGTCCTGATTCCCGGTTTTGGGATTCGTCTCCGCCTGTGAAGGCTAGGCCGCCTTGGGGCGACGCGAGCGCTTCTTGGGGAGTGCGGGCTTCGATTGATCGCTGCGAAGCAGGTTTCCTACGAAGGCCCCCATCAATGCCATCATCGTCGCCATCAGCGTGCCGAGCACATAGGCACCGGGAGACAGTTGGTAGACGTCCGCAATGCTCGACAGGAAGATCATGGTCGGGATCGCCGCGAGCAGCCCGCCTACCGGCGGTTCGAGGAAGTTCTTCCCCGGCGAGAAGTAGTTGATCGCGCCCGCACCGAGGAACCAGAGGACGATCGTGATCACGATCCCCGCGAAGCCCTGGGGGTCATAGGCCGGAATCACGAGTGGCAGGAGCGCGAGGGCAAGCGCTCCCATGACGAGAAACAGTCCGAACGCGATGAACACCCAGCGGACTTCGAAGCCGTCGGGCTGGTGCCGGCGAGCGTAGAGCTCCTCCTCCGTCAGCTCCGCCACCATCTCGGACAGCCGCGCGCCACACGAGCGGCAGCGCTCAGTACCCACAGGATTGCCGGCACCGCACACGTGGCATTCGATCTCTTCGACAGCCATATCTCCCTCACTCGACTGGTTGAGTGCCCCGACACGCATTGTCCACGGCTGGCTGCCGGAGCGCAACTGCCTGTACATGCGGGGGAATCCCCGCGTACTTGACGCGAGGGGCGTGGCGGCTACCTTCCCGCACTGCCCGAAATTTCCGGGCTTAAGGAGGCCTAAAGTGGCCCGTTTTATCGACGAACTCAAGCGTACGCATTCTTGTGGTGAACTTCGTGAAGAGAACATCGATCAGGAGATCGTGCTCTTCGGATGGGTGCAAAACCGCCGTGACCACGGAGGTTGTATCTTCGTCGATCTGCGCGACCGCGATGGCCTGACTCAGGTGGTCTTCGACCCGGAGACGACGGACAAGGCTGCTTTCGAGACGGCCGACAAAGCGCGCTCGGAGTGGGTGCTCGGCTTGCGCGGCAAGGTCCGGGACCGCGGCACCAAAGACGATGGCAGTAGCCTCCGAAATCCGCGTCTCGCGACTGGCGCGATCGAAGTCATCGCGCTCGAGGCAACGATTTTCAACAAGGCGGAGACGCCCCCGTTCGAGATCGAGGATCAGATCACGACCGGTGAGGACAAGCGCCTCCAGTATCGCTACCTCGATCTGCGGCGCGCCCCTCTGCAGAAGAACCTGATGATGCGGAGCCAACTCAACCACGAGGCACGCAACTACTTTCATGAAGGTGGCTTCCTCGAGATCGAGACGCCGTTCATGGTGAAGTACACGCCGGGTGGTGCTCGAAACTTCCTCGTCCCGTCACGGCTTTACGGCGGTCATTTCTATGCGCTCGCGGAGAGCCCGCAGCTCTACAAGCAGCTGCTGATGTGCGCCGGGTACGACAAGTACTACCAAATCGTGCGGTGTTTCCGCGACGAAGATCTGCGCATCGATCGTCAGCCGGAGTTCACCCAGGTCGACATCGAGATGTCGTTCATCAACCAGGACGACCTCTTCAAGGTCCTCGAAGGGCTCGTCTTCCGACTTTGGAAAGAGGTCCTCGGGATCGACCTGCTCGAGCGATACCCGAACGGCGAGTTTCCGCGGCTTCCGTACGCGGACTCGATGGAACGATTCGGCAACGACAAGCCCGACATGCGCTTCGGCATGGAGCATGTGGACATCACCGACCTGACGGTCGAGCACGGCGGCGGCGGAATCGGCATGTTGGAGCCAATCGCGAAGAAGTTCAGCGAGGGTGCCTATCGCCGGGACCTCCCGACGGAAATCGTGAAGGCCATGGTGGTGCCGTCGGGCCACGGGTTCTCGCGCAAAGACCTCGACGCGCTCGAAAAGTACGTTCGCCAGATGGGCGCAAAGGGTTTGGCCCGTGCCAAGGTCGACGCCGAGGGGAACTGGCTGCAAAGCCCGCTCGCGAAGATGGTCACCCCCGAGTTTCGCAAGGCGGTGAACGAGGCCGTCGATGCGAAGGATGGCGATCTGATCTTCTTCCAGTTCGGGGCGACGGCGAAGGTCCACACCGTGATGGCGAACTTGCGCCTTCATGTCGCGCGCAAGCTCGGCATGATTCCGGAGACCGGAAGCGCTGGGAATTGGAACTTCCTCTGGGTCGTCGACCCGCCGTTGTTCGACCGCAACGAAGAGAAGAAGCGCTGGGAAGCGGCGCACCACGTGTTCACGCGTCCGCACGACGAGTGCATTGAGCTCCTCGATAGTGACCCAGGCAACGTGCTCTGTTACCGCTACGACCTGGTGCTGAACGGCTTCGAGATCGCCGGCGGTTCGATTCGTCTTCACGACCCCGAAGTTCAGAAGAAAGTCTTCGAGGTCATCGGTCTCAGCGACGAAGAAGCCCATGAGAAGTTCGGGTTCCTCCTCGATGCCCTCACCTACGGCGCCCCGCCGCACGGCGGAATCGCCTTCGGCATGGACCGCGTCGCCATGTTGGCGGCCGAAACCGAATCGATCCGCGACGTCATCGCCTTCCCGAAGACACAGCGTGCAAACGACCTGATGACATCTGCCCCCTCGCGAGTAGAGCCGGAGCAATTGCTCGAGCTGAAGATCAAGACGCTCGAGTAGGGGCCCTTTGCAGGAAGACGTCCTGCGCGACGGGTTCGTCCGTCTCGGCTCACCAAAAGGGGACAGTCCCCTTTTTGGTGGGGTTAATCCCCTTTTAGTGGCCTAGTTGGTCGCAGGCTTCTGGGTCGCCTTCGTAGCAGGCCGCTTCTAGGTCGGCTTGGGGGTTGGGCTCCTCGACCTCCGGGCTTGCGGGTGGCGGATCCGCGGCGGGGGGCTGTTTGGGGCACCCACACACGAGGACCAAGAGGATGAATAGCGAGAACTTGCGGTGCGTCATCATTCCCTGACAATGTGAGGCATTATGAAAGCCGTTGCTAGAATCGCGTTTGCCGCCCTCTTCGTTCTTGCCACCACCCTGCCGGCCCTGGGTCAGGGAGAGGGCGAGGATGACATCAAGAACTGTTACAGCGTGCACGGCGAGGCGCGCTACGGGGCCCTGGCCTACAAGCACGTCGTCATCGTCACCAATCGGTGCGACGTGAGCCTGCAGTGCCAGGTGTGGACCGATGTCGATCCGTCGCCCAAGCAGTCGACCTCAGTGGGGCCGAAGGGCACGAGCGAAACAATCGTTCGCAACAACTCGCCGTCCCGAGCGTTCAAAGCGTTTGGCGAGTGCAAGAAGTGACCAGAAGCGTCCGCGCTTAGAAGAGCGGGCTGTCTTCCGTCTTCGCGAAGAAGCGCGCGAAGATCGCGTAGCCGTCGACCAGCTTGTCGAGCTCGGTGTACTCGTTGGGCTGGTGCGCTTGGGCTGCGTTGCCTGGCCCTAGATTGACACCAGGAACGCCAATGGCGTCGAAGCGCGCGACGTCGGTCCAGGCCTGCTTGGTGCGGACTGAAGCGACCCCGCAGGTCGCGAGGTACTGGACGTAACGGTTCTCGGCGTGCGGACGTCCGGCCGGGGAGAGATCGGTGCCCTCGACCTCGCACTCGTCGCCCGCGAGCTCCCGTAGCTCGGCGAACGCCTGCTCTGGGGTACGCCCAGGCGCGAAGCGGTAGTTGACGTTGAGCTCCGCGCGGCCTGGGATGACGTTGCGCGGGCCTCCCCCTTGCAGAACGGTGGGCGTCATCACCTCGCGGAAGAGATGCCCATCGAGTTCGACATCGTGCGGCTCGCGCTGCTCGAGCTTCGCGAGGAACTTTGCCGCTTTGTAGAGTGCGTTGTCGCCTTGCCAGGGGCGGGCACTGTGCGCGGTCCGTCCGAGGAATGTGAACGTCGCGTGAATGGTTCCCATCGCCCCGAGCTGCATCTCGTTGTCACTCGGCTCGAGACAGATCGCGAGGTCGAGCTCGTGCAGGTCGGGATACGCCTCGAGGATCGGGCCGAGCCGGTTCTCGTCGAACGGGCCTTCCTCACGTTCGTAAAAGATCAGGGTGAGGTCGCAGGGAAGCGCGGCGAGGTCGAGTCGCTCGACCAGCTCGATCATGATGGCCAAGCCCGACTTCATGTCCGCCGCGCCCGCTCCGTAGAGGCGGTTACCCTCGACGCGCGCCGGCCCATCATGCTCGGTGCGCACGGTGTCGAGGTGCCCGACGAGCGCAATTCGGGGCGCGTTTTGCCGCTGCGTCGCGCGGACGATCAGGCTGTCGTGGAAGCGGGAAATCGCGTCGGCGCCCAGACTGCGCGTCAGTCGTGCTTCGACGTGGTCGCACAGCGCCGCTTCCTCTCCGATCGGGCTTGGAATCAGAGCCAGGTCGAGCAGGGTGTCGCGAAGCGCATCGGCGATCTCCGTCATGGGCCTGAAGCCTAGCAGGGAGCCCGGAGCGAGCTAAGTTTCGCCCCATGGACGATCGAGGCACACGAGCAGCGACGATCGGCGTGGTCGGAGATGTGCACCTCTATTGGGACGACGAGGACGTCGCCTTCTTCAACTCCGCCGGGTACGATCTGTTGCTCTTCGTCGGCGACCTCGCTGCATACACCCAAGTCCGCGGACACCGGGTGGCGCGTTCACTCCGAAAGATTCGCGTGCCGGCAATGTGTATTCCCGGTAACCACGACGGGCTCCACGCACTGCAGCTCGGCGCCGAGATCGCGCCACGGGCCCAGAGGCTCCGCAACGCGTTCTGCGAGGGCCAAGCCCGCCGATGCAGAAGCCTCGACAAGGCGCTCGGTGACGTCGAGTTGGTCGCGTACAGTCAGCACCGCCTCGCACCCGCTGGAGTTCCGCTCAATGTGGTGGTGGGCCGCCCACATTCGATCGGGGGTCGGCGACTCGCCTGCCTTCGCTACTTGGATGAAGCGTACGGCGTGGACTCGATGGAAGCGTCGATCGAACGCATGAAGGTACTCATCGACGCCTGCGACGACGCGCCGATCCTCTTCCTTGCCCACAACGGCCCTTCCGGACTTGGAGACCGGGCCGACTCGATCTGGGGCTGCGACTTCCGCAAGAAGGAAGAAGACTGGGGGGACCAGGACCTCGAGGAAGCCGTCCGCTACGCCAACGGCAGCGGACGCAAGGTGCTCGCGGCCGTGGCGGGGCACATGCATCGAAGGACAAAATCCGGAAAGAGCCGGCCCGCCCAGGTCGAGAAGGACGGCGTGCTGTATGTAAACGCCGCGGAGGTCCCACGGCACCGCCAGATCAACGGGACGAGGCAGCGACACCACGTGAGGCTGACGGTGACAGCAGAAGAAGCGACAGCCGAAGACCTCTGGATCTAGCCGCGGCGCCATCTACATGAATGGCACCCCCCACAAGACATGCGCGGCAGCGCGAGCCCGAAGGGCGAAGCCCGGCGCGAATGCGCCGCCAAGCCGGCGCGAAGCGCCCGGTGCGGCAGGGAGGATTACGGGTGGGGGTGGGCGGGGCGGTTCAATCAAACCATACCACGCCCCCTATCTTGCCGACCCCCCCCACCACATCCGCGGCAGCGCAAGCCTGTGCCATACTCGCCGGATGCCCAAACGTGCGACGAAGTATTGGCTCATCAAGAGCGAGCCGGGGACGTACTCTATCGATGATCTGGAGCGCGATCGGACCGAGCCCTGGGATGGAGTGCGCAACTACCAAGCGCGGAACTTCATGCGGAACATGGCGAAGGGAGACCTCGCGATCTTTTACCACTCGAGCGCAACTCCGCCGGGCGCCGTCGGCATCTCCCACATCTGTCGCGAGGCCTATCCCGATCCGACGCAGTTCGACAAGAAGAGCAAGTACTATGACGCCAAGTCAAAGAAGGAAGACCCCCGCTGGTCCCACGTCGACGTCGAGTTCGTCGAGAAGTTCAACGAAACCATCCCACTCCAAGCGTTGAAAGACGATGCGGCTCTCGAGGGAATGGTAGTGACCCAGAAAGGTTCGCGGCTATCGGTGCAACCGGTCGAGAAGAAGCACTTTAAGCGCGTGCTGAAGATCGCTGGAGCTAGGACGAAGGTGTCGTAGGGGGTGCTGCCGCGGCTGTGGTGGGGGGAGTTGCCGAGAGGCTTGCCTGGTACGGTTTGATTGAACCGCCCCGCCCACCCCCAACCCGTAATCCTCCCTGCCGCGCCCTGCGCTTCGCTTGGGCTTGGCGGCGCTTCGCGCCGGGCTTCGCCCTGCGGGCTCGCGCCATGTCTTGTGGGTGGGTTGCCTCGTAGATTTTGACCCCATCCGCTACATCGATGGATCATCGCCCCGTCTTGGGGTCATCCCTTCTCAAAGCCCTGATTGCCGGCGTTCCCCCCCTGTTTCTCTATGTGAGTACGGCGTCGGGGTATGCGCATTGGTTTGATGGGGGGGAGTTTGTGGCTGCGGCTGCGGACTTTGGGATTTCGCATCCGCCTGGGCATCCTCTGGCGGCGATTGTGCTGGGGGCTGCGAATCTGGCGCCAGTT
>CAXMRN010000008.1:0-5181 GCA_964195565.1 uncultured Polyangiaceae bacterium | reverse complement strand
TTCCTGGAAGCGAACCCGAATCCCGACATCGGTGAAGGCGATGAGTTTGCCGGTGCAGCCAAGGCGAGCGGCATCGAGTACCCCGCCTTGCTGCAAAAGATCGTCAACTTGGGCATCCGCCGCGCCGAACGCGGCTGAGCGCCTCAGTTGCTCATGTCGTGCAAGTAGGATCGGAAGCAGTCGGCCTCGTCGGCGCTCCAATGTGGAGGCGTCAAAGGCATTCGACTACCACCCGCCGGCTGGTTGGTGAGCTTGGTCAGCATGTAGCTGCAGTCGGGGTCGAACTCGTCGACGAGGTAGTCGCCGCTCAAGCCGATTGTGCTCGTCAGCGGGGTCAGCGCGTTCTGCACCGAGCCCGAGAGATCCAGTGTCCAGGTGGTGACCGCTGTGGCAGGGTCGCCGTGGCAGCCACCCGCTGCGCAGGTTTGGAGCTTGGCGTGAAGCCCGGAGTCGTCGGCCACGGTGTAGCCAGGCAGCGCGCAGGACGGCGCGGCCACGTCTGGGTTTTCGCAATACACAAGATTACGGAGGAGCCGCGGCGCAGAAGTGCCGGTGTCTCCGCACGCGATGAGCAGTGAACCCAAGGTCACAAGAAGCATGAATCGCAGCAAGTTCGTCCGTGTGTAAGACATTTCTCTCTATCATTCCTGGTATAAAAATCCGTTTAGGCTCTAATCATGGGTGAAAAAATGAACTGTTCCAAAGGAAAAATTCACCTCTGCTTTCCTTTCTGATCTTCGCAGACTAGAGATATCATGCAAGCTCGATCACCAAGAATTAAGCCTCTAAGGGTTAGATAATAGGCTGTGCGATGTTGAAATACATCCTAATTTAGTCCTGCAGGGTGGTTTTTCGCATGTTACGTTGTTGGTTGTGCAGGACAGACATTGGAGCATCAATGGCAATCTGAAGGCTGGGGTCGTTCTCCCGCTGCTAGTGGCGGCGCTCGCCGTGTCCGGCTGCAAGGAAAACCCGACGCTCTTCGGAAGTTGCTCAACCTATGACATCGGCGCGTGTCCTCAATCAGAGGGGTACGAAAACCCCTACGAGGGGCAACTCGAACTACTGACGTGGACCGAGACGCTGCGTAAAGCGAGCCTCGAGCTGACGGGCAAGCTGCCGACCGATCGTCAGGTGCTGGTTACCACCGAACACGGACAGCTAGGACTCGAGGCATCTCTCGCAGAGATGATGCGCGACCAGCAGTTCTACGACCGGATGATCGAGCTCTACAACGACCACTTCCTGACCGACAAATACCTCGGCCGCGAAAACGCGATCGAGCTGCTCGACGAGGAGCTGTGGCCGAACCTTCGTTGGTTCGACAGGAAGTATCCGGGCGACGAGCAGAAGGCGCAGTTCACCAACGACTCGCTCGCGCGCGAGCCACTCGAGCTCATCGCCCACGTGATCGCGACCGAGCGTCCCTTCACTGAGATTCTGACCGCTGACTACACGATGGCGAATGGCTACTCGCAGCTGTCCTTGATTGGTCTTCCCGACATCCCGCTCGGCATCGGGGAAGACCCGGAAGGCTTCCGAGAAGTCCAGGTTCCCGGCATTCCGCACGCGGGCATTCTGACTTCTGCGATGTTCCTCAACCGTTTTCCGACTAGCGACACCAACATCAATCGACACCGTTCGCGGATGACGTACTGGTTCTTCCTCGATATCGACATCAACCGGTTCGGTAGCCGTCCAGTCGACGCAAGCAGCGAATTCGGTGAGAACCCGACGCTCAACAATGCGGACTGCACGGTTTGTCACACGACCATGGACCCAGTCGCCGGGCTCTACATGAACTGGAACGAGAGCGGCGAGTACAGCGGTGAAGGCGATTGGTTTGGACCCGACTACATTCTTCCTCCGGGCTTCAACGGAGAAGCGCTGCCCAATGGCAACCGAAGAAACGCGTTGCAGTGGTTTGCGCTGCGGCTCGCGCAGAATCCCAGGTTCGCTCAGGCCACCGTCAAGACGATCTTTCAAGGGCTGACCGGCCAGGAGATCCTCGACATCACCGTACCGCAGGCGCCTGATATGGGTGGCATGGCTGGCGCCGGCGGCATGGGCGGCATGGGCACCGGCGGCATGGGCGGCACAATGCCTCCTCCTCCTCCTCCTCCCCCACCACTTCCCGAGCTCGACCCCGAGATCGATCCCGACGTCGAGCCCGCGCTCGAGCGTGCATACGATGTACAGCAGCAAGTCCTGCGTACCATTCAGCGACGGTTCAGCGAGAGCGGTCACAACTTCAAGCTGTTGGTCCGCGAAATCGTCCTGAGCCCGTACTACCGCGCCAAGAACGCAAGCCCGCTGACCAGCGAAATGGAAACGGAGCTTTCCACCTTCGGCACGTCACGACTGCTCACGCCCGAGCATCTATCGCGCAAGATCGAGGCGACGACGGGGGTGCGCTGGCGCCAAGGTCCAAACCGCGAGGACTACCTGCTCGACCAGTACGGCATCTTCTACGGTGGCATCGACTCGGACCTGGTCACGCAGCGTGTGACCGAGCCGAACGGCGTCATGGCGAGCCTCGCGCAACGCATGGCCTACGAGGTAGCGTGTTTCGCGGTTCCGTACGATTTCTCGAAGCCGGACAGCCAGCGGCTCTTGTTCCCCAACATCGACCGGAGCACAGCGCTCTCCGATGGTTCGGAGCAGGTGCGCAGCGCGGTACGGCATCTCCACGACCAACTCTTGGGCGAGGGGCTCGGAGGCTCTGACGCCGAAGTCGCGGCCACGATGGTCGTTCTCATGGAGGCCTACAACCTTGGCAGCCAAGGCATTGCCGATGGCTCCGTCTCCGAGGACCTGGCCGGCCCCTGCCGTCTATACAACGACCGAATGACCGGCAACTCGCTCCCGCAAGAGCGGCACGTGGCCCGGGACAACGACTACACCGTGCGCGCCTGGATGGCGGCGGTGAGTTACCTCCTATCCGATTACCGGTACCTGTACGAGTGAGGAAGGACTAGCCGTGGATCGTCGTGACTTCATACGAATGGCAAGCTGGGCAGGGCTGACGTGTGTCTTGCCGTCCGCCATAGACCCTTTGCGCAGTAGCGCTCAGTCCGTCACCGGATCAGCATACACCGGCACGTACTGGATCTTCATGCACGCGGGTGGCGGCTGGGACCCCACCCATCTGTGCGACCCAAAGGGCCGCTCAAACGAAAACGAGAACAACCCGATGGGGCGCTTCCTCAAGAGCGACATTCGGACCGCGGGAAACATCGAGTACGCCCCGCTTGGCGACGACGGGACCGCGCTGGACGCGTTCTTCTTGGAGCACTATCAGCGCCTCACTGTCATCAACGGCATGGACACGACCACCAACGGTCACGACCAGGGCACGCGCGGCACGTGGAGCGGACGCACCGCGGAGGGTCATCCTCCAATCGGCGCGCTGATCGCAGCGACCCACGGCCCCAACCTTCCGATGCCCTTGATCGGATACGGCGGATACCTCGACACTCAGGGCGTCACCAACGCGGTGCCGCTCGGTGACGGCGGCTTGCTGCACAACCTCGCCTACCCCTCGCGTCCCGATCCACGGGGCTCTGAGGAGAACTACTTCGGTCACCCGGACGTGCCGAGCATCATTCAGCGCGAGCAGGAGCTACGGCTCTTGAGGCTCCAGGGACAGCAGCGACTTCCGCGCATCTGGGATGGGCAGAACGAGCTCATGCTGGCTCGACTCGGGCAGGACGACCTCAAGCGAGTGTCCGACTCACTACCAGAGGAGTTCGATAACAATCAGCTGCACCGGCAGATCCAGGTCGCGCTGGCCGCGTATCAGGCGGGGCTCTCGGTCAGTGTGAGCGTGAGCGCGGGCGGTTTCGACACGCACGGCAACCACGACGGCAACCATCTGCCGCGCCTCATCGACTTCGTGAACGGCGCGAACTTCGCGATCCAAGAAGCAGAGCGCATGGGCATCGCCGACAAGGTCGCCGTGGTGATGGGCTCGGACTTCGGCCGAACGCCTGGCTACAACAACGGCAACGGCAAGGACCATTGGCCGATCAGCAGCATGATGATGATGGGCCCCGGCATCCCGGGTAACCGAGTCATCGGCGGCACCGATGATCGCCACGGCCTGCAGCTCATGGACCCGGTCACGCTACAAGCGACTGGCTCGCCGGACACCGCAGAGGGCGCCAGGCTTTCGATTGCACATGTGCACCGCTCACTCCGCAACCTCGCGGGCGTGCCGGACGACTACAAGGCAGCGTTCCCGCTGGCCGGCGAAGACCTTCCGCTCTTCGACCCGGTCGTCTAGTCGTCTAGGACCGCCGCTTCGACGGTGGCGCCTAGAAGGCGGCGCCGCCGGCGATTCGCAGACCCCAGACCTGACGGGCATCGAACGAGAAGCCCCAGGGGTTGTCGAGGTTCACGTTGACCCGAATCGCGCCGAACGCGTTGTCGTTGCCGAATCGCAGATAGGGCTCAATGGCCATCTGCGTGTTCTGCTCCTTGAACTTGGGGATCAAGACGAGGCTGAAGCGCGAGCCGACGCGTAGCCAATCGGTCGCCTGGTAGCCCATCATCGCCGCCATCTGCATCAGAAAATCGGTCTTGGAGGTCCGGGCGTTCTTGTCGTTGAGCTTGATGAGGGCGCCGGTGTCGAGGTACGCGCCCCAAAGGAACCCGCCAGGCTTGTAGCGCTCGAAGGCGATCGGAATGATGACGCTCACCGTGTGGGGGTCCCAGAGCCAGAAGCTGGTGTTTCCGCGAATTGCAGCAGCAAGGAAGTAGGCCGACGCCGCGGTGACCTGATCATTGATGTCGTCCGGAAGGGTAGCGGCGGGAACGGTCACGCCGGCCCCGACGCGATAGGAGAACTGCCCCTTGCGGCCTTGATAGTGGAAAGCGAGATACGGGTTGCCGAAGCGAAAGGTGTTGTCAGCCGGGATGTTGCCGTCCGGGTCGCGGTCGACGTTGGCGTACGACATCCCCCACACCGCTTGCATCACCACGCTGTACGCGAGTTGAAAACGCATTTCGACGATCGGGCTCATGACGATCGAGCGTTGTTCGCCCTCGAGCTTGCCGGCGAACATGCCGAGCTCTCCCATGACGTGAAAGCGCTGGGTGTGAGCCTTCTTTCCTTCGTCGAGGGTAGACGGCTCGTCCGGAAACGCGCGCGCCTCCCCAGGCGCTAGCCACAGCACCGCT
>CAXMRN010000007.1:0-59443 GCA_964195565.1 uncultured Polyangiaceae bacterium | reverse complement strand
CCGAACCGGGGGTCCGGAACGGCGACGACCAGGGCGTCGATGATGTCGGTATGCGCCTTGAGCGCCTCCTCGACCTCTTCAGGAAAGACCTTCTCACCGCCGGTGTTGATGCACTTGCTTCCACGCCCCAAAAAGGTGATGCGCCCGTCTTCTTCGATGGTGGCGAAATCTCCGGGCACGACCCAGCGCTTGCCGTTGAACTCCTTGAAGCGCTCGGCGGTCTTCTCCGCGTCCTTGTAGTACCCGAGCGGGAGGCGTCCCGAGCGGGCGACCATGCCAATCTGGCCTGAACCTGGCTCGATCTGATTGCCTTCCTCGTCCAACACCGTGACCTCGTCACCCATGTAGAACGACGGGCGGCCTTCATGGCTGTCTTCATCGCCGGCCGCGCGGCCGAGGTCCCCCGACTCGCTCGTGCCAAAGCTGTTGATGATCATCACGTCGGGGAGCAGCTCTTCGAGCTCTGCCTGAACGCTCGCTGACAGGATAGCGCCAGCCGACGCGATCACCGCGAGGTTCGACATGTCGTACTCGCCGGCCTTGAGCGCGTCGATGAGGGGGATCGCCATCGCGTCGCCGACGAGCGACAGCGTGGAGACGTCCTCTTCGGCCACGAGAGACAGAATGCGCCCCGCATCGAAGCTCGGACCGTGCTGCAACACGAGCTTGCCGCCGGTGAGATGGCAGATGAACTGCGTGAACTGCGCGGCTCCGTGAATGAAGGGCGCGCAAGGAAGCATGGTCACGGTGTACCAACCCTCTTGGGCTTGCTCGATGAGCTGCTCAGGGGATTCAACCGGGTCACCGCCTGGCGAGCCACCCTGAAGCCCCGAAAAGAAAAGGTCCTCGTGGCGCCACATGACGCCCTTGGGCATCCCCGTCGTGCCGCCTGTGTAGATGATGTACAGGTCCCCGCCTGAGCGCGGGCCGAAATCACGCTCCTCGGAACCCTGCGCGAGGGCCGTCTCGTACTCGATGGATTCCTGGTCGGACACGGCGTCCGCCCCGTCTTCGATCACGATGAGAACCGGCAGCGGGTCGTGGTCTTGGTTGGCGTCGTTGATGACGGGAAGAAACCGACGCTGCGTGACGACGCCTTTGAGGTCGGCGTTCTCGATCATGTAGCGCACCTCGGGCCCTACGAAGCGGTAGTTTACGTTGATGCCGACCGCGCGGATCTTGAACAGTGCCAAGATCGCTTCCACGAACTCGTGCCCGTTGAACAGGTGCAGCCCGACGTGGTCCCCTGCCCCGATGCCTTGCGATTGCAGGTAGTGCGCGAGACGGTTCGCTCGCTTGTCGAGCGCTGTATACGTGTGGTGCACGTCACCTGAAGCCAAGGCGATGTTGTCGGGAGTCGCGTCGGCAATGGCCTCGTAAAGATCTGCAAGGTTGTATTCCATCGTTTCTCCTGCTCAGCGCTCCGAGCTCACAATCCAAGTTGCGAAGAACTGCGAGCCGCCGCCGTACGCGTGACCGAGGGCGACCTTCGCGCCGTCGACCTGGTGTTGTTCCGCTGTCCCGCGCACCTGACGCGCGGCTTCCGCGAATCGGAGCATACCACTTGCCCCGATCGGGTTGGTGCACATCACGCCGCCCGACATGTTGAGCGGCATCTCGCCGCCGATCTTGGTCTTGCCTTCCATGGTCATCTTCCAGCCTTCGCCTTCATCGGCGAAGCCCAGGTTCTCGAGCCACATCGGCTCGAACCACGAGAACGGGACGTACACTTCGGCGCAGTCGATCTCTTTGAGCGGATTGGTGATGCCTGCCTCGTCGTACACGTCCTTTGCGCAAAGCTTACCGGCTTCTGGGTTCACCTGATCACGCCCAGCAAAGAACGTTCGCTCGGTTCGCACCGAGGTGCCTTTGACCCACGCCGGGTTCTTCACGCGGTCTGCGTGCTTCTCGCTCACGAGCACCATCGCCACCGCACCGTCGGACGAAGGGCAGGTTTCGGAGTACCGAATCGGATCCCATAGCATCGGAGAGGCCTTCACCTCCTCGAGCGTCTGATTGAGGTGAAGATGTGCGTTCGGGTTGAGCAAGCCGTTCTGGCGGTCTTTGACGGCCACCGTGCAACCGGTGTCGGGATGCGCATCGGCCCGCCGTATGTACGAGCGGATGAGCGGCGCGAAATAACCCCCAGCTCCCGCAACCAGTTGGGGTTGGAAGGGAACGACAGGCGACAGCGCCCACATCGCGTTGGCTTCGCTCTGCTTCTCGAAGGCGAGCGTGAGCACCTTCTCGTGCACACCGCCCTGAATCAAGTGGGACGCGACGACTGCGGTGGAACCTCCAACTGAGCCCGCCGTGTGGACCCGGAAGATCGGTTTACCAGCCGCACCGAGCGCGTCCGACAACCAGAGCTCGGGCATCATGACACCCTCGAACATGTCGGGCGCAGTACCGAGGACAATCGAGTCGATGTCCTTCCACGTCATGTCGGCGTCCCGGAGGGCGCGAATAGCCGCGTCGCGGACCAAGCCCGGGATGGACAGATCCCGTCGGCTCTCACGATGCTTGGTCTGGCCGATCCCGATGACGGCACACTGCTCAGCCATTACTCACCCTCCAAGATGGCGACGAGGTTGTGTTGAAGGCAGACGCCGTTCGTCGTGTGCGCGAGCGCGCGGTTCGCGTCGCCACTGAGCACCCGACTGGCTGCCTCGCCGAAGCGAATCAAGCCCGCCGTCATGAGCGAGTTCGCCGCCAATGCGCCGCCGGAGGGGTTCACGTTGACGCCGTCACCGAGCCCCATGGCCTCACGCAGGATGATCTCCTGATGTGCGAAGGGGGCGTGGAGCTCCGCGATGTCTACCTCGCCTTTGGCAATACCGGCCTTCTCGGCGGCGAGCTTTGAAGACGGCGACGTCGTGAGGTCCCGCTGGCCCAAGGCGTGGGGTTCGGTACGATGGTCGATGCCGCGAATCCACGCGGGCCTCTTCACCAGCTTCTTTGCGGTGTCGCCGGCCGCAAGCACGACCGCCGCGGCCGAGTCGGAGAGCGGCGGACAGAAGCTCTTGCGCAACGGCGAGCTGATGTAGGGCTCTTCGAGCATCGCGTCGACGCTGAAGTCGCCCTTAATGTGGGCGTTCGGGTTGTCGATCGCGTTTTTGCGATTGCGGGCGACGACCTCGGCGAAGTCCCGCTCGGTCGCCTTGCAGCCATCGATCATGGCCTGCGCCTGAAGCGCCGCGGCGCTGATCGAGTCGAGCCCGAGTGGCTGGACATAGTAGGGGTCGTTCTGCAGGTTCAGGATGTCCGGGACGGGCCCGAGCGAGCTCTTGCCGAACGAAAACACCAACGCCGTGTCGATGTCCCCGTGCATGAGCCGCACCCAAGCCTCGTAGAGCGCGAAAGCGCCGTCCATCTCCACGTGTGACTCGCGAATCGGAGGCCACGCCTTGAGCCCATCGACCGCCGCAACGAAAGAGAACGGGCGTCCGGGCAGGTAGTCGGTGCTCCCAGAACAGGTGAAACCGATGTCGTCCTGAGTGAGGCCGACCTGCTTCATCGCATCCGAAGTGACGGGCTGGACGAGTTCGGGCTCGTCGGCTGCTTCGATCGCCTTCACGGATGGAAGCTGGGAGAAGGAAACAATTGCGACGTCGCGCACTAGAGATGCTCCTTGTAGCTATCGAACGGAGCGTCAGGCTCACCTGTAGGCTCAAAGTAGAGAATGTTCTCGAGAGAGGTTTCCCACTGCTCCTGAGGCTTCCACTTCGCCTTCACGCGCATGCCCATTCGAATCTCGTCGTGGGGCACGCCGCTGACCAAGTGATAGATGGGAGTGTCCGCGCCATCGAGCACAATCGCCCCGAAACAGTACGGTGGCGTAAGCTTCTGACCTTCGAAGGGGATACGAATGATCGCGAAGGTCGTCAGGACACCAACATCGGCAACTTCAACGTATTCGGTCGTTGGGTTGCCCGTGGTCGGGTCGGCACCACGTGGCGGCACGTACACTTTGCCGGCCTCCGGATCCATGCCGCCGATGAACTTCCCCTCCTGTAGACCACGAAGATACGCGGTGTAGTGCTTGCCGGGTTTCACCTCGTACTCGATGTGAACCGGGCCAGGCAGGTAGGGAGAAATCGGCTCGAAGCACGCGATGTCTCGGATGGTGCCGTTCTTCTCGTCGGCCCAACGAAGACGCACCCGCATGCCCGTCTTCATTCGCTTGGCTTTCCCTGCGTCCACCACATGCACCATGGCGTTGTCCGTGCCGTCGATCTGAACGAGGGCCCAAGCGAACGGGCGATCGAAAGGATGCCCCTTGCGGGGCTCCGGTACCCATGACCAAGTCTTCACCGTCCCCGACGGACGCAGCGGCACGAACTCGCCAGTCGTCGGTTCACCCTCCTCGTCGTATTCGAGAGGCGGGCAAAGCACGCGACCGTCAGCCGTCTTGACGCCTTCGAGTACTTCGTACCGAAGGTTCTCCAAGAAGCGGCCGACTACCGGCCCGGTGCTTCGGGTGTACGTGTACTCGAGCACGTACGGCGCCGAAAGAATCTCGCTCATGAGTGTGTTCCGTGTGGCTGCGGGCGACTAACCCTGGGGAAAGAACTTCTGCATCTTCTGGGCGAGAGCGATGTTGCCCTTCACCTTGAGCTTGCGCGTGAGGAATGCCTTGCGCCCATCGAGGTCCCCGTTGGCCATCTCGACGAACTTCTCAGCGTCCATCATGACGTTGAGGGTCGGCTTCTCGACGCCGCCGGTCTCCACGCCCTTGTACTCCCCGTCTGTGATCGTGATGGTCCACTCACCGCCACCGTCACCTGCCAGGGTGTACTGAATCGTTGCGTTCACCCCTTTGGCCTGGTCGGCCAGGAAACGATCGCCAAGGGTCTCGAAATAATCTGCTGTGTTGGCTACTTTGGCCATGTCCACCTCCGGGTTCCGGATAGAAAAAGGGGTCGAAAAGAAGTGAAACGTGTTCTATTTTGCGAACGCCGCTCCGTCAAGCCGTCTCGTGCCGGAAGTGGCAAAAACGGCTTAGCGAATGTGGAACCCAAAGATTCGGACTGAAGGGAACTCGCCTGCTACTCAGGGATGGCGGGCGGCACAATCGAGCCAACGACGTTCAATCCAGCCACGCATTCGTCGCCTACCCGGCGCGCCCAAATCACCCGAGCACGCTTGAAGATAACGCGGCCCGTGTGGGTCGTGATGCGCAGATCGCAGAGGGTACCCGTGGAGAGCCACCCGGCGAGTGAGAGCTGAATGCCGTTGTTGCTGACATCGAGCGCCACCGCTTCTGTCTGGATGGGCGCGAGGATCTCAATCTGTGCGTCGGACGCCCAACGCGCCGCGTTTCGGCGCTCGTCGGGCTGGACCGCGGGGCGTACCTCCGAGTGCTTGCGCATTGGAGGCGGTGGAGTCGAACCTTGTTTTGGCAGCTTAGAGGTCATTCCCGCCCGTAGACCTCATCATGCCGAGCGGGCCAGAAGCTGTCGAATAAGTCACGTCTTCACGTACGGGATCGCACAAATCGGGCTCGAACGGGCATTCTCGGGACGGCCGACAACCCCCAAAAAGGGACTCAACCGAGGCGTTCGATGATGGTGACGTTGGCCTGGCCGCCACCCTCGCACATGGTCTGCAGTCCGTAGCGGCCGCCCGTGCGCTCGAGTTCGTGCAGGAGAGTCGTCATCAGCTTGGCGCCGGTCGCGCCGAGCGGATGGCCGAGCGCGATCGCCCCACCGTTGACGTTTACCTTCGCGAGGTCGACGTCGAGTTCCTTCGCCCAGGCGCACACGACAGGCGCGAAGGCTTCATTGATCTCGACGAGATCGATGTCGTCGAGGCTCATGCCCGACTTCTTCATCGCGTACTGCGTCGCCGGAATCGGCGCGGAGAGCATGCGGATGGGGTCCCCACCCCGCACGCTCAGGTGGTGGATGCGGGCACGCGGCGTGAGGTTGTGCTCCTTGAGCGCCTTCTCCGAAACGATGAGGAGCGCGGCGGAGCCATCAGAAATCTGGCTCGCCACGGCGGCGGTCAGTCGGCCGCCCTCCATGAGAATCGGAAGCGCAGCCATCTTCTCGAGTGTGGTGTCTGCGCGCGGGCCTTCGTCGGCCTTCACATCACCGAAGGGAATGATCTCACGATCGAACCGGCCTTCCTTCTGGGCCTGAAGCGCGCGGTGATGGCTTTGCAGGGCGAATTTCTCGAGCTCTTCGCGGGAGAGGTCCCAGTTCTCGGCGATCATTTCGGCGCCGTAGAACTGATTGACCGGCTTGTCGCCATAGCGCTCGGTCCAACCCACCGAACCGGAAAACGGATCGCTGAGCCCGAACTGTTTACCGGCGATCATGGACGCGCCGATGGGGATCATGCTCATGTTTTGCACGCCGCCGGCGACTACCACGTCCTGGGTGCCACTCATCACGCCTTGCGCGGCGAAGTGAACCGCTTGCTGCGAGGAGCCGCACTGACGGTCGATCGTCACGCCGGGCACGTGCTCGGGAAACCCGGCAGCAAGCCAGCATGTGCGGGCGATGTCACCGGCCTGAGTAGCGACCGTATCGACGCAACCAAAGACGACGTCTTCGACCACACCTGGGTCGATGCCAGCGCGGTCGATCAGCCCCTTGATGGCGTGCGCGCCGAGATCGGCAGAGTGGACCTTGCTCAACCCGCCCTTTTTTCTACCAACGGGGGAGCGAACTGCTTCAACGATATATGCTTCGGGCATCTAAACCTCGCTATTGCGTATCTCTAGAGGGGACGGTTGTCGCCGGCAAGGCGCCACCCCGAAAGTTCAAAGAATATGGCGCCCCACACGCTCGCGGTGATAGGCGGCATCGCCATGCGCCGCTGCGAGCGCCCAGGAGCGTTTCATCCACATATGCAAGTCGCACTCGATGGTGTAGCCGATCGCACCGTGGACTTGGAGGGCCTCTTTGGCCACGAATTTTGCAGCCTGGCCTGCGTAGATCTTGGCAAGGGAGACATCGATGTCGGCGTTCTCGGCCGAGGTCGCCATCGACCAGCCTGCTCTATAGACCGTGGGCCGAGCAAACTCTTGCTCGATGAGCGCGTTCGCAAGCCGGTGCTTGATCGCCTGCTGCGCCCCAATCGGCTTGCCAAACTGCTCCCGATCTTTCGCGTATTGGACGGCCATGTCGAGCATCCGGCGGCTGAGGCCGATCAACTGCGCGGCAGTCCCCAGTGCAGCGCGTTCCCGTCCGAGCGCGAACAACGCCGAAGTGTCGACATCCTCTCGCATCCGATGCTGCACGCCGGCCTCGAACGACACCCGACCAAGCTCCCGGGCGCGGTCCACCGACTGCTCGGCGGCGATCGACGCATCCGCCGCGGGAACACAGTACCCGGCTCCACCCCTCTGCATGATCAACACATCGGCGGAAGCAGCGTGCGCGACCAACGGCTGATCCTCGAACGACACCACGATGCGAGCCTCTCCCGCGACGGCCGGGCCAAGCCAGCGATCTTTCTGTGCGTCGGTGCCGGCCACTTCGAGGAGCGGAATCCCGACCATGGCTGTGTCGACGATGGGGCCAGGCAGCGCGGCGTAGCCAATCTCTTCCAACGGAAGCACGAGGTCGAGCTCGGTCATCGCCATGCCGCCAGCCTCTTCGGAAGCGGCCATCCCGATCACCCCGGTTTCCGCTAGGGTGTCCCAGACCGCCCGGACGCCCTCGGGGCGCCCTTCCCAAGCGGCGCGGACAACCTCGGGCGCACACTCGCGCTGCAAGACCTCACGCACTGTGTCGCGAAGCATCTTCTGGTCGTCGGTGAAAGCAAAACGCATGAGACTACTTCCGCGGAAGACCGAGAACGCGCTCGGCGATGATGTTGCGCTGGATCTCGTTGGTGCCCGCGTAGATTGGGCCGGCGAGTGCGAACTGGAACCCCTTCATCCAGTCCCCGCCGTCGACGGCGCTCTCGGAGCCCTCATCGAGCTCCAATGCCTCGCCTATCATCGCCAGGGCGGTCTCGTGGGTGCGTACATCCATCTCCGACCAAAACACTTTGTTCATGCTGGAGTCCGGACCAATCGACTCACCCTGCGCCATGCGGGTAACGGTTTGGAAGGTGAACCATCGGTACGCCTGGGCGTCCATCCATGCTTGGATGACTTGGTCACGAAGGACTGGGTCAGAGCGATCCCGGTAGCGATGGTAGAGATCAATGAGACGGGCCGCCGTCGCCATGAACCGGCCCGGGCTCCGTAGGCTCAGGCCCCGCTCCGAGCTGGTGGTCGCCATCGCCACCTTCCACCCTTGGTCCACGTCTCCAATGACGTCGGAGTCCGGCACAAACACGTCTTCGAGAAAGATCTCGGCGAAGCCCTCGTCGCCGTCGAGGCGATCGACACCCCGCACCGTGATGCCTTCGACGTCCAGCGGGAACATGAAGTAGGTCAGTCCACGATGACGTGTTTGCTCCGGGTCCGTCCGGAACAAGCCGTAGGCCATGTCGCAGAACGCCGCACGGGTGGACCAAGTCTTTTGGCCAGTCAGCCTCCAACCGCCATCGACCCGGCGGGCCGTGCTCTTGAGCGACGCGAGGTCACTGCCGGCGTTCGGTTCCGACCACGCCTGGCCCCAGGCGACGTCGCCACGCGCCATCGCGCGGAGAATCCGTTCTTTCTGCTCATCGGTTCCGAACTCGAACAGAGTCGGGGCGAGCAGGAAGATCCCGTTCTGGGTCACGCGGCTCGGGGCACCGACGCGGTAGTACTCCTCTTCGAAGATCAGCCATTCGAAGAGCGTGGCCTCGCGACCGCCGTACTCTTTGGGCCACGACACCGCCGCCCAGCCCGCGTCGAATAGCTTGTGCTCCCACTCGAGGTGCAGCGCGAAGCCTTCTTTGGTGTCGCCTGAAGGAAGGGGCTCACCCGGCACGTTGGCTTCAAGCCAGGCGCGACACTCTTGTCGAAAGGCGTTCTCCGGTTCGGTGAAGTTGAGGTCCATGACGCTCGCCTACGCGCCCAATCGTTCGAGAGCCTGCTCTGCCTCGGCCATGATGCGCTGCAGAAGCTCGGACACCGTTGGGATCTCGTCGATGACACCGGCGATCTGACCCGTCGGCAGAATGCCTGCCTCCACTCGGCCGTCCACCATCGAGGCCTTGGTGAGCATCGGCGCATTGGCAGCCATCGCGAGCTGGGACCAGGTTAGCTCTTGGTTCTGCTTCATCGCCATGCCCTCTTCGAGCAGCTCCGGCAGAGAGGTTCCGGTGACCTTCATCAGCGACAGAGCGTTGAGCGCCGCGCGCGGGAAACGAACCAGGGGATTGGCCTTCTCGAGCTGTTCGATCAGGAACGTTCGGATCACGCGCTGCGGGTGGCCGTCGACCGCCTTCGTCACGACCGTTCCGTTTGCCTTGGTGTCGAGGTAGACCTGCTTCACGTGCTCGGGCACCTGACTGTCTTGCGTGAGCAAGAAGCGCGTCCCCATCGCAATGCCTTCGCCGCCAAGCGCCAACGCCGCGACCAGCCCTCGGCCATCGCGGAAACCGCCGGCCCCGACGACGGGGATGTCGACCGCTGAGGACACATCTGGGATCAGAATCGAAGTGGGAATTTGCCCGGTGTGACCGCCGCCCTCCTGGCCTTGCGCGATCACCGCGTCGACGCCCCACGCCTGCACCTTCTCGGCATGACGCCGGGCACCGATCGTGGGCATCGTGAGGACGCCGGCATCCTTCAACGTCTTGATAACGCGCTCGCCCGGCGCCTGCGCAAAGCTGGCGACCGTGACCTTCTCACGGATGAGAAGCTCGACCCGCTTCATGACGTCCGATTGGTCGGCACGCATGTTCACACCGAAGGGCTTGTCCGTGCGTTCCCTGACCTTGGCGATCGCGTCTTCGAGCTCGCGGAATGTCATCGTCGCGGCGGCGAGAATGCCGAGGCCGCCGGCCTGACTGGTCGCGGACGTGAGGCTCGCCCCCGAAACCCAACCCATGCCGGTCTGGATGATCGGGTACTCGATGCCGAACATGTCGCAGATGCGCGTATGCAGTGCCGACTTCGCTTTGGCGACCGGTTTGGGCGCGGGGGCTTGCACTGCTTTGACGCGAGCGGGTGGCCGGCTCTTGCGCGTCGTCTTGGCTTTGGTCGGAACGGACGGACGCTTCTTTGCAGGCGCCTTGCTCGGGCGTTTCGCCTTGGCCTCCGGTGCGGCCGACGGGCGCTTCTTCGCGGGCGCCTTGCTCGGACGCTTTGCTTTGGCCTTGGGCGCGGCCGACGGGCGCTTCTTCGCAGGCGCCTTGCTCGAACGCTTCGCCTTGGGCGCGGTCGACTTGCGCTTCTTCGCGGGCGCCTTCGTGGTCCTCTTCTGCACCGTCATACTACGACTTCTTTCTGCGCATAGCCTTGAGGATCGAGCTCACGCAACACGCCAATGACCTCTGGGGTCGGTACGGGGGTTGCGTCCACCCCTTCGGGAATCACCAGCTCAAAGCCCGTGTTGTCGATGACCTGCTGAAGCTCGACTCCCGGATGAAGCGAAGCCAAACGCATGCGGTGATCGGGCGTATTGAAATCAAACACGCCGAGGTTGGTGACGACTCGCCGGATCTCGTGGAAGCGGCTTCCTTCGGGACCAAGGGCGGCTGCACGGTCGTACCCGACGCCGCACACGACATCGACGTTCGCGACGAGGGCCCGAGCATTGTGGTTCGGCACCCAGTAGCTGGTCACGTGGTTGATTGTGTTGCCCGGCGCTCCGCGGACACCGAGGAGCTGCGCCTTGGGGTTCTCCCATGGGCCGATGCACGCGATGTTTTGATTCCCGAACTGATCGATCTGGGATGCACCCATCATGACGTGGCGGCGTCCCCACCAAAGCGTGTCGAATACAGTGCCGAATGGCATCCAGCCCTCGACATCGTCGTCCGTGGGCTTCGCGCCGAGCGGCAGCGCGCGTCGGAGCAAGAGATTGAACCCGTCGGTCATCAGCAGGTTGGGCTCGAACGTCGATTTGGCCAGACGTGCACCGAGGCTTGGAGTCGTCCCCATGGCGCTGACCATGATCTCCCCGTCGTTGCGGAAACACTCTGCGACGGCGAACGCACAGATGTCTGCCCGGGTGGCTTCAGTGCTTGTCATGATGCCACCGCCTTTTGGTACTCGGCCTCGCTCACATCGAGGTACTTGGCGCGAAACGCCTTCCACGCCTCGTCGTCCTTGGCGGTCGCCGCGTACTCACGCTGGAACTTCTCATCCCGCGCATAGTCGGGCAGGCATTCGGTGAAGTGCGCGCCGCCAGGAGCTTCAACAACCCCGGCTACCATCATGCGATTGATCAACAAGCTCGGGAGTGGACCCCCGCCCACGAGCTCATCGGTCGACACGATCCGTTCACAGCTCATGAACGCCTTCTTGGCGGCCATGCAAAAGAGGTTATCGAAGTAGGGGTCGCGGCCGAGGGCCTGCCCATTCCCGGAGACGTCGGCTCGGTTCATGTGGACGAACGCGACGTCGACGTTGAGCGCCGGGACCGCGACGAACTCTTCACCATCATCGTAGGGTGATGTCACCGTCTTGAGGTGTGGGTTGATCTTCAAGACGTCGGAGCCGAGGCCTGCGCGCGTCGGCAAGAAAGGAAGCCGCTGCGCTGCGGCGCGCAGTCCGAGAAGAAACATCCCCTCGTCGAGCTCGACCGCCTCGAGCGTCCCGTTCTGGCGGGCCTTGCGAAAATGCGGCTCGAGGGGGATCGAATCAAGAGAGACAAATCCGTAAACCGCCTTCTTGAGCTGCCCCGTGGCACAAAGGATCCCGATGTCGGGACCTCCGTAGGACACGACGGTCAGGTCTTTGACGCCTTTGCGGACCAAGGCCCGAATGAACGCCATCGGCTTGCGCCGAGAGCCCCAGCCCCCGATGCCGATCGTCATGCCATCGGTCACCTCGGCGACGGCTTCATCCGCCGTCATACGTTTGTCAATCACGAAGCTCTCCTCACTTCTTGTCGGCGTCGGGGTCACGTTTTTCGACGAACGCGTCCCGAGCCTCGTCGGCCACGCCTGCCAAGTTGAGCTCGAAAGTGAACCCCTGCTCGAACCGATACGAACGATTCACGTCGACCGGGTCGATGTTGTTCAGGCATTCCTTCGCCGCGCGCACGACGCGTGGGATCTTCTTGGTGAAGGTGCGAGCGACCTCTCTCGCCTTGTCGGCGAGCTCATCTTGTTCGACGACCGCGTAGACCGAGCCCCAGTTGTGGAGCTCCTCCGCCGTTGCGGCCTCGCAGGTCAGGACCATCGCACGCATCTTGAGCGCCGGGACTAGACGGGCGAGGTGGGTCGCTGCGCCGAGTGCGCCGCGGTCGACCTCGGGCAAGGCGAACTTCGTACCCTTGGCGGCGATCAGGATGTCTGAGTTGCCGGCCAAACCAATGCCGCCGCCCACGCAATAGCCATGCACCGCGGTGATCACGGGGACTTTACATTCGTAGACCGCCTTGAACGCCTCCCAGCAACCGCGGTTCGCTCCAAGGAGGGAGTCGAAGCCCTCGGTGTTCTGCATCTCCTTGATGTCGACACCGGCATTGAAGCCTCGGCCCTCCGCTCGAAGGATGACCGCACGGGTCTCTGGGTCGTTGCCCGCCGCGGTGATCACCTCGGCTAGCTCGAACCAGCCTGCGACCGGGATGGCGTTGACGGGGGGATAGTCAACGACGATTTCGGCGATTCCATCAATGATTTCGTGCGAAATGCCCACTGCGCGTCCCTTCGAAGTAGGGCGGAAGTGAAACGCGTTTCAGTCCGTCGGTCAAGCCGACGAGCCCGCCTTCAGTGAGGTAGGGAGCCGAGGAACGCCTCGATGTCCGGGGTCACTGTCTCCCCCATACGTCGCAGCTCGCTGCGTACGGCCGCGGCGGCGCTCGGTACGTCCGAGGTGGTGACGGTGCGCAGGGGCGGGCTCCGAAAGCGGTACACGACCCGAAGGACGGCCCTGAAAATCGCCTCAGGCATCACGATGACGACGCCGAAATTGTCCCGTTTCAAGGCGTCCCGGCGATCCTCCAGCCAGTCGGCGAAGGCCTTGCGATGGCGAGCGGCGATGACGCCGGTGCCTCGCTGGTGGCGCACGAGCGCCACGAGGGGCAGCCCGCGATCAAGGTGGTGGTCGGCGATGCTCAGCATCAGGCCGATCTCGCGGTCCTCAACCTGCCGAGGCAGTTTCATGTCGTACAGGATCGCAGGCGAATGCGTTCCGTCGATTCGTATGCGCTCCGACTCGTAGGTCGGATTCGCGTCCCAGTCCCAGTCCATCGCGTAAGCCAGTTGTAGAAGAAAAGCCCAGAGAAGGGCAACAGTTGCAAGAAAGTCCGCGGCAATATGTCCATATTACGCGGCTCGTCAATCCGTGAATGGGGACGAAATGAGGTCCGCCGCCTCGGTGAGCCGTTGCCCTCGTCGGAGGTTGGCGATATCACGGGCGCCGTGTTCGCAACGATTCCCGACATGATCGCGCAACGAGCCCGTACCCTGGGCGAAGCGCCAGCCATCGTCGACGGGCCCACCACCCTGAGCTTCGCGGAGCTCGCCGAGCGAGTCGAGGAAGCCGCCCGAGCCCTCATGGCCCAAGGCGTAGAAAAGGGCGATCGCGTGGCGATTTGGGCGCCGAACATGTGGGAATGGATTGTCTGCGCCCTCGCGATTCACTCCGTCGGGGCGGTGATGGTTCCGGTCAACACCCGCTACAAGGGCATCGAGGCCTCCTACCTGCTCGAGAAGAGCGGGGCCAAGGCACTGTTCACCGTGACGGAGTTCCTCGACGTCGACTACGTGGCGCTTCTTCGCGGCACCGACGTGGAGCTTCCACGGCTCACGCAGATCGTCGTGCTTCGGGGAGAGGCGCCGGAGGGTACACTCAGTTATCGAGATTTCTTGGCGCAGGCATCGGAAATTTCGCCGACCTCGGCAAGAGAACGCGCAGCGAGCGTGGGTCCCGACGACGTTGCCGACGTCCTCTTCACCTCCGGGACCACGGGCAAGCCGAAAGGCGCGATGTGCACGCACGCACAGAACCTTCGTGTGTTTGATCAGTGGAGCTCGATCGTTGGGCTTCGCGACGGCGATCGCTATCTAGTCGTGCTGCCGTTCTTTCATAGCTTTGGCTACAAAGCCGGATGGTTCTCTGCACTGATGCGCGGCGCGACGGTTTTCCCCGAGCCGGTGTTCAACGTGGACGTCGTGCTTCGTCGCATCCAAGAAGATGCGATCACGATGCTGCCAGGGCCTCCCTCTCTCTACCAGTCGTTGTTGCTGCATCCGGACCGCGCAGAGTTCGACATCTCGAGCCTGCGACTCGCTGTCACCGGCGCGGCCGCGATCCCCGTGGAGCTCATCCAGCGCATGAAAGATGACCTCGGATTCGAGACCGTCATCACCGCATATGGCCTCACAGAAAGCTGCGGGGTCGTCACCATGTGCCGGCTCGACGACGATGCCGAAACCATCGCCACCACCAGTGGCCGCGCGATTCCCGAGGTCGAGGTACGCATCATCGATGGCGACGGGAACGAGGTGCCCGCCAACGAGCCAGGCGAGATCGTCGTGCGTGGGTACAACGTCATGAAGGGTTACCTCGACGCGCCGGAAGAAACGAAGAAGGCGATCGATGCCGGGGGCTGGCTGCACACGGGCGACATCGGCACCATGGACGAGCGCGGCTATATCAAGATCACGGACCGGCTCAAGGACATGTTCATCGTCGGAGGTTTCAACGCCTATCCCGCGGAGATCGAGAACACATTGCTGCAGATGCCCGGCGTCGGGGAAGTCGCCGTGATCGGCGTGCCGGACGAGCGGCTGGGTGAGGTGGGGATGGCGTTCGTCGTCCCTGCGCCAGGTGAGTCGCTTGCATCGGATGCCGTCATCGCATGGAGCAGAGAGAACATGGCCAACTTCAAGGTGCCCAGGCGCGTCGAGGTCCTCGACGCCCTACCCCGCAACGCAACTGGCAAAGTCGTGAAGTTCGAACTTCGGGAGCGCGCACGTGGCTGACTTCCCCGAAGGCGTCGCCCTCGTAGTCGGCGGAAGCGGTGGGATCGGGAGCGCGATCGCCCGCGGGTTCGCAGCGGCCCAGGTAACGCTGGGGATCACGTATCGTCGAAACAAAGAAGCGGCGGACGCGGTGGCGAGTGAGATTCGGGACAGCGGAGGTGCTTGCTCGGTGCACCAGGTTGAGCTCGGCGACTTGGACTCGGTGAAGGCTTGCCTCGACCAGCTCGCCGACGAGCACGGACAGATTCACACCGTCGCGCACGCGGCGGGCACCCACATCGACCAGCCCTATGTCAGTCAACTCACGCCGGAACAGTGGCGGAACACGATGGACTGGGACGTGAATGGTTTCTTTCACGTCGCGCACTCTGCCCTGCCCCACCTGCGAAAGAGCCGCGGCTCGATCGTATTCGTCAGCTCGGCGGGGCTGAAGCGTTTTCCCCCTGGCGATGTGCTGTCCGTGGCGCCGAAGGGAGCCATCGAGGCGCTGATGCGCGGCATCGCGCGCGAAGAAGGACGCTACGGCATCCGCGCCAACAATGTCGCGGTCGGCGTCGTCGACGCGGGCATGTTTCCAGAGCTCGTCGAGCGCGGGGAGCTGAGCCAGGAGTGGATCGATGCGGCCACGCGCAACACGCCGCTGCGCCGCTTCGGGAGCCCCGAGGAGATCGCAGACGCCGCGGTGTTCCTCGCATCCTCTCGCGCCCGATACATCACCGGCCAAACTCTGTTCGTCGATGGCGGCTACACGTTGTAGAGAGCAACCGAGGCAGGTAAACTTCTGGCGAGGGGAACGTGGGCCAAGTCATTTTCGACGAGAAGGACAAGCCGCTGCTGCGGATGACCTACCGAGGGCTGTGCGACGACGCGGAGTGGCAGCAACACATCGACGTGATGTCGGAGTGGGCCCGCCGTGGTGACACCTATGCGGTCGTGATCGACGCGCGCGAAGTCGGGAACGTCCCGGCGACGCAACGCAAGGGTATTGTCGAATGGATCGATCGCGACAGGCAGCATCTCAAGACGAACTGCGCCGGTGGAGCGCTGATTTTCGCGAGCTCGGTCCAGCGGGGACTGTGGACGGCGATCGCGTGGGTCACGCCAACCCCAATTCCGGTTAAGATCTTCGGGGACACCCCCCCTGCCGAAGCATGGTTGCGCGAGCAGCTCCAGGCGAAGAACTCGCCATGAGCCGATTGGCCGCGGTGGAGGCGCAGCTCCTTGCGGCGGGAGCGCCGTTCGAGCTGGCGGAAGAGGAAGTGCTCGGGGAGCGCGTCCAGGTGTTCGCGAACCGCGCGCGTTCACTTCGGGATGTCCTGCTGCGAGGTCGAGAGTTCGCCGAAGCGGAGTACATGGTGTTTTGCGAAGCCGAACGGGAGAGACGTTACACCTTCGCGGAGCACGAGAAGCTCGTTGCCAGTGCGGCGGCCGCGCTGAAGGCGCGCTTTGATGTCGGGCCCGGCGACCGGGTGGCAATCCTCGCCGCCAATTGTCCGGAGTGGATCATTTCGTTCTGGGCAACGGTCAGCCTCGGGGCAATTTGCGTCGGATTGAACGGCTGGTGGACCGAGGACGAGATCCGGTACTCGATCGGGCACAGCAAGCCCAAGGTGCTGATCGCCGATCGAAGGCGCGCCGCGCGAATCACCGGCGCCCTCGATGTGCCGACCCTCATCGTCGAAGAAGGGTTCGAGAACCTACTCGCCGCCCATGCCGGCGCCGAACTTCCGACGCAGCCCATCGCCGAGAGCGATCCCGCGATCATCCTGTACACGAGCGGCACGACGGGTCGCGCCAAGGGCGTCGTTCACACACACGGCAACGTCACCAACATGCTCATGGTCAGCTTCTTTCACGGCGCGCGGCTCATGATGGCCAACCCGAAGCAGGCGGAGCTCCCGCAGCTCGCGAACAGTATCCTCGTGACCAGCCCGCTGTTCCATGTGTCCGGGCTGCACTGCGCGGCGGTGACCGCTCTCGGGGGCGGAGCGAAGACCGTGTGGCCGATGGGGCGCTTCGACCCGGAGACGACACTGGCGCTGATCGAGCGCGAGAAGATCACCGGTTGGGGCTACACCGCGACGGTGCTCCATCGCCTGCTCAATCATCCCAAGGTCGCCGAATACGACCTGAGCTCATTCCGCTCCGTGGGCGGCGGCGGGTCGCCAATCCCGACGCCGCTCATCGAGAAAGCGCATGCGCTCTTCCCGCAATGCAGCCACACGATGGGCGTCGGCTACGGTCTGACGGAGGGTACGGCGTTTGGAACTCTGAACGCTGGCGAGGAGCTGACCGACAATCCATCGTCGGTGGGTCGGCCGGTCCCGATCGTCGAGGTAGAGATCCGGGACAGCCAAGGACGGGCACTCGCGGAGGGCGAGGAAGGGGAGATCCACCTCCGCGGGCCCTTGGTGATGCTCGAATACTGGGAAGACGCCGAAGCCACTAATGCGGCGATCAAGCCGGGGCGTTGGCTCAAGACGGGGGATGTCGGCCGATTGGAGGACGGCAAGCTCTACATCGCTTCTCGCAAGCGCGACCTGATCCTGCGGGGCGGCGAGAACGTGTACCCCTTCGAGATCGAGCAGCGGCTCGAGGCGCATCCGGGCGTTGCGGAGGCGGCGGTCATCGGGGTCGACCACCCAGAACTCGGTCAAGAGGTCAAAGCGGTCATCGTGTTCGAGACGGACGAGGAAATCGCGACCGAGGCGCTGCGCAGCTGGGTCGCCGAGACGCTCGCCTATTACAAAGTGCCAAGCGTGTGGGAGACGCGAAAAAAGCCCCTGCCCCGCAACGCGACGGGAAAGGTGCTAAAGAACGCTCTGCGCGCTGCGCAGGATTCGATGTTCATCGAGGAGTAAGCAATGCCCGAAGCCGTGATCGTCTCAACCGCGCGGACCCCGATTGGCCGCGCCTTCAAAGGGTCTTTGATTGAAATGCGCCCCGACGACCTCGCCGCGATTGCGGTGAAGGCGGCCTTGGCGAAGGTACCCAACCTCGACCCCTCGACGGTCGAGGACTTGATGCTCGGCTGCGCACAGCCCGCTGGCGAACACGGCTACAACATGGGGCGTGTTGTGAGCTTGCTCGCGGGTCTCAACTCCCCGGGCACCACCGTGAACCGGTACTGCTCGTCGTCGCTGCAGACGATCCGCATGGCGGCCCATGCGATCAAGGCCGGTGAGGGAGACGTGTTCGTGGCCGCGGGGGTCGAATGCGTCAGCCGCTTCGGCCTCGGTAGAGCCGACGGTATGGAGAACACGAAGAACGCGAAGTTCGCCGATTCCGAAGCGCGAATGGCGAAGTATATGTCTGGCGAAGGCGGCGACTGGGAGCCAGCAGGTGGTTTGCCCGACGTCTACATCACCATGCTGCAGACCGCGGAGAACGTCGCACAGCACATGTCGGTGTCGCGCCAGGAGCAGGACGAGTTCGCAGCCCTCTCACAGCAACGCGCGGAGGCGGCGCAGAAGTCGGGACACTTCGCTGAGGAGATCACGCCGGTCACCACGCCGAGCGGCAAGGTGGTCGACACCGATGACTGCCCGCGTCACGGCACCACCGCGGAGAAGCTCGCCGGGCTGAAGCCGGTCTTGATCGAACAGATGGGAGACAAGGCAACGGTCACCGCCGGCAACGCGTGCCCCCTCAATGACGGGGCGGCGGCGGTCATCGTGATGAGCGACGCCCGCGCCAAAGAGCTCGGGCTGACGCCGCTAGCTCGAGTGGTGTCTACTGGAGTGTCCGCGCTCAACCCGGAGATCATGGGGCTCGGCCCGATCGACGCGACGAAACAAGCTCTCGGGCGCGCCGGCCTGACCATCAACGACATCGACCTCGTCGAGATCAACGAGGCCTTCGCCGCTCAGGTCGTTCCGTCGGCTCGCGAGCTCGGCGTCCCCGTCGATAAACTCAACGTCAACGGCGGCGCAATCGCTCTCGGCCACCCCTTCGGCCAAACCGGCGCTCGGATCATGACCACACTGATCCACAACCTGCAATCGCGCGACGGCCGCTACGGCGTCGAGACGATGTGCGTCGGCGGTGGCCAGGGCATGGCTGCGGTGATCGAGCGATTGGGCTGAAGCCGGCACTTACGACTACGACCGACTTGGAAAACCAGCGCTTCGAGATCGAGAATCGGGCCTTCTGGCGTTTGGCGACGGCGTGCGTCGCGGTGCTGGTTCCGCTGAACTGGAGCTGGTACGCGTGGGGTCGCCAACTGCCGGGCTCGATTGCGCTCTATCTCGTCGTCGGTAGCGCGGTGTACTTCACGCTTCTGCGGTGGCTGACCGGCATTCGCGTCGCCGACCTGTCCCGGGAGTCGCGTTTCGTCGTCGTCAGCTCCGTCGCATTGCTGATCGTATTCTTGGGCTTCGGTCGGTCGAATACGTACCTGCGGGTGTTCGAACAGTTCGTTCCCGAGGACCTGCGGACACCCCTTCTCGCCTTTGCGTACTTCGCGGCGTGCAGTGTGCTCTTGCGCTTCGCGATTCCATATCTGCTGGTCCGCTTCAGGCTGCGTCAGCCGCCGCGCGAATACGGATACGCCGTGCGAGGCAGCAAGCGAATGCGCTGGGCCTACCTCGGCTTGTTCATCGTCATGGTCCCGTTGGTCGTCTGGGCCTCGACTCTGCCTGATTTTCAATCGAGTTACCCTCAGGCGAGGGGCTTGATCACCGGCACCGAGATATCGGTTCGCCTGTTCCTCCTCTACCACGCCGCATACTTCCTGGTGTTCCTCTCCGGCGAGAGTTTGTGGCGCGGTTACATGACGTTCGGCCTCGGCCGCGATCTCGATGTCGCCGCGCTCCCCTGGATGGTGATGATGTACAGCATCGGCCACTACGAGAAACCATTCCTCGAGGTCAACGCCTCCATCATCGCCGGCTTCGTCCTGGGCTACCTCGCCCTCCGCCACCGCTCATTCTTCCTCGGCGCCCTCCTGCACTGGGGGATCGCGCTCACGATGGACCTCGCGGTCCTGTACCAACGCGGCCTCACCTGGCACTGAGAACATCAACGTACGGCCGGGGCGCGGGGGGACGCGACGCGCCCCTCCACACGCAATCACCAAGCATGGAATTAACCCTTCTAAAAAGGGGACAGTCCCCTTTTTTAAGGGGTTAAGGTTGCAGAAAGTGAAACATGTTTCAGTCTAGGAGGCCTTAGCGGAAGGTTGCGAATGACTGGGATTTGTGAGGGACGGGTAGTGATTGTGACCGGGGCTGGGCGTGGCATTGGCCGCGAGCATGCGCTCGAGCTTGCGCGTCAGGGGGCGAAGGTCGTCGTCAACGACTTGGGCGTCAGCAATAGTGGCGAGGGCGGCGGCCAAGGGCCTGCGGACGAGGTTGTTCAAGCCATTCGCGACATGGGCGGTGAGGCGATTTCCAATGGTGCCGACGTCGCCGACTGGGAACAGACCGAGGCGCTCGTTCGCCAAACCATCGAAGAATTCGGGCGGCTCGACGTAGTCGTCAACAACGCAGGCTTCGTTCGGGACCGCATGTTCGTCAGCTGCAGCGAAGATGAATGGGACGCGATCATTCGCGTTCACCTCAAGGGGCATTTCTGTATCTCCCGCCACGCAGCGGCGTACTGGCGCGGACAGGTCAAGGCCGGCGAACAAGTCGACGCCCGCATCATCAACACCACCTCGGGCGCCGGCGTCCTCGGAAGCGTGGGCCAGTCGAGCTACTCGTCGGCCAAGGCCGGGATCGCTACTTTGACGTTGGTGCAGGCGGCCGAGCTCGGTCGTTACGGCATCACCGCCAACGCGATCTGCCCCATCGCCCGCACGCGCATGACCGAAGGCGCGTTTGGCGACACGATGAAGGCACCGGATCAGGGCTTCGACGAGAACGACCCGGCCAACGTCTCGCCGTTCGTTGCCTGGCTCGCCAGCTCGCAGTCCCGCGAAGTGACTGGGCGCGTATGGGAGGTCTTTGGCGGCACGATCACCGCGTTCGATGGGTACCGTCGCGAGCAGACGGTGGATATCGGCAAGCGCTGGGACGCCGCGGAGATCGGACCCGCCGTCACGGACCTGCTTTCGAAGGCGCAGCCCTTGGTGAAGGTGTACGGCACGTGAGCGACGCGCTCGACTTCACCGGGCGCGTGGTCCTGATCACAGGCGGAAGCCGCGGGATTGGAAGGGGGATCGCCGAAGCGTTCCTCGCCGCAGGGGCCGACGTCGCAGTGTGTGGCCGGAACGCACCCGACGAGCTGCCGAACGCCGGCGGCAAGAGCGCCCTCTTCGTCGGCGCGGACGTGCGCGACGCCGACCAGGTCGAGAAGATGGTAAACGAGGTGGCCGAGCGTTTGGGACGACTCGACGTTCTGATCAACAACGCCGGCGGCGCACCCTTCGCGGAAGCCGCGACGGCTTCGCCGCGCTTCTCGGAGAAGATCATTCAGCTCAACCTCACAGCTGCGCTTCACTGCGCGCAGCACGCGAATCGCATCATGCAGGCGCAGGACTCGGGCGGCTCGATCATCAACATCGCCAGCGTATCGGGCGTGCGCCCGTCCCCAGGCACCGCCGCTTACGGTGCGGCCAAAGCCGGGCTGATCAACCTCAGCGGAACGTTGGCAATCGAATGGGGCCCCAAGGTCCGAGTCAACGTCGTCTCCGCGGGCATGATCCGCACCGAACAAGCCCATCTTCACTACGGCAGCGAAGAAGGCATCGCGCAGGTCGCGGCGACCGTTCCGCTCAACCGCCTCGGCACCCCCGAGGACGTGGCTGGCGCATGCTTGTACTTCGCTTCGCCGCTAGCGTCCTACGTAAGCGGGGCCAACCTCGTCCTGCACGGCGGCGGAGAAACCCCGGCGTTCCTATCGGCCGCCACCGTCAACCGAGGAGACTGAGCGAATGGAGTTTTCGTTCTCAGAGGACCAGGACGAACTGAGGCGAGCCGCGCGCCGTTTCTTGGAGGTGGCGTCGTCAGAGGAGCGCGTGCGGGCCGCGATGGATACAGAGCAGGGCTACGATTCCGCCACCTGGGAGCAACTGTCCGAAGAGCTCGCGTGGACGGCGCTCACGATTCCGGAAGAGTATGGCGGACTCGGGATGAGCTACCTCGACTTGCACCCGCTGATGGAAGAGATGGGTCGCGCGCTCTTGTGCTCACCTTTCTTTTCGACGGTTTGCCTCGGCGCGAATGCTCTTCTGCTCGGCGGGACCGAGTCACAGAAGGAGCGATACCTACCTGGGATCGCAGCCGGCGAGACGACCGCGACGCTAGCGTACGGCGAGAAGAACAATGAGATGTCGGCGGAGGGCGTCGAGGCGACCTACTCGCGCAGCGCCGCGGGCTACATTCTGCGTGGCGCCAAGAGCTATGTCCTCGATGGACACACAGCCGACCTGCTCGTCGTCGCTGCGCGGACGGAAGACAGCAAAGGCTCCGAAGGCGTGAGCCTGTTCCTGGTACCCGGCGATGCCGAAGGGCTGAAGCGTAGTTGGCTCCCGACGATGGATCAGACCCGTCGCCTGGCGTCTCTCGATCTGGGCGACGTGGTCGTTGCTCACGACGCGCTTCTCGGCGAGGAAGGCCGAGGCTGGCCCCTCGTCGAGAGGACGCTAGACCTCGCGAGGATCGCGCTGGCCGCGGAACAAGTAGGCGCCGCAGAGATGTGCCTCGACATGGCGGTCGAGTACGCGAAAGTCCGCAGGCAGTTCGGGCGACCCATCGGCTCGTTCCAGGCGATCAAACATAGGTGTGCCGACATGCTGATGATGGTCGAGTCCGCGCGGTCTGCTGCCTTCTACGCGAGCGCGCTGGCCGGCCAGGGAGAAACCGATCTCGCGGAAGCGGCCTCGAGCGCCAAGGCTTTTTGCTCGGACACCTTCTTTCACTGCGCCGCCGAGAACATCCAAGTCCACGGGGGCATCGGTTTCACCTGGGAACACGCCGCCCACATGTATTTCAAGCGCGCCAAGTCCACCGAGGCGCTCTTCGGCGACCCGTCCTTTCACCGCGAGCGATTCGCAAAGTGCATGGGTTTGTAATGGAGCTTCAACTCAACGAAGAAGAGGAAGCGTTTCGCCAGGAATCCCGCGCATGGTTGCAGGAGCAACTCGAGGGCCCCTTCAAAGATCTCCAGGGCCGGGGCGCCTCGGGCGATCAAGACACGTACATCGAGGAGCGAATCGCCTGGGGTAAGACGATGGGCGCGGCGGGGTGGAACTGCATCGGTTGGCCGAAGGAGTTCGGCGGACGGGGCTGCACCATCAAGGAAGAAGCGGTCTTCAACGAGGAGTACGTTCGCGCAAACGGCCCGGGCAACGTCGGGCACATTGGAGAAACGCTCCTCGGTCCAACGCTGATCCACTTCGGTTCCCGAGAGCAACAGAAGCGCTTCCTGCCGCCGATCGTGTCGAGTGACGAGATCTGGTGCCAGGGGTACTCGGAGCCGGGAGCGGGGTCCGACCTCGCGAACGTCCAGACGAAGGCCACGCTCGTCGGCGACGAATGGGTCATCGAAGGGCAGAAGATCTGGACCTCGGGCGCCGAGTACTCGGATTGGTGCTTCGTGCTGTGCCGCACCGATTCAGAAGCGCCGAAGCACCGCGGCATCAGCTACATCCTGGTTCCGATGAAGCAAGACGGCATCGAAGTTCGCCCGATCAAGCAGATGGGCGGGAGCTCGGAGTTTGCTGAGGTCTTCTTCGATGGCGCCAAAGCCCACAAAGACCACGTGGTGGGCGGCATCAACAACGGCTGGAAGGTTGCGATGGGCACGCTCGCGTTCGAGCGAGGCGCGTCCACCCTCGGTCAGCAGTACCTGTTCCAGAAAGAGTTCGAGCAGGTCGTCGCGGTCGCCAAGCGAACAGGCGCTGCAAAGGACCCGGTCCTTCGACAACGGATTGCGGCAGCGGGCATCGGACTCAAGGTGATGCGCGTCAACGCGCTCCGCATGCTGGAGCACGAAGGCGCCGACCTGAACCGCGAAGCACTCATCAGCAAGCTCTACTGGTCCAACTGGCATCGCGACCTCGGCAAGCTCGCCATGGACCTGCTGGGTCCGGAGGCGGAGCTGCTCGACGGAGCGCCCTATGAGCTCACCGGCATGCAGAAGTGGTATCTCTTCGCGCGGGCCGACACGATTTACGCCGGCTCGAACGAAGTTCAACGAAACATCATCGGCGAACGAGGACTCGGGCTGCCGAAGGAGCCACGATGACCAAGCCACCCACGTACGTCAGCGGGCACAAGCTGCTCGAAGGCAAGACTGTCCTCGTCACCGCCGCCGCGGGCACGGGCATTGGATTCGCGACGGCCGTTCGATGCGCTGAAGAAGGCGCTTCGGGCTTGCTCATCAGCGACATTCACGAGCGGCGACTGGGAGAGGCCGCCGAGAAGATCGAGGCGGAGACCGGCGTCCGTCCTGAGACCGTCATGTGCAACGTCACGAAGGAAGACGAGGTGCAAGCGATGTTCGAGCATGCGATTGCCAAGATGGGTCACGTCGACATTCTCATGAACAATGCAGGGCTCGGCGGACACGCACGGATCGTCGACATGACGGACGACCAGTGGAACCTCGTCCTCGACGTGACGCTCAACGGGTGCTTTCGGTGCACCCGCGCCGCCATGAAACACATGGTGCCGCGTGGCAGTGGTGCGATCGTGAACAACGCTTCTGTCCTCGGCTGGCGCGCCCAAGAGGGGCAGTCGCACTACGCGGCCGCGAAGGCCGGAGTCATGGCGCTGACCCGATGCGCGGCGATCGAAGCCGCCGAAGGCAACGTCCGGATCAACTGCGTCGCCCCTTCGCTCGCGATGCATCCGTTCCTCGAGAAAGTCACGCCCCCCGGTCTGCTCGAACAACTCAAGAAGCGCGAGGCGTTCGGTCGCGGTGCTGAGCCTTGGGAGATCTCGAACGTCATGGTGTTCCTCGCGAGCGACTACAGCTCGTACATGACCGGCGAGGTGCTTTCGGTGTCCAGCCAACGCGCCTGATTACGCGTTGCTCTTCCGAGCCTGCCATGCGTCGGAATACCGCAGCATGAACCAACGGATGCCTGGCGAGAACAACCGGACCAGCGGCCGGCTGAAGCGTGACGCGTTACGGAGCTGCACGATGAATCCATCGAAGGTGGTGCGCTGATAGCCGAGGAGTGCTTGGCTCTCGTTGGTGTCGAGCCAATCGCAGTAGTAGTCGCCGGTGCCGTAGGCCTCTGGTGGGAAGCGCCCCACCCCGGTGGCATCGAACATGTCGCCGTAGAACTCGCCGAACGTCAGGCGACAGCCGGATCCCCCCCCAATCATCAGGGTCTTCCCAACGGCCTCGGGGGTCTCGATCGCGCGGACCTGCGCAAGGGCGACATCTTCTGGGTGGATCCATTCCATTCGAGTCTGCGGGTTGATCGCGAAGAGCATCCGAAAGACATCCGGGGAGAGGTCTCCTGCCGCGGCCTTCGCACCCACGGACACCCCGATTCGGAAGATCACGTAAGGCAACCCGGATTCTCGGAGTAGCTGCTCGCACTCGGCCTTGTTCGATGTGTAGTTGTCAGTGGGGACGGTCGGATCGTCACCGGTGAGAGGCGGCCCGCCGGGGGGGCGAGGCCCACAGACGGAAAGCGACGACGCGAAGACGATGACGGGCGGCTGGGCTCTCTTCGTCATGGCCTCGAGAATGTTCTTCGTGCCCACCACGTTGACCGCGTAGGCGAGGTCCGGGTACTTCTCGGAAGGCGGCGCGAGGACGCCTGCGTTGTGAATGATCGCATCGCACGCATCGACGCACGGAGCGATGTCCTCCGGCGATCGGATATCCCCCCACACCATCTGCACGCGACCTTCGAAGCGCCGTGCCTGTTTTTGGTTTCGCGGGTTCGGAACGTCGAAAGCGAGGACGGAGTGGCCCTCCCGGAGAAGGCACTCGATCCCCTCCTGCCCGAGCCGGCCAAACGCGCCGGTGACCAGCACCTTCAATCGAGTCTGCGTCATCGCGGCACGACGCGTGGCGCGCCCTCTTCAAAGGATCCAACTCGTTCGCCCATCAGCCCTCCCAACGCTAAAGCTTGGCGCCCCCCGCCTCAAATTGAAACACGTTCCCCTTCCTGATACGGTCCCCCACCTTCGAAAAGGGGACAGTCCCGTTTTTCGAAGGGTTAACCCTTTCAAAATGGGGACTGTCCCCTTTTTTGTGGAGATTTGATGAAGCTCGGATTGTCGCTTGGTTATGCGGGACCTCAGTTGAACACGACGGTGCAGGGCCTCGTGGACATGGAGAAGATCGGTGAGGTGGAGCGGCTCGGGTATGACTCGATCTGGACGGCCGAGTCTTGGGGCAATGACGCGGTGACGCCGCTTGCCTGGGTTGGGCCGCAGACTTCGACGATCAAGTTGGGGACCGCCATCATGCAGTTGCCGGGGCGCTCTCCCGCGAACGCGGCGATGACGGCCATCACGATGGACACCCTCTCGAATGGGCGATTCATCATGGGGCTCGGGACATCCGGCCCGCAGGTCGTCGAGGGTTGGCACGGGGTGCCGTTCAACAAGACCCTCACCTGGCTCCGCGAGTACATCACCATCGTGAAGAAGATCTTTGCGCGCGAGGACCGGCTCGAGTTCGACGGTGTGCGGTATCAGATTCCGTATCATGGCGAGGGTTCGACCGGCCAGGGCAAGCCCCTTCGGAGCATGGTGCGCGGCCGTCCAGACATCCCGGTGTACTCGGGGTCGATGGCACCGAAATCACAGACCATGGCGGCGGAGATCGCCGACGGCTGCTTGCTCACCTGCATGCACCCCGACCGGTCCGACGTGCTGATGGACAACTTCAACCCGGGGTTCGAAAAGGCGGGCAACGGCAAAGGCATCGACAACTTCGACATCGCACCCACCGTAGTCGTCATCATCGGCGACCCGGAGCACTCGATGGCGCCTTGCAAGACGCAGCTCGCGCTCTACATCGGGGGCATGGGCTCGAAGACAAAGAACTTCTATAAGGACTATTTAAGTCGCGTCGGCTTCGAAGAGGCCTGCGAGAAGATTCAGACGCTCTTCCTCGACGGCAAGCGCAATGAAGCCATTGCCGCCGTTCCGGACGAGATGGTCGATGCCCTGTACCTGATCGGCTCCAAAGACCGCATTCGCGACCGCTTCCAACGCTGGAAGGAGTCCCCGGTCGGCACCATGATGGTGGGTACGCAGGACATGGATACGCTCCGGTTCATGGCCGAGCTCAACTCGTGAGGCAACGATGAAGATTGGAATCGTAGGTGGCACCGGACGTGAGGGACGTGGGCTAGGCGTTCGCTGGGCTAAGGCTGGGCACGACGTGTTCATCGGTTCTCGCCAGGCCGACAAAGGGATCGCGAAGGCCGCCGAGTTCTCCGAAGAGTTCGGCGTCACGCTCCGAGGCGGCGACAACGTGGCGGCATGCAATCACGCCGATCTGATCGTCGTCACAGTGCCGTACAGCGCTCATCGCCCCACCTTCGAATCGATCAGGGACGCCGTCGGCGACAAGGTGATCGTGGACATCACGGTCCCGGTCAAACCGCCCAAGGTCCGTTCGGTAAACCTCCCCGAAGGGCAAGCTGCAGCTTTGGAGGCCCGCGCACTGCTCCCTGAAGGGACCCGGTTGGTGGCGACCCTGCACCACATCAGCTCGGAGCATCTCAGCAACCCAGAGCACGCCTTCGATTGCGACGTCTTGGTATGCAGCGACGACAAAGAAGCCCGCGCTGCCGTCATCTCAATCGTTTCGGACTTGGGTCTTCGCGGCGTGGACGCCGGTGTGCTCAAGAACGCCATCGCCCTCGAATCGCTGACGCCGGTGTTGTTGCACATCAACCGTCGCTACAAGAGCGTCGGCTCGGGCATCCGAATCACGGGCATTCCGGAGACGGAATGAATTCTGGCGAACCGACTTCGGGCGACCTCCACGTCGGCTCGGAGCTTCTGGTTCGCGCTCTCGCCGGGGTTCCTACAATCAACCCCGGCGACGACCTGTTCGAGGTCATCCTCGCAAGCTTGGCCCGCACCGAGATCGAACTCGGCGATGGAGACATCGTGGTGGTTGCAAGCAAGGTCGTGTCCCGCGCTGAAGGCTGCTTCGTCGATCTGGGAGGCATCACCCCGAGCAAAACTGCGCTGCACCTCAGCGAGGACGTCGACAAGGACCCGCGCCTGGTCGAGCTCATTCTGCGGGAGAGCACGAGCGTGTCGCGAAAGACAACCGGCGCATTGATTGTCCGACACCGCCTGGGCTTCATCTCGGCCAACGCGGGGATCGACGCGAGCAACGCCGCACCCCCAAGCGCGCCCGAAGGCAGTGGTCCATGGGTGCTCATCCTGCCGGCCGACCCCGACGCCACCGCAGCCACGCTCCAAGCCAAGCTCGCGCAGCATTTCTCGGTCGAGGTGGGTGTCATCGTCACGGACTCGTGGGGTCGCCCGTTTCGACGTGGCACGGTGGGCTTCGCGGTCGGCGTGGCGGGTGTGCCGGCGGTCTGGGATCGACGGGGCGACGTCGACCGCCATGGCCGCGTGCTCGAAGCCACGGAGTCTGGTGTGGCGGATTCAGTCGCGGCGGCAGCGGATCTCGTCGCCGGACAAGCCGACGAAGGGCGTCCATTCACCCTGGTCCGTGGACTTCGCTTCGAGCGCTCGAACGACTCGTCCGACGCGCTCCTTCGCGACCTCGAGAACGACCTGTACGCATGACCGAGACCTCAGAGAGCGACCTCTCGGTCGTCGCGCTCGCGGGCGGTGTGGGTGGCGCCCGACTGGTCGACGGTTTGCATCAGGCCCTGCCCCCGGGTGCCCTCACCGTCGTGGTGAATACCGGCGACGACTTCAAACATTGGGGACTGCACATCAGCCCGGACCTAGACACCGTGATGTACACACTTGCCGGCCTCTCTCCAGAGGATCGCGGTTGGGGCATCGACGGCGACACGTTCCACGTGCTGGCGGAAGCCAAACGCCGCGGGGCCGACGATTGGTTCCAACTCGGCGACCGCGATTTGGTCACCCACCTCTCCCGCTCGGGTGCGCTTGCGCGCGGCGATTCTCTCACTCGCGCGACAGCTGATCTCTGCGCGACGCTGGGTGTCGACCGCCCAGTTCTGCCGATGACCGACGCGCCTCGTCCGACGCATATCGTGACTCAGAGCGACGACGTGCTCGTGTTCCAGGAGTGGCTCGTCAAGTCGCGGGCGGAGCCCCCTGTTCGCCAAGTACGCCACGGGGGAACCGACGAGACCACGACGGTAGTTCGTGATGCACTAGCCACAGCCGACCTGGTCGTGATTTGTCCGTCGAACCCCTACGTCTCCATCGATCCCATTCTGACACTGGGTGGGGTGGCTGACGCGGTTCGGAACACGACGACTGTAGCGGTCAGCCCCATCCTCGGCGGGAAGGCCGTCAAGGGACCCCTCGGGACGATGATCCCGGAAATCTCAGGCCGTGGGCCGTCGGCTGAAGCGGTCGCCATGCACTACGAGGGCCTCCTCGATGGGTACGCGGTGCACCACGGCGACTCCTTCGCGGCGCCCTTCCCGATGTTGGAGACCAACATCCTGATCCAAACCAAGGAAGATCGGGTACTCTTTGCGTTCGAGCTGCTCGAGTTTGCACGGAGCCTGTGATGAGTCGTTGGGCGTTGATTCCAATCAAGGGGTTCGACCGGGGGAAGTCCCGGCTCTCTGAAGTGTTGGCTCCGCTCGAGCGCGAGCAGTTGGCTCGAGACCTGTTCGAGCATGTCGTCCAGGTCCTGAGAGCGTCTCCCCCGATCGACGAGATCGCAGTCGTGAGCGACTCGGTCGAGGCTCGCGAGCACGCGGCACGCCTCGGCGTAGTGGCGCTCTCCGACGCCGACGGCAGCCAAGGCTTGGCGGACGTCGTCGACGGCGCGCTGCACGATTTGGCGCGACGTGGCGCAAGCAGCGTCATGATCTGCATGAGCGACCTACCGGACTTGACCGTGCAAGACATCGCCAGCGTCGCGCGCCAACTAGACGAGAGCGACGTCGTCCTCGTCCCGGACCTGCTGCAGCAGGGCACCAACGTCATCGCGCTAAAGCCGGCTACGTGCCTGCCAAGTTGCCTCGGCCACGAAGACAGCCTGGCACGGCATCATGCACGGGCACGCGAGCTTGGCCTCAGCGTGAGCATCCAACTCAGCAGCGGCATCGCATTCGACGTCGACCGTCCCCACGACCTCGAGCGCATGCGTCGACGCTAAACCCTAGTGTGCGAGATCCCCGCGCTAGTGGCCCGCGGCGAAGCGCTCCATCACCGACCCTAAAATCCAGGTCGACACACGCCGCGGCACCAACCTCATCGCGAACACCATGAGCTTGTTGAGGAAGCCAGGAATCACGGTCACCCGATGGCCGAGCGCCCGCAAACTCGTCGCCACGACCGACGTCGGAGTCGCAAACATCAAGCGCGCGAAGGGGCCGAATTTCTTCGTATCGAGACCTGCGACTCCTTGGAACTCGGTCAGGGTGCCACCGGGGCAAAGCGCCTGCACATCGACGCCATACGGCCGAACCTCTTCGGCCAAGCCCTCGGCAAACAGTAGGTCGTAAGCCTTCGTGGCGTTGTAGTTGGCCATCCCGCGAGCGGCGCAGAACCCATTGACCGACGACACGAAAATCACGCCGCCCCTGCCACGCTCCCGCATCCCTTGTACGATTTCGTGCGTCAGGAGAATGGGCGCGCGGCAGTTCACGTTGAGCATCGACTCCTGAACGCTCGGATCCATGTCGAGGAAAGGCCCGCTCGAGCCGTAGCCCGCGCAGTTGACGAGGAGCCCGACCTCGATATCGCCAAGCACGGGTTGCAAGGTCTCGACTACGTCGCGAGAGGATAGATCTACTGGCGCCACGCGTGCCTGAACTCGATACATGTCCTCGATCGTCGAAGCGAGCTCCTCGAGGCGGTTCCGCCGCCGCGCAACCAGCACCACGTTGATCCCGCGCTCCGCGATGCGACGCGCAAACTCGGCCCCGATCCCCGCGGAAGCGCCCGTGATGACGGCCCAAGGTCCGTAGCGTTCCGCCAGCTTACTCATTGGCGGGACCGTACCACGCGCCCCACCGTCGCACAGCCCGCTAGCTAACCACCCGCAACCCACGCGGCTCGTAGTGGAACCGGGCCTCGCGAGTCAACGCCTCGTAGGAACCGAACACCTGCTCCGGATCTTCAATCGCATCGAGTGGCTCGGTAGGATCCTGATCGGATGTATCGCCGAACTCGCGAACCACCCCGTACAACGTGTTGCGCTCCACGGGGGCTCGACCCGCGTCGCGGATGACCCGCCGTAATGTCGCGGGAGTCATGAGCTGCCCGTGACGGGCACCCGCCGCCGTCGAGATGCTCTCGTTCATCAAGGTCCCGCCGAGGTCGTTGACGCCACAGCTCAGCAGCAGCTGCGCGGTACGGAGGCCCTCCTTGACCCACGAGGCCTGCAGGTTGGCGATGTCCCGGCCGAGCATCAGGCGAGCCGTGGCGTAGAGGCGCAGCACGTCGTCTCCGGTGGGCCCCGGCCGCACCCCCGGCACATCGCTCGTCGCGAACAGAGGCGCCTCTTCATGCACGAAAGACAGCGGGACGAACTCGGTGAAGCCGCCGGTCTCTCGCTGAACACTGCGGAGCAAGGCGAGATGCCGCATGCGGTCCTCCACCGACTCCACGTGTCCGAACATCATGGTCGATGTGGTTCGGATGCCAAGCCGGTGCGCCGCCGTAATCACGTCCAGCCATTCGCTGGTGGTAATTCTCGTGGGCGAAATGGTCTTCCGCAGGCGGTCGTCGAGGATCTCGGCCGAGGTACCAGGAAGTGTCCCCAACCCCGCGTCTTTGAGCTCAGCCAAGTACTCTTCGTAGGAAACACGCTTGAGCGAAGCGCCGAACTTCACCTCTTCGGGCGAGAACGCGTGAATGTGAATCTCAGGCGCCGCGTCCTTCACCACCCGGCATAAATCGATGTAGTTGTCCGCCGTGAGATTCGGCGACAGACCCGCCTGCAGGCACACCTCGGTAGCGCCCATCTCCCACGCCTGTCGGACCCGACGTGCAATCTCGTCGTGCGGGAGAAAATAGCCCTGCTCCGACCGGACGGTACGAGCGAACGCGCAGAACTTGCAGTTCTTGATGCACACGTTCGTGAAGTTAATGTTGCGGTTGACGACGTACGTGACCCGATCACCCACCTGCTGACGACGCAACTCGTCGGCGACGAGACATAGCGCGTGGAGGTCTGTCCCTCGCGCCTCGTTGAGCGCGATGCCGTCCTCGACGCTGACCTCTCCGCCCTCGAGGCTTCGCTCCAAGATCGCTCGGACGTCGGTGGATACACCTTGCAGGCAGGTTTCGAGGGCAGTCGTCATAGTGCGGCGAGCTCCGTCTGAAGCTGGTCAATGCGAGGGCGCAGGGACGCGTCGACAAAGCCGGGCGCGTCGAGGTGGGAGGGATATACCGGGAGTCGCGGTTCGAGTCGAAAGCCCTCTGCATCACAAGCGTCGCGGAGGCGATCCAGGTACGGCCAGGGATGTCGCGGATTGATGTAATCCGGACTGACCGGTGAGATGCCACCAAAGTCATTGATGCCCGATCGGATGAGCGCCGCGGTGGATGCGGGGTTGAGATTGGGGGGCGCCTGGACGCTCACGTCGTCGTCGAGGATGAGCCGGGCGAGCGCGATGGTTGCCGCGAGTTCGTCCGGCGTGGGCTCGGTCGCGAAGCCCATCGGCGTATCCGGGTGGGATCGGAAGTTCTGGACGATGACTTCTCCGATGTGGCCGTACTCCCGTTGCAAGCGTCGGATTGCGAGGATGGTGTCGACGCGCTCTTCGACCGTCTCCCCGATGCCAATCAAGAGCCCCGAGGTGAACGGGATTTGCAGCTCCCCGGCCTCTCGCGTCATTTGAATGCGCTTGGCCGGCCGTTTGTCGGGCGCGCGATGATGGGGCATGCCCTTTTCGCAGAGCCGGTCACTCACGTTCTCGAGCATCAAGCCGAGGCTGACGTTGACGGGCCGCAATGCGATCATGTCGTCGCGCGAGAGGATGCCGGCGTTCGTGTGCGGAAGTAACCCGGCGGCCAGAGCTTCTTCGGCCGCCCACCGAAGATAGTCGACGGTGCGCTCATGCCCCCACGAGCGAAGGAGCGTCCGGTACTCGCTGAAGCCGGTTTCGGGGGTATCGCCCAAGCAGAACAACGCTTCCACGCAGCCCTGCTCACGCGCCCGCTCGAGCCACGTGCGAAGCTCGTCGGGACTCATCGTCCACTCGCCCGGGTCACCCGGGGAGCGCCGGAACGAACAGTAGTCGCATCGGTTGCGACACAGATTGGTGATCGGCAAGAACACCTTCGGAGAAAAGGTCAGGGTCTTGCCCCACACGCGATCCCGCCGCCCGCGCGCAGCCTCGCAGAGCGCGTCGACCTCCAACTCGCTCAGCCGGTACGCATCCTCGTCGGATACCGGCGTGACGCTCGCATGCTCCAAAATCTGCGGTGAGAAGCTCATTGCATCTTGGCGATAACGGTGTCTGCGAACCGATTCAAGCCGTCAATGCGCCCCTGCAGGTCACCGCCCACCATCGGGGTGCCGTACATGAGCCACGGGACGGTGATGATGTCGGTCACGCCGGCGTCTTCGAGCCGTTTGTAGCCGTCGGCATCCCACACATCGGTGACCACCGCTTGGTACTCCATCGGCAGGTGATCGCGACCGTACTCCTTGCGAAACGCCTCGATTTCCCCGATGAGGGCCAGGAGCTTCTTCGACGAAAGCATCGCCGAGGACCAGCCGTCGCCATACTTCGCCGCGCGTCGAAGTCCTGGTTTGGTGTGACCGCCGATGTAGATCGGAATCGGCTGGCTCGGCACGGGGCTCATTTGGATTTTGCCGAAGTCGTAGTGCTCCCCGTGGTACTCGACCATCCCGCCGCCCCAAATCAGGCGAAGGATCTCGAGGGATTCGTCCATACGTTTGCCGCGAGTCTCGAACTCGGTGCCGCACCACTTGAACTCTTCGGGGAGCCACCCGAGCCCGCACCCGAACCCAAACCGATTGTTGGAAAGTGCCGCCAACGAAGCGACTTGCTTGGCGACCAAGACCGGGTGGCGAACCGGAAGCTTCACGACGCTCGTGTAGAAGAAGATCGACTCAGTGGCCGCCGCCATGGCCGCCGCGCCCACGATGGGTTCAATCCACGGGGTCTCGCCGTCCCACATTCGGCTACCGTCTTTGGTATATGGGTATGGTTTGCTGACCTCCTCCGAGAAGAAGATCGAGTCGGGCAAAACGATAGCGTGGTAGTTGAGCTTCTCCGCCTCCCGCGCAATTGGGATGTAGTGCTCGGGCGGTGCCATAGCGATCGAGACGCTGAATTTCATCCGGCGGACTCTAGCATAGGGCGCCCACGCCGACCGTCGACGATCACCACCGCGCCCGTGAAATAGACGAGAATGCTGTACAGAATCGCCGGGATCGCGACCGCGACGCTGTCGAGCAGGCCGGCCGCGAGCGCGAACGCCAGCGCGCCGTTCTGAATCCCGACCTCGAGGGTGATGGTGCGTCGTTGGGGTCGCGGAAGCCGGGCCCGAGCCGCCGCCACGTAGCCGACGAGCATCGCCACGACGTTGAGGACCAGCACTGGGAGGCCGGCTTGCTTGGCGAACTCCGCCACGTTCTCGGACTGCCGCGCGATGGAGCCGACCACGATGAGGGCCAGAAGGACGATGGCGACGCCTTTCACTGGTCTTTCGAGTCGTCCCGCCCAACGCTCGGTCCGCGCCCGAATCAACATGCCGAGTGCGACCGGAACCGCCATGACGGCGAAGATACGCAAAGTCGTATCGAGGATGGGAAGCTCCGGAACTTCGCCTCCCGTGGCAAAGACTGTCGTCGCCAAGCGAACCAAGGGAGGAATGGTCAGTATGGTGATGAAACCCGAAACCGCGGTCAGGGTGACCGAGAGCGCTACATCGGCGCGGGCAAAGCTCGCATAGAGATTGCTGTGCGCCCCGCCGGGACACGCCGTCAGCAAGACCAGGCCTACGGCGAGCTCGGGACGCAGACCAAAACCAAAAGCCACGGCGAAGCCCAACGCCGGCAACACGAGGATCTGCGCACCGAGCCCAACCAAGACCGCGCGCGGTTTCTCGAAGACACGCCGAAAATCATCGACGACGAGGCCGAGGCCCATCGCCAGCATGATCATGGCGATTGTGAACGGTAGAAAGTACTGAACTGCGATGCTCTGCTCTTCCATCCCTACGCCCGATCCCGTGGAATGCGCGTCCCGATCACCCGAGTGACGTTCAACCAAGCAAGCATTCGGGCAGACAGGAGGGGCTTGCCCGTGTTCATGAACGCTACGCTGATGTCGCGGTCGGGGTCGGCCCAGCCAAGAACGTTGGTGAAGCCCAGGTGACCGAACGCATTGGCGGTGCGTGGCCCGTAAAAGCCGAACGTGCGGCCCCCGAGCATGAAACCCATGGAAAGCGGGATCGGCATCATCAACACGCGATCGACCTGCCCCGTGACCTGCGGTTCGACCGCCCGCGAAACGGTTCGCTGGTCGAAGACGCGAGTGTCTTCGTAGGTGCCGCCACAAAGGAGCATTTCGAAGAAACGCGAAATCTCTTCCGGCGTTGCGATGATGTTGCCCGCAGGCACGACGGCCGTTCGAAAACGAGGGTCATTGCCCAAGTCCACCAGCTCGCGCATCGACGCCCCGAACGCGATCTGGACGAGATTCTTGTACGGCCACGTCGGCGTCGGGCCCGTGAACGCGTCGACCGCGACCTGGTCGAGCAGGTCTGGGGCGACGCCATAGTTGAAGTGCTTCATCCCGAGGGGTTCGCGCACCTTGGCCGTCAAGAAGTCACGAATGTTCTCTCCGGTGACGCGCCGGATGATCTCCCCTAAGATGAAGCCGCTCGTGATGGCCTGATAGGCTTGCACGCTCCCTGGCCGATGAGTCGGCTCGAGTTCACAGAAAGCTCGGGTGATGGCCTCGGGGCTCGACATCAGATCGAGATCGATCGCTTCCTCGGGCGTGGGCGGTATCCCCGCCCGATGCGTGAGCACGTCGCGGATCGTGATGTTGTGCTTCCGCCGTTTTGCGAACTCGGGAATGAAGGTGGCGACGGGCTCGTCGACATGCAGCTGATCTTCCTCTTGCAAGAGATGGATCAACATGGCGGTGACGGACTTCGAGCCAGAGAAAAAATTGTAGAGCGTATCGGGTGTCGCCTTGACCAGCGGCGTGCCCTCCGGGTCCTGTGGGCTGTTTCCTCGCGCGTGACCGATCGCGCGGTCGAGAATGATCTCGCCCCGTCGCCGAATACACAGCGCGATCGCCGGGTGAAGACCCGCCTTGTAGAAGGTGACGACCGAGTCCCAAATCGCCTCTACGTCCTGCGTCGCCAAGCCCACACCACGAGGGTCCGTCTCACGGTGACTCTTCGTGGTCACTTCTTCCGGATCGAACCCAGGAATCGTAACCGGAAGCAGGTCTCGAAGCCGTGGCCTTTGCATCAGCGCCCTTGCTGGTAGCCGAGGTTTGGCTGGAGCCAGCGCTCGGCTTCCGCCAAGGTCATGTTCTTCCGGCGCGCATAGTCTTCTACCTGGTCGCGGTCGATGGGGCCGACGGCAAAGTAGCGAGACTTCGGGTGGGCGAGGTACATCCCGCTGACGCTCGCGCCCGGGGTCATCGCAAAGTTCTCAGTCAGGGAGATCCCCACCTCATCGGCACCCAACAACTGCCACAGCGTTTGCTTCTCCGTGTGGTCCGGGCATGCGGGATATCCAAAGGCGGGCCGGATACCGCTGTACGTTTCGGCGATGAGCTCCTCACTGCTGAAGCCGTCCTCGGGCTCGCAACCCCACTCACGACGCGCTCGTTCGTGCATCAACTCGGCAAACGCCTCCGCCAACCGATCCGCCAGTGCCTTCACCATGATCGAGTTGTAGTCGTCGTGGTCCTTCTCGAAGCTACGGGAAAGCTCGTCAGCCCCGACACCGGTGGTCACCGCGAACGCACCGATGTGGTCCTCGAGGCCTGTGCTCGCCGGCGCCACGAAGTCCGCAAGGCTGAAGTACGGCTGCTCATTCGGCTTCGTCCCCTGTTGACGCAACATATGAAAGCGGAGGTGCTCGCGGCTACGCGCCTCGTCACTCCAGACGACGATGTCGTCGCCGTCCCGGTTGGCCGGCCAGAATCCGTAGACGCCCTTGGGCGTGAGCAGCTTCTCGGAGATGATTCGATCGAGCAACGTTCGCCCGTGGTCGTAGAGTTCGCGCGCTGCCGCGCCGTATCGTTCGTGCTCGAGAATCTTGGGGAACTTCCCCTTGAGCTCCCAAGCCGAGAAGAAGAAAGTCCAATCGATGTACGGAGCGATGTCTTCCAGGCTGACGTCATCGATGACGCGCCGCCCCTGGAACGCGGGCGACGGCACGTCTTCGCTCCGCCATTCGATGGGGGCTCCGTTCTCCTGAGCAATGTCGAGCGAAATGAGCTCTCGGTTCTGCCGGTGCTCGAACAACTTCCTCGACTTCTCTTGCTCGGCGCGGTTCTTGGCGTCGAGCTCGGGACGACGTTCGGGGCTCAGGAGGTCGGACACCACGTTGACGACGCGGGAGGCGTCGAGAACGTGCAGGGTACTGTGGTCGTACGCCGGCGCGATCTTGACCGCGGTGTGCGCGCGACTCGTCGTCGCACCACCGATCAACAGCGGCAGATTCATCTCGCGCCGCTGCATCTCGGCGGCGACGTACACCATCTCGTCGAGCGATGGGGTGATGAGCCCGCTCAGCCCGACGACGTCGCACCGCTCCGCTACGGCGGCGTCGAGAATCTTGTCCGCAGGGACCATGACGCCGAGATCAACGACGTTGTAGTTGTTGCAGCCGAGGACGACGCCCACGATGTTCTTGCCGATATCGTGCACATCGCCCTTTACGGTTGCGAGAAGCACCTTGGCCTGTACCGCGCCCTCGGCCTTGTCGTCCTCCATGAACGGTTCGAGATGCGCAACTGCCTTCTTCATGACCCGAGCGCTCTTTACTACCTGCGGAAGGAACATCTTTCCGGCGCCGAAGAGATCGCCGACGATGGCCATGCCGCTCATCAGAGGTCCCTCGATGACATCGAGCGGGCGTGGGTACTTGAGCCGGGCTTCTTCCGTATCCTCGACGACGAACTCGACGACGCCGTTCACCAAGGCGTGTGACAGTCTCTTCTCGACTGGCGCCTCCCGCCAGCGGAAGTCGTGCTTCTGCCTCTTTCCCTTCCCCTTGACCGTTGCGGCCAACGTGACGAGGCGCTCGGTCGAGTCGGCACGCCGGTCGAACAGAACATCTTCCACGTGCTCGAGGAGTTCTTTCGGGACCTCCTCGTAGACCTCGAGTTGGCCGGCATTGACGATGCCCATGTCCATCCCCGCGCTGATCGCGTGGTAGAGGAACGCAGAATGCATCGCCTCGCGGACTCGGTTGTTGCCGCGGAACGAGAAGCTCAGGTTGCTGACCCCGCCACTGACGAGTGCGCCGGGGCACCGTTCCTTGATCTGTCGCGTCGCTTCGATGAAGTCGATCGCGTACTGGTTGTGCTCTTCGATCCCCGTGGCCACCGCAAACACGTTGGGGTCAAAGACGATGTCGGTGGGGGCGAAGCCTGCTTGCTCGACGAGAATCTGGTACGCCCGAGCGCAGATCTCGACCTTCCGCTCGATGGTATCGGCTTGACCCTCTTCGTCGAAGGCCATGACGACCGCGCCGGCACCATATCGCCGCACCTGTCGAGCCTTGTCGAGAAACTCTGCCTCGCCTTCCTTCAAGCTGATCGAGTTGACGAGCGCCTTGCCTTGCACGCACTTCAAGCCCGCCTCGATAACGCTCCACTTGGAGCTGTCGATCATGAACGGCACACGTGAAATCTCCGGCTCAGAGCCAATGAGATTCAAGAAGCGCGTCATGGCCTGCTCGGAGTCGAGCATGCCCTCGTCCATGTTGATGTCGATGATGTTCGCGCCATTGCGCACCTGTTGAAGGGCGACCGAAACCGCTTCGGGGTAGTCCCCTTCGGTGATCAGCTTTCGGAACTTGGCAGAACCTGTGACGTTGGTTCGCTCTCCGACCATCAGGAAGTTGGTCTCCGGGCGGACGACCAGGGGCTCGAGCCCGCTGAGCCGAGGATAATGGGCGTCTCGCTCAGGCCTTGGGCGCGGCGAAACGTCGCGGACCGCCTCAGCAATGGCCCGAATATGGTCCGGCGTAGTCCCGCAGCAACCGCCGATGACGTTGATCATCCCGTCGGCGGCGAACCCACGTAGAAGCTCCGCCATCTCTTGCGGCGTTTGGTCGTAGCCCCCGAAGGCGTTGGGGAGGCCGGCGTTGGGATAGCAATGCAGGTAGCAATCCGCGATCCCCGCAAGCTCCTTCAGGAACGGGCGCATCTCCTGAGCGCCCAGCGAACAATTGATGCCGACCGCCAACGGCTGGGCGTGCTCGATCGAGACGTAAAACGCTTCGACGGTTTGGCCCGACAAGGTTCGGCCGCTCTTGTCGACGATGGTGACCGAAATCACGATGGGCAGTCGAACGCCCTTCTCATCGAATACGTCGTCGATCGCGCACAACGCAGCCTTCGCGTTGAGGGTGTCGAAAATCGTTTCCACCAGCAAGAGATCGACGCCACCGTCGATCAGCCCGCGCACCTGCTCGGCGTACGCCTCGCGCGCCTCGTCGAACGTGAGCGCTCTGAAGCCGGGGTCATCGACGTCAGGACTGAGGCTCAAGGTCTTGTTGAGCGGGCCAATCGCGCCCGCGACGAAGCACGGCTTGTCCCCGCGACTTGCGGTCGCCTCTTTCGCAAGGCGGGCGGCGGCGACGTTGAGGTCGTACACCACATGCTGCAGTTCGTAGTCGGCCTGCGAGAAGGAGTTGGCGTTGAAGGTGTTGGTCTCGATGATGTCCGCGCCCGCATCGAGGTACTCCTCATGAATCCCGCGGATCACGTCGGGCCGCGTGAGAACGAGCAGGTCGTTGTTCCCCTGAAGGCTCCCCGGGTGATCGCGAAACCGGTCGCCCCGGAAATCGTCCTCCCCGAGCCCCGCGCGTTGGATCATCGTTCCCATCGCCCCGTCGAAGAAGACGATTCGTTCTTCGATCAGCCGCGTCAGCTGTTGTGTCGTCGTCTCGTCACTCATGCGCCTCAAACCTCACGTTGGGGAAGTGCCGTAATGACCCATAAAGTTAGCGTGCGCCCCCTCGAAAGGCACCCTCATGCTATAATCCTGATGGGTTAAGATAGTATGCTTAGACTGGTGCCACGGGAATGAATTCGAGCAGATTAGCTTTTGGTACGGCCTGGGTTCGTTTCCTGTTGGCTGCCTGCGGAATATGGCTCGTCCCGCTCCTCTATCCCCCGATGACCGAGCACCGTTGGGTCTTCATCGCGTACGCCGGAGTAGCGATCGTCGAGCAGTTTTTGATCTGGCGCGACATCGCGGGACCATGGCGCCCCTTCCTCGGGGGGATCCTCGATATGGCGCTGCTCACCTTCATCGTCCAGAGGATCGGTTCCTCTCGCACGATGTTCGTCGCGCTCTACTTCGTCGCTGGCATTGTCAACTCTCTCGTGGTGACGCCGAGAATGGGCGTTTTGTTGTCGAGCATTGGCGCCGCCATGTACTCGTCCGTGGTGATCATGGAGGTACGGGGCATGCTGCCGTTTGCGCCAGATGGTCCAGAGTGGCTGCAATCGCAGGAGCCCAACGCGGCCGAAGGGTTCTTGCAAGCCTTCCTGGTCACGATCTTGCTGATGTTCGGCACCGCGATCGTCGCCACCCTGATCCAGAAGATCAATCAGCGCGAGAATCAGCTGGTGGTCGCCAACGAACGCTTGGCAGAGCTCTCACGACAGGACCCATTGACCAAGCTCTGGAATCGGCGCCACATCTTGAGCCACATCGAACAGGGGCTGGCTTGGTTGAATCGTGGGCGGCCCATGGCGGTCGTGATGATCGACCTCGACCAATTCAAACGGGTCAACGACAGCCACGGCCATCTCGAGGGCGACCAAGTCCTCCAAAGCGTCGCGGACGCCCTGCGACGATCGACACGCGAGGTCGATGTCGCAGGCCGCTACGGCGGGGACGAGTTCGTCATCGTGCTTCCAGACACCAACCAGGAAGAGGGACGCGTCGCCGGGAACCGCTTCGTCACGGCGATTCGCGAGGCAGGCATGAAGTTCGACCCCGCCAACCCGGTTACTGCGAGCGCGGGACTGAGTATCGCCCGCCCCGGAGATACTGTCGAAGTCGTCTTGAAACGAGCCGACGATTTCGCATATTCAGCCAAAGGCAAGGGCGGCAATCGCCTTTGTGGCTGAGGCATGCCAGACAAAGTCTTGATCGCCGGCTGCGGCGACGTGGGAAACGCGCTTGCGACCCGATTGCTCGCAGATGAATGCGAGGTTTGGGGCGTACGACGCAACGTGGACGCTCTCAGACAGGGCGTTCGACCATGGCGCATCGACCTGACGGACCCCGGAAGCTTCGACGCACCTCCGGCGGCGTTCGACTACGTGTTCTACACAGCGAGCGCCGACCGACGGGACGAGGACCACTATCGCTCGGTCTACGTCGACGGGTTGCGTGATCTGTTGAACGCGCTGCGTGCCGCGGCGTGCCCGCTCCGACGGATCTTCTTCACCTCGAGCACAGCGGTCTACGGACAAAACGAAGGCGAGTGGGTGGACGAGGACTCGGCCACCGAGCCACCTCGGTTCAACGGGCGTATTCTACTCGAGGCGGAGGCGCTCCTGCGGGAGGCTCCGGAGGCGGGGATCAACGTTCGGTTGTCGGGGATCTACGGGCCCGGAAGAACGCGACTCGTTCGAAAGGTCCGGGACGAGGAGGCCACGGCAACCGGCAGCTGGACCAACCGCATTCACGTCGAGGATTGTGCGGGGGTGCTGCACCACCTGATGCGGCTCGGATATCCGGAAGGCCTCTACTTGGGCAGCGACGACGAGCCAGCAACGACCGCAGATGTCGTCGCTTGGCTGAGCGCCGAGCTCGGCGCACCCGCCCCTCCCGAAGAGCACACCGAGCGACTGAACAAGCGCTGTCGAAACGAGAAGCTCCGAGAGACCGGCTACCGTTTCCGGTACCCGACCTTCCGAGAGGGCTACCGACCGATCGTGCGAGAGTTCGTCGCGCAGTCCGGCGCCCGCCAGGACGGCACCTAGCCAGTCCGGTTGATGATGTGGAAGCCGAACGGCGTCTCGACGGTGCCGCTGGTACCGCCGACCTCGAGTCCAAACGCGGCGTCCTCGAAACCCTTGACCATCTGGCCTCGGCCAAAACCGCCCAAGTCGCCGCCCGCTTGTGCGGAGCTGCAATCAGAGTGCTCGCGTGCCAGCGAAGCGAAGTCGGCCCCACCTTGCAGCTGCTGCGCGATGCTAGCGATCTGAGATGCAGCTTCGTCTTTGGTGCGCGTCGCTGAGGAACGTTCCGAGCCCGCATACATGAGTAGAATGTGTGAGGCGTTGATCTGATCGGCCATGCTGGTCTCCCCTTCTGAGGGTCGCACCCTAGCAGAAACCCGCCGCGGCTACAGAGCCTAAATGGCGCGCAACAATCCGAAACACTCGGCGGCTACCGCCGGGCGGTCGACCTTGCCGGAGCGATTGAGAGGCAGCGCCTCGAGCTCGCAGAACCGCTTGGGTCGCTTGTGCGCCGCAAGCTCCTTCGGCAGTCGGCCGCGAAGGGTGCCCTCTTGATAATGTTCGGAGTCGATCACGATGGCCGCCACCACCTCTTGGCCCCACGTGTCGTGGGCCACCGAGAAGACACACGCAGAGCGAATGCCCGGAACCGTTTCGAGCCAGGCTTCGATTTCCTGCGGAGATACGTTTTCACCACCCGTGACAATCAGGTCATCGAGGCGGCCCTGCACTTGAAGCTGGCCATCGGACGACAACGATCCGAGGTCTCCGGTCCGGAGCCATCCGTCCGACGTCCAAGGCGGGCCGCTTCGGTCATGGCCGAGGTACCCATCCATGAGCACCTCGCCGCGAACCTGGACTTCGCCGTCCTCGAATCGGAGCTCGATGCCCGGTAGGGGCGCGCCCGACCCTGCGGTTGCGGCTTGGTCGGCACGTTGCGTGGCGACCTGGGAGCACGTTTCGGTGCAACCATAGGTCCCGAGCACCGGAACGTGTCGTCTCACAGCAAGCTCGCGCAACGCATCGGGAAACGGTGCGCCGCCCACCATGACCGCGCGAAGCTCCTCGGTCGGTGTCCAGGCTGGCTCATCGAGCGTCAACAGCCTGCGCAACATCGTCGGCACCAGGCTGCAAAGCGTCACGCGATTCTCCGCCATGACGTGCGCGGCCCGGACAGGATCGAAGCTTCCCGGGCTCAGCACGATGCACCGCCTGGCAATCAGCGACCGGGTCACGATGGAAAGGCCGCCCACATGCGCCGGCGGCATCCCCAGCAACCAACGATCTTCGGGCAGCCACCCGAGATGTGCGGCGTGCGCGGCTTCCGACGCGAGGAACGCGCGGCGTGACAGTCGGGCGCCACGGGGACGGCCGGTCGACCCCGATGTGTACGCGACGGCCAAAATTTGATCCTCGGTTGGCGAGGGGTGCGCCAGCGTCTCAGCCACGGCCCCGTCGTCGTCGACCGATCCGGTGATCACGTGCGTCGGCTGCGCTTCCGCGACGACGAGGGCGCGCTCCCTCTCAGTGAGGCGGGGGTGGAGCAAGATTGCGGGGCAACCGAGCTCGAAGAGGGCGTAGAGCCAAACGACGGAGTCGACGTCGACGATGGGCGCGAGGGCGACGCGGTCCCCAGGCTGGACACCTCGCGCCCGAAGCGAAGCCAACGCGCTGCGGACCCGCACCGCCACTTCGGCGTAGGACCACACCTCGTCGTCGGAGATCAGGCAGTCGCGCTCCGGTACTTCGCGGGCCGCTACGAGCAGGCTCAGCTCACCCACCGGTGACCTCTTCCAACTCGAGCCCCAAACCCGGAGAGTCGTGCGGCACGATCTGCCGGTCACGGATCGCCGCAATCCGATGAGGTGGCCAGAGCGCGAGCGCTGGATGTGGGCCGAGCCCCGCCGCAAGCCCGGTTTGAAGGGTGAGCGCAAGCTCGGCGCAGGCCGCCCGGGCGATAGGGCCATCGAACGTGTGCGACACGAGGTATTGGGCGCCGTGCGCCGCGGCGAGCTCAGCAACTTCGAACGACGCGCGGAGTCCTCCCAAGACGGTCGGCTTGATGACGACGGCACGGATCGAGCCGGTCTCGAGCAGGCGCCGCGATAGGTCCTCGTCTCGGAGGGACTCGTCCAATGCGAATGGCAGCGGCAAGTCGAGCACGGATGGCCAATCCGCAACCGCGACGGGCTCCTCAAACAACTCGAGCTCGAGCGCCTCCAACGCGTCGGCGTGTCGGCGCAGCGCTTCGAGCGGGACGCGGCGATTGGCGTCGAGCCGAAGAGGGAGTGTCGGGTGCGCACGCCGAACCGCCTGCAACGCGGCCACTTCTGCGTCGAGATCGGCTCCGACTTTGAGCTTCAGGTGCGTAGCGCCGTCCGCCAAGAGTGCATCGGCGCGCGTGGGCCATGACCTGGGGTCCGTCTCGAAGACGAGGTCCGCGATGGGAATCGCTTGCCTTTCGACGTCGCCACCGAGAACGTGGTGCACCGGCTCGTCGCGCGTCCGGCCGAGCCAATCGAGCAGTGCCGTTTCGAGGGCGAAGCGCGAGGCCGGATGCTCGAGCGGATGCGCTGCGAATGCGCCGACCAGGAGCTCGAGGGGAGCGGCGAGCGGATCGAGGTCGAGCGGGACGTCGACGAGACGTTGGAGCTCGCTACAGACCTCGTCCATCGAATCGGGCGAGTAACCAGGCAGCGGAGAGGCCTCGCCAAGGCCATGGGTGCCGTCGTTCCGCATGAGCCGAAGCAGAGCGAACTCCCTTGTGCAAAGACCAGCCGCAGCGCCCGCGAGAGGGTCGGGAAGGTCTCCTTCGAGCACCTCCACTTGCGCGTGAAGGTCGGTCACAGGGCGATCCCGATCGCAAACAGAATGCCGAAGAGGGAAAGCAGCTTGGCGGTCCACGCCAGCGTCTGATTGAGAACGGCCCCTCGATCGTTCGCGACCGAGCGGAAGAGCATCCGCGCCCAGAGGATGGTCACCAAGGGGAGGCACACCCACGCGCTCGCCCAGCCCAGGACAAAGATGACGACCGGGATGACATACGCTGCCACCAGCAACAGGGCGTACTCCCGGACACCCCCTGCCCTTCCGAATCGCACGACGAGGGTCGTCTTTCCCGCACGCGCATCCCCTTCGACGTCGCGAACGTTGTTCACGACGAGAATCGCGGTAGCCAGCGCGCCGATCGGGACCGAGGCGAGCCAAGCGATGTCAGGAACGAAGAGCGCTTGGACAAACGCGGTGCCGCAGACCGCGACGAACCCGAAGAACGCCATCACGAAGATGTCCCCAAGGCCGTTGTATGCGAGGGGAAAGGGTCCGCCCGTGTACGCGAGACCCGCTGCCATCGACGCGAGACCAATGAGGATCACGACGGGGCCTGCGACCCAGGCGAGGTAGATGCCGACACCAAGCGCCAGCGTGAAAGCAAAGATGATCCCACGCCGAAGCTGTCGGACCGTGAGGAGTCCGGCCTGCGCCGCACGCGTCGGTCCTAGGCGCTCCTCGGTGTCTGCCCCTTTTTGGAAGTCGAACATGTCGTTCGCGAAGTTCGTCGCGATCTGGATGAGAAACGCGCCCAGTAACGCGGCCAGAGCGGCATCCCATCGCAACCCATCGACCCGCCAGGCGCACGCGGTGCCCACCGCGACGGGCGCGAACGCCGCGGTCAGGGTTGCAGGGCGCGCGGCGAGGGTCCAAGCGCGCGCCGATCCTGGCTTCACTTCGCTCATCTGCACACCATCTCTTGGACCCGCTTCATGCTTGCCGCAACGGCGCCAGGCGCCTCGAGTACGACGTTGTGGCCCACACCCTCGACGACCTCGGTGTCGATCTGAGCGCACTCCTCGCCGAGCGCGGCGGCGATCTTCGTGAACTTGGGATCGAGGGCACCCGTCATGAGAGTGATCGGAAGGTCGAGGGCAGCAATGGCGGCGCGATAGCTCGGCATTTCGGCCAGTCCGAGCACCTCGAGCGACCTCGCAAGGCCCTCCGGGTCGTGGCCGAGGCGGATGGCGCGCTGCGATTCCAGCACGTCTTTGGGAAGACCGTGCTGGCTCGCAAACAGCGGCAGCCCTTCCCACGCCTCCACGAACGCCTTCAGACCGTTGTGACGGAGCTCCTGCGCACGCACCGCATCGAGCTCTCGACGCTCCGCGCGCGCGGACTCCTCGTGCACGCCTGGGTGCATGCCGATGAAGACCGCGGCGTCGAAGAGGTGGGGATGGCGAGCGAGCAAGCCGAACGCGACCCGAGCGCCCATCGAGTAGCCACAAAGCAGCCGCGGCCGCTCAGCGCTCGACGCAAGCGACGCGAGCCGCGCGACCTCCTCATCGAACGATTGGACCGACCTACTCTGCCAATCGAGGGTGTGACCCGCCAGGGTCGGCGTGACCGGTGGTCGATCGAAGTCGCTGCTCGCGACTACACCGCTCCAGCTCTCGGGCGCGCCGGTGAAGCCGTGCAGCAGAAGCCACATCAAAGGCCCTCTCGCCGGAAAGCCTGCTCGACGGCCGAGCGCAGGGCATCGTTCTGTTGGGCAGAACCATGCGGCGGGACTACCGCTTCGACGACGGTGCAGCCGACACGCGCGTGCGCGGACTCGAGCGCCACGCGGAGCTCCGATGCCGTGCGCGCCGACTCGAACGTGCATCCGTAGATCGAGGCGGCACTGGCCATGCTCGCATCGTGCGGCGTGGTGAAGTAGGGAAGCCATTCTTCCTTCCCTTGGCGCGCGATCGGCAACTGCTCGAAGATCCGGCCGCCCCCGTTGTTCACGACCACGATCACCAGAGGGCTGGAGACCTGCGACGCGAGTTGGAGGCCGTTGATGTCGTGCAGAAAGCTCACGTCCCCGATGAGCAAGGTCGTGGACCCAGATGCGCATGACGCGACCCCCGCGGCGCCAGACACGACGCCGTCAATACCGCTCACGCCGCGCTGAGAGAAGACGCGGAGCGGAGCGGCGCCGGGCGGCACCCAAGTGTCGAAATTGCGAATCGGCAAGCTGTTGCCCAAGACCAGCGCGCTCTCTTTCGGCGCTGCGTCGCGCACCGCGCGCGCCACTGCGGCCTCGCTGAGCTCGTCGCTCGCCTCGCTCAGCACATCCGAAGCAGTGGTCCAGACCAACTCCTCCGCGCGCCGGAGGTTCGCGGCGAACGCCGCGTCTCGCTGCGTCCCCACGAAGCTCTCGCCCGCGAGGGCTCGGACGAAGTCTGCAACGTCGGCCTGCACGATCAGCTCCGCGCTGGAGGCCGGATCCACCCAATCCCAGGGGTGCACCACCACGCGACGGATCCGATGGGTCGCGCAAAGCTCCTCCCAGCCCCTGGACGTAGGGTTTGCGCCGAGCTGCAGAACAAAATCGGGAACCAGCGTGGTCGACCCGCGATCGGTTCTCCAGACGGTGTCGAGCGCTCCAAGCACGGTCTCGGCCCCAGCCCCAAATCGAGCTTGAGCCGACGCCTCGGCAGCGACCGGGACTCTGGCGCGGTCCGCGAGCGTCCGAAGATCAGCGTGGAGCCCACCCTGCGGCACCGCACACGGGCCGCACAAGACCAGTGGGCGAGCGGCTCCGTCGAGCGCAACGGCCACGCTCTTCACCACGGCCAGGTCTACCGTCCGTGAACCGGACGCCACGGCGAGTGGTTCGTCGAGAATCGCTTGTACACGCTGCTGTACCTCGGAATCCTCGCCGCGGCTCTCGGGCGGCTCGAGCGGCTTGCGCGCTTGGGCGTTGAGATGGACGGGTCCCGGACGGAGTCCGATCGCTTCGGACACCGCGCGCGTCGCTAGCCGCTTGGCCGCCCGCAAGCTGAGGTCCTCCGAACGGGGTTCGCCCAGTTGCGCAAAAAAGCGAACGTGGCGGCCATAGAGCCCCACTTGATCGGTGGTTTGATTCGCGCCGCAACGCAGGAGCTCCGGGGGCCGATCGGCGGAAAGGACCACGAGAGGCACGCCGGCCTCGCTGGCTTCGACGACAGCCGGGAAATAGTTCGCCGGCGCGCTTCCAGAGGTGCAGAGAATCAACGAGGGTCGTCCCGTCGCGCGGGCTTGTCCGAGCGCGTAGTGCGCCGCCGATCGTTCGTCGAGCGCGCTGATACAGCGAAGCTCTGCCTGCTCTAGCGCCGCGACCGTGAATGGCGTGGAACGCGAGCCGGGACTGATGACGGCGTCGCGAACGCCGGCCTCAACCAAGCTATGGACGACGAGACGCGCCCACTCGCTCTGTAGATCAGCGACCGTCCCCATCGAGCGCCCCCAGAAGCGCCTGCATCTTGAGTTCGGTCTCCGCGTACTCCGCGTCGGGGTCGGAGTCGGCCATGATTCCGGCGCCAGCGTAGACCCAGGCCTTCCCGTCGCGAAGCAAACCAGAGCGGAGCGCGACGACGAACTCGCCATCGCCCGCGGCGTCGGTCCAGCCAATCGGTGCGCTATACCAACCTCGTGCGAGCTCCTCATGCTCGACGATCCATTGAATCGCTTCGGCGGTGGGGACACCGCCCACTGCGGGCGTGGGGTGTAGCGCCTGAACGAGAGCGAGGATGTGCGTTGGCTCGCGAAGGTGGCCTTCGATCGGCGTCTGCATGTGCAGCACGTTCGGAAGCTCCCGAACGATCGGTTCCGAGGCGGATCGGAGTGAGTCGCAGAACGGTCGGAGGGCCGTGAGAATCGCCTGGACCACCAGTTGATGCTCCTCGCGCTCTTTGGCGCTGGCCATCATGCGCGCGCCGTCTCCGTGCTCGGTAGAACCGGCAAGCGCCTCGCTCAGGACCGAGGGGCCACGTCGCGAGATCAGGAGCTCGGGAGTCGCCCCGAGGAATGCGGCATCGCCCCGCCACAACGCAAAGCGCGTGCAGCCCGGGAAGCGCTCTTCGAGGCGCTTGAGAACATCGAGAGAGCCCGCGCCCGTCTCGAGTTCGACGACACAGTGCCGTGCCGCAACGACCTTCTCGAACGCGCCGTCTTGGATCTTTGCGCGGATGTCACCGACCTGGCGCGACCAGGACTCGTGGTCGGCTTCGTCGATGCGACGCACCGACACGGGCGATGGAATCACGCCGATCGGTCGTTCGAGGCTGTCCCAAATGGTGTCGAACACGTCGAGGGCGTGCTCGATCGTCGGGCCGTCCGCGCCGCACACGGCGAAAGACAGCCAAGCTCGCTCACCCACGCAATACGTCCAGGTGGGCAGAAGAAGGAAGCCGTCCCCGAAACTCTCCCACGGCATCTGTTGGGCGGCGCCGGGAGCGAACGAGCCGCCGCCGAATACGCGTGGCGCCGGGCTCGCCGCGTCTGCCGCGTGCTCGGTCCGGTCGAAGAAGGCCCGGATAGATGGAGCATCCGGCGCCAAGGTCGTGCCCATGCCGAGCCCCGAACAAGCGTCGCTCTCCGGCGGGTCCCACAGAATGCTCGCCTCGTGCGGAAACGCCCGAAGTAACGCGTCAGGTGGCGCCACTGGCGCCGGAACCGTGACGATGAGGTTGTCGGCTGTCGAGGAGCGGGCTCGGAAGGCCTCCTCCAAGAAGGCGCGCGAGGTTTCCCGCGCCGGGACTCCTTCGAAAGCGAACGCGGCGCTCTGAGACCTCATGACGCAGCCTCCGTGGGCTCCGCGACGAACAGGGTGCAAGCGCCGAAGGTCAGCGGTTTCACGTCCAGCACGTTCAACCCTGAGGCCTGCATCTGCTGGGCAAACTCCTCGGCCGGGGGAAACGCCGCGATCGACTCCTGCAGGTACTTATACTCACGCGACCCGGAGAGCATCCCGCCGATTCGTGGGATCACTTTGCGAACGTGAAAGCGGGCGATGGGACTGAGCCAGCCCACGCTCGGCTCCCCGAGCTCCAGCACCGCAACTCGGCCGCCAGGTTTGGTGACGCGCGCCATCTCCGCGAGCGCCGCGCTGCGGTCAGGGACGTTCCGAATTCCGAATGCGATACAGCACCCGTCAAACGAGTCACTGTCATAAGGAAGTGCCTGGGCGTCACCCACTTCGAGCTGCACCCGCCCGGCGAGCCCGCTGCGAGCGACCTTGTCGACGCCCACTTCGAGCATTCGGTTCGAGGGGTCGCTGCCCACGACGTGCGCGTCGGGATGAAGCCGCGCGATCATCAGCGCGAGGTCACCCGTCCCGGTCGCCAGATCGAGAACCCGAGCTCCGGCCGGGAGCGCCATCGCGGCCACCGTCTTGCGGCGCCACGACTGGTCGATCCCCATCGACATCACCCTGTTCAACAGATCGTATCGGCCCGCGATCTGATCAAACATCTGACCGGAGCCAGGGTTGGGCGACGGGGTCTGGTGGACCGATTCGCTCACTGACCACCTCGTTTGACCTTCTTCGCCTGCCGCGCGTTCTCCTGCACCTCTTGCTTGCGCGAGTGCAGGCGCATGTGGCCGCGCTGAATGCCCTCCCCCGCAAGCGCACGAAGCGCTGCCAAGTTGGAGGCCATGCCAGCCGCGCCCATGATGATCGCGAGCTCGCCGGCGTTCTTCACACCCATCAGCTCAAAGCCCGCGCGGACTCCACGATGAACTCGTGTCGAGCCGCCAACCGTACCGACCGCCATCGGCATGTCGAGCTCGCCACGGATCCCGCTGTCGGTGCGGCTCCACACGACCAGTGGCTTGTAAGTTCCGGTCACCGACGCGAAGGCGTGTGCGCCCGCTTCAATCGAACGCCAGTCCTGCCCCATCGCCAGTGCTACGGCATCGACGCCGTTCATCACGCCCTTGTTGTGCGTGACCGCACGGAAGGGATCGAGCTCGGCGAATCGACTCGCCTTGACGATGCCGTCTGCGAGTTCCGGCCCGCCCAGGGCATCGGCGCTCACTTCGCAGCGCACCTGTACACGACGGCGCAACGGCAAGTTGCTGAGAATGCGGAGGCCTACGGTGCCACCGGTGAGTTCGCGAATTCGCGGCGCGACTGCTTCGGCGACGGCGTCGACGACATTGGCGCCCATCGCGTCACCGACATCGACGTAAAGATGCACGACCAGCACGCCGTGTTCCTCGTCGAGCACGCGCACGTCCAAGTCACGACAACCGCCGCCACGCGCCACCATGCCTGGGATCGCCTCGTCGGCGATCTGGAAAATCAGATCTCGCTCCGCCTCGACGCGCGCCTTCGCTTCCTGCGGGTTGGGTACGTCGTCGAACTGAACCTGCGTGGTCATGATCGGCGCAGTCGCCTCGCCGAAGAATCCGCCCGTCATGCGCACCTGCCGGGCCGCGTTCGATGCCGCGGCAACCACCGAGGGCTCTTCCACGGCCATCGGCACCAACACGTCGTTGTTGTCCACACGGAAATTGAGTGCGATCGCGAGCGGCAGGCCGTGCACCCCGATGACGTTCTCGCTCATTCGATCGGCGACCTCGAGTGTGAGGCGCCCGCCATCTTGCAAGTGTAGAACGGAGTCTTCCGAAAGCAGGCCAGTCTCGAGCATGGTGCGCAGCCGTTCTTCGACATGCTCGCGGTAGAAGCCCGGGATCCGGCTCGTCACGGTGGGTGGTGGCTTAGACATCAATGCATCTTTCTTCGTTGCTCGCTAGGACTCCCGGTGAACAGTGGCTCGGGCCACCGTAATGAGCGCGTCTCGCGCGCGGCTGTCGGGCAGACCGCCCAATGCCGAGCAGGCCGCATCGGCCCTGCGAACCGCGAGCTCTCGTGTCGACTCGAGGGCACCCGTGTGATCGAGTGCGGACAACAAATGCGACATTGCCTCCTGAGGGGCATCATCCAACGGGCTCGCGACCAGCTCTTCGAGAACGGGCCGCAGCGACGGGTCCCTCTCGAGGGCGACGATCACCGGATGAGTCATCTTGCCTTCGCGCAGGTCCGTGAACGGCGACTTCCCGATGGTCTCGCCATCGCCAGCGTAGTCGAGGTGGTCATCGATGAGCTGAAACGCGACTCCGAGGTGGAGGCCATACTCCTCGAGCGACTTGCACGCGTCACTATCGAGGCCCCCCGCACGAGCGCCCGCAAACATCGCCCACCGGAACAGTGCGGCGGTTTTTCCTTCGACGACCTGCATGTAGGTGCGCATGCGGGCGTCGATCCGACCGCGGTTCTCCAACTGGATTGCCTCGGCGAAAATCATTTCGTCGATGATGTCGAGCAGTCGAACCAGGACGTCGGGCATCTCGGCCGACCGGACACGGCGAAGCGCGTCGACCAGGAGCCAGTCGCCAGCGAAAATCGAAGCTGCGTTCCCGTAGAGGGTGCGGGCTGAAGGAGAGCCCCGGCGCTGGTCGCCAGCGTCGACGACGTCATCGTGGAGCAGCGTCGCGCAATGGACGAGTTCGACCGCCACACCGAACTCACGCGTGCGGTCGTCGAGACCGTCACCCAGCCGCGAGGCGAGCGCCACGCACATGGGACGGAGCCGCTTCCCTGCGATCTCGAGCAAGTGGTGCGCGCTCTTGTGGACCACGCTATCGCCGACCGGAAGGCTCTGAATGCCTTCCTCGAGGGCAGCCATGTCCCACTTCACCAGGTCGGCGAGATCCGCCAAGTGGGCGGAAAGGTCCCCGAGCCCTTGCGAATCGCACACGGCCTGGAGACTCGTGAGCACATCGGACGACGAATCCGAACGGACTGCCGCTATCAGCGACATCGCGGGCCTCCGTTGAGTCTCGCCTGGTGCATCACTCTTCTTCTTCCGAGGATTGCAGGTCGGCTGGGTTGATCATTCGCCCGGCTACCAGCAGCCCGACCAGCCGTTCGCCGGCCTTAGATACCGCACTCAGCCGCGAAAGTCGCTTGTGCATGTAGTCGACGCGGCGCCGCTCCTCGCCTCCAAGCTGACTCCGGGATTCGTCGAGTTGCCGCTGTGCGTCCCCAAAGGCCTCGATGGCCTCCCGTATGAGGTTGAGCTCGCGCCGCTCATAGACACGGCGAACGAGCTTCCAAACACTGCTTTCTGCTTGGTAGAAGTCCTTTCGCTCGCCGGGGCGCCAGGTCTTGCGCACCGCGCCCCAATGGACGAGCTCCCCAAGCGACAGGCTCACTGCACTGCTGCTCAGTTGAAGGGTCTCGGCGAGCTCCGTGGTCGTCATCGGCTCCGGCGACAGGTACAGGATCGTCCACAACCGGCCCATGTGGCGTCGAAAGCCCCAAAACTCCATCAATCGGCCCATGGCATCAGCCGCGCGCAGCTCGGCTTCACGCCATAAAGGCTGAGAATCACGGGGATCTTGTTGTTTTGCGGCGGCGCTCGGCACTCGGTTAGCTCAGTTTGTTCAAATTTTCTTGAACAGACGTAGGAGCAAGGCCGGGACGGGTCAAGGCGAGCGCGGAGCTGGCAGTCCTCGCCTGGGTGAGTGCTAGACTCCGCAGCCCCAATGAGCAGAAAACTCAACAAGTACAGCAGCCGAATTACCCAACCGCCGTCGCAGGGCGCGTCGCAAGCGATGCTGCACGCCACCGGTCTCACCCGCGCCGACATGGACAAGGCCGAAGTCGGCATCTCGGCGGTTTGGTACGAGGGCAACAGCTGCAACATGCACCTCAACGACCTCGCCGCGCTGGTGAAGCAGGGCGTCGTGGAGGCAGGCCTCGTCGGCATGCGGTTCAACACGATTGGCGTGTCCGATGGGATGTCGATGGGTACCGACGGCATGAGCTACTCGCTTCAGTCGCGCGACCTGATCGCGGACTCGATCGAAACTGTGATGGCCGCTCAGTGGTATGACGCGAACATCTCGATCCCGGGGTGCGACAAGAACATGCCTGGCTGCATGATCGCCATCGGCCGACTCAACCGCCCGTCGTTGATGATCTACGGCGGCACGATTCGGGCAGGACATGGAAGCGAAGGCGAGAAGCTCGACATCGTGTCGGCGTTCCAGTCGTATGGCGAGCTTCTCGGGAAGTCGATCGACGAAACGAAGCGCCTCGATATCATCGAGAACGCGTGCCCGGGTGCGGGCGCCTGCGGTGGAATGTACACCGCCAATACGATGGCCTCGGCGATCGAAGCGATGGGCATGTCGCTGCCCTACAGCTCGTCGACTCCTGCTGAAGACCCGGCAAAACACGAGGAATGCCTGCGCGCCGGCGAGGCGATCAAGCTCTTGCTCGAGAAGGACATCAAGCCGCGAGACGTCATGACGCGTGAAGCGTTTGAAAACGCGATGGTGACGATCATGGCGCTCGGCGGTTCGACGAACGCGGTGTTGCACCTGGTGGCGATGGCGCGTGCGGTCGACGTTCCGTTGACGATCGACGATTTTCAGACGATCAGCGATCGAGTGCCGCTTCTCGCGGATCTCAAGCCAAGCGGGCAGTACGTGATGGAGGACCTGCACAAGGTTGGCGGGACGCCGGCGGTGCTCCGGTATCTGCTCGCCAAGGGAGCGCTCCACGGGGACTGCCTCACCGTGACTGGCAAGACGCTCGCGGAGAATCTAGCCAACTTGCCCGATCTCACCGAAGGACAAGACGTCATCCATTCGTGGGACGCGCCGATCAAGAAGACGGGACACCTGACGATTCTTCGGGGCAGCCTCGCGCCAGAGGGATCGGTTGCCAAGATCACCGGTAAGGAAGGGTTCCACTTCAAGGGACCGGCGAAGGTGTTCGACTGCGAAGAGGACATGTTGGCGGCGATGGAGCGCGGCGAAATCGCCAAGGGCAACGTCGTCGTCATTCGCTACGAAGGCCCGAAGGGCGGACCGGGGATGCCGGAGATGTTGTCGCCGACGTCCGTGATCATGGGCGCCGGGATGGGCCAGGATGTGGCGCTCATCACAGACGGCCGATTCTCCGGTGGGTCTCACGGGTTCATCATCGGGCACATCACGCCCGAGGCTCAGGAAGGTGGACCGATCGCGTTGGTGCGCGACGGGGACGTCATCTCGATCGACGCGGAGAAACGGTTCATCAACCTCGACGTGAGCGAGGCCGAAATCGCGGAGCGGCGCGCGGCCTGGAAGGCACCCGAACTCAAGGCCAAACGGGGCACGCTTTACAAATACATCAAAAATGTGAAGTCAGCTTCCGAAGGCTGTGTGACCGACGAGTAGGCGCTCCACTCGCGTGGAGTCGGTGACCGTTCAACAGGGCCGGGGCACCGTTCGCCCGTTTTCCCCAGCAATTACACGGTTCGACCCTAGACTGAGCCTGGGCAAGTCAGAGACCCAGCCACGGGGAACGACCATGTACATCAATAAACGGGGCCTCCGAGAAATCGGAAACGTCCTCTTCAAGAAGCCGACCGTCGGCCGACTCGTGACCACTGCTTGGATTGCTCCGATCTTCGTCGGGCTCCGCCAGACGGCGTCCACCTTCCGCGCGCTCGATGAGGTGCTGTACCCCGAGTACCGCGACCAGAAGGTCGAGCGGCCGGTGTTCGTGTTCGCCAACCCCCGAAGTGGCACCACCCTCACCCACCGCCTCATCAGCATGGATGACGAGGTCTTCACGACGGTGAAGCTCTACCAGACCATTTTCCCGTCGGTCACCGCCACCAAGACCTTCAAGCGACTCATCGAGCTTGCGCAGACCAGCGTGGGATCGGTGCTGAACCGCGCCTATGACTTTTTCAACAGCCCGCTCGAGAGCCGTTGGCAGGACGTCCACCACATCAGCCTCGACCAAGCCGAGGAGGACGTGTGCACGCTCCTTTGGAGCCTCGAGTCGCCCACGACCGGGCTGCTGTTCCCCTTCATCGAGGACTTGCCGAGCCAAACGTGGATCGATCGTCAACCGGATGAAGACCGGCGCGCGTACATGGACTCGTACGAGAACACCATCAAGCGTCACCTGTTCGAGGCCGGCGGCAAGCGCTTCTTGAACAAGAACGTGTTCTTCTCGACCCGCATCCGTTCGGTTCACGAGAAGTTCCCGGATGCGGCGTTCGTGTACCTCGTGCGCGACCCGCGCGAGAGCCTGCCTTCGTTCTTGAATATGTTCTACCAGGCGTGGAAGGCACACTCCCCAAGCATCCGCCCGGACGGCGAAGAGATCCAAGCGCTCAAGCGACTCGGCTACGAGTACTACCGATATGCGCTCGAGTGTCGCAAGGAGATCCCGAAGGACCAGTTCATCGTCATCCGCTACGAGGACCTGATCCAGGACCCGAAGAAGACGATTCTTGGCCTGTACGGCCGGCTCGACATGCCGGTGAGCGAAGCCTTCGAAGCCAAGCTCGACGAGGCCGCGGCCGCCCACCGAGACTACGAAAGCCCAAGAGACTTCGGCCTCGACTTCTTCGGCATCACCGAAGAAGAAGTCACCGCCGAACTCCAAGAAGTCTTCGAAGAATTCGGCTACAACACCCCAGAACACCCCCAATACCTAGAAGCCGCCGAATAAAGGGGACAGTCCCCTTTTTCGCGGGGTTAGTCGCCGCCGCGTCGGAGATCCGCTTAACCCTTCAAAAAAGGGGACCGTCCCCTTTTTTGTGGGTGGTAACGGATGGGGGGGGGCGTTGTACGGTTGGTGCTCTTGGGAGGCGGTATGACTATGGACGTCGAGCGGTTTCAGTTCAGGGGGGGCGGCGGCGAAGCGCTGTCGGCGCGGATGCATTTGCCGGCTGTGGAGCCGGTTGCGTGTGCGGTGTTTGCGCACTGCTTCACGTGTTCGAAGGACAGTAGGGCTGCGACTTACATCAGCTCGGCACTTGCCGAGAAGGGAATTGCAACGCTGCGTTTCGACTTCACCGGAGTCGGCGAGAGTGAGGGTGAGTTCGATGGGACGACGTTCTCGCACAACGTGAGCGACATCGTGGCGGCGGCGGCCGCGCTGCGAGGGGCGTACGGTGCGCCGATGTTGCTCATCGGTCACAGCCTCGGCGGTTCGGCCGTCCTCGCGGCCGCTGCACAGATCCCGGAAGCGGTCGGCGTGGCGACGATCGGCGCGCCGTTCGACCCACAGCATGTCGCGCGCTTGTTCGAGGCGTCGTTCGAAGAGATCGAAGAGAAGGGGCACGCGGAGGTGGACCTCGGCGGACAATCGTTCGTCATTCGCAAGACCTTCTTCGAGGACCTCCAGAAGCACTGTAACGCCGACCGGATCCGCGAGCTCAAGAAGGCCCTGGTGGTGTTCCACTCGCCGCAGGACAACATCGTCGGAATCGACAATGCTCGCATGATCTACCAGGCCGCCCGGCATCCGAAGAGCTTCGTTTCGCTCGATGGAGCCGACCACCTGCTCAGGCGACGGGACGACTCGAGGTACGTGGCCGAAGTCCTCGCGGCGTGGGCGAGCCGGTACCTCCCGGAGCAGCCCCCCGAAGAGGTCCCCGAGGACATGCCCGAGGGCGAGGTTGTGGTCGAGGGCAAGACAACCGGCTATTTGCAGCGGATTCGCACTCGAAATCTGACATTCCCGGCCGACGAGCCGCTCGACAAGGGCGGAACGAATCTCGGTCCGACACCGTATGAGCTTCTGCTGGCGGGGCTCGGCGCCTGCACCTCGATCACCCTCAGGATGTACGCCGGTCGCAAGGAGTGGCCCCTCGACGCAGTCCGGGTCACCCTCCGCCACGATCGCGTCCATGCCAGGGACTGCGAGGACAGCGAAAAAGACACCGGAATGATCGACGTCATCGACAAGAAGCTCGAACTCGAGGGGGACCTCAGCGAGGAGCAGCGCGAACGGCTGCTCAGTATCGCTGCGAAGTGCCCGGTGCATCGCACCCTGCTGAACGAGATCAAGATCCGGTCGGAGCTGGTTTGACGACACTTGCTTCGGTGAACGACGTTTCGCTGGCACTTGGGGGAGAGACGCTCTTTGACGGGCTCTCGCTCCAGGTGCACCAGGGCGATCACATTGGACTCGTGGGACCGAACGGCTCCGGGAAGTCGAGCCTGTTTCGATTGCTCGCGGGGAGCATCGAGCCCGATGGTGGCAAGATCAAAACCCTGCCGGGCGTGCAAGTAGGGTTCCTGCCGCAGGAGATTACGTCGTTCCCGAATCAACCGGTCTTGCCGTTCGTATTCGACAGCGTTCCCGGTAGGCCTGAGCTTCGTCAAAGGCTCGAACTGCACGAAGCTCGACTGGCGGAGCTGGAGCACGCGAGCAAGGGCCACGAGGACGAGTTGGTCGCAGTGGCTAGCGAGGTTGCGGAGCTTCACGAGCAAATCGCTGCACTCGATGCACGGTTTTCGGAACACGAGGCCAAGCGAATCCTTCACGGGCTCGGCTTCACCCAAGACGACCATCGACGCCCCCTCGCAGAGCTCAGCGGAGGCTGGAAAATGCGGGCCGTATTGGCGTCGTTGTTGTTTCAAAAGCCAGGCTTACTGCTCCTCGACGAGCCGACCAACCACTTAGACATGCCGTCGGTGGCGTGGTTTTCGAAATTCCTCAGCAGCTACGACCAAGCCCTCTTTCTAGTCTCTCATGATCGGGAGTTCCTCAACGAGCAGGTCAACCGAGTCGTCAGCTTCGAGCCGGAGGGCGTTCGTACCTTCCGCGGGAACTACGAGAAGTACCTCACGCAGCGCGAAGAGGAACGACAGCTCCTGGAGAACCGCGCGAAGAACCTCGAAAAAGAGAAAGAGCACCTCGAGCAGTTTGTCCGCCGCTTTCGGGCGAAGGCCAGCAAGGCTGCGCAGGTGCAAAGCCGGGTGCGCCAACTCGAGAAAATGGGCTCCGTCGAGCTCCACCGCGCCGCCCGCCAGGTCCGGTTTTCCTTCCCTTCCACCGATCGCGGCTCACGCACTCCGATGCGGGTAGACGATCTCTGCAAATCGTACGGTTCGCACGTCGTACTCGATGACGTGTCACTCGCGGTGGAACGCGGTGAGCGCATCGCAATCGTCGGGCCCAACGGCGCCGGCAAGACGACGCTCCTCAAGATTCTCGCCGGCGAGATCGAAGCGACCGGGGGGCGCGTTCATCTGCCGGGACGATCGAACGTCCGCTACTTCGCGCAGCACCATGCCGAAGATCTCAGGCTCGACCGCACCGTCCTCCAAGAGGCGTCCTACGCAAGCGACGGCACCAGCATCGAACGGGTGCGCTCGGTGCTCGGCGCCCTTCTCTTTGGTGAGCGCTCGGTCGACAAGCTCATCTCGGTGCTGTCCGGCGGAGAGCGCGCTCGCGTCGCTCTTGCAAAAATCCTCGTCCGGCCCGGCAATGTCCTGTTGATGGATGAGCCGACCAACCACTTGGACCTTCAAACCACCGAAGCACTCACGGACGCGCTCGCCACCTACGATGGCACCCTACTCTTCGTCAGCCATAACCGGGCGTTCATCCGAAGGCTCGCG
>CAXMRN010000006.1:0-7570 GCA_964195565.1 uncultured Polyangiaceae bacterium | reverse complement strand
ACATGCGAGCAGGTTTCGGATGGCGCGGCGTCGGAAGAAGAAGGGGGCTCCGCAGATCGAGCTCCCCATGGACAGCATCGAGGACGCATCCCTCGTCGTCGAGGCGCAGCGTCGTTACCTCAACTACGCGCTGAGCGTGATCATGTCGCGCGCCTTGCCCGATGTCCGAGACGGCCTGAAGCCGGTGCAGCGGCGAATCTTGTACACGATGTACAACGAGCTCCGCCTCCGGAGCGATGTCAAGCACCGGAAGTCGGCCGCCATCGTCGGTGACGTCATGGGCAAGTTTCACCCGCACGGGGATACCGCCATTTACGACGCTCTGGTCCGCATGGCGCAGTCGTTCACCATGCGAGAGCCGCTGGTCGATGGCCGGGGCAACTTCGGATCGCCCGATGGCGATTCAGCGGCGGCGATGCGCTACACCGAGGCACGGCTCCAGAAGCTCGCTGACGAGTTGCTCGTCGAGCTCGCGAAGAAGACGGTCGCCTTCCGACCCAACTACGACGGCCGGCTGTTCGAGCCGATTGTCTTGCCCGCCCGTTTTCCGAACCTGTTGGTAAATGGCTCGCAGGGCATTGCGGTTGGGATGGCAACCTCGATTCCGCCTCACAATTTGTCCGAGGTGATTCAAGCGTGCGTGGCGCTCATCGACGGGGACCTCACGACCAAGCAACTGATGAAGTTCGTTCGGGGTCCCGACTTCCCAACCGGCGGCGAGTTGATCAGCAGCAAGGCCGAGTTGACGTCGGCGTACGAGACCGGGCAGGGGTCGCTCAAACTGCGTGGCGAGTGGAAAACCGAGAAGCCTAGGAGCGGCAATCCGACGATTGTCATTCAGTCGATCCCCTATTCGGTCGAGCGCAGCACCGTGGTCGAGAAAATTGCCGATGTGATCATCGCCAAGAAGCTGCCGCTCCTGATCGACGTCCGCGACGAAAGCACCGACGACTGCCGCATCGTCTGCGAGATGAAAAAGGACGCCGACCCGCAGCTCATCATGGCGTACCTCTATAAACACACGCCGCTTCAGACCAACGTCCAGGTCAACCTGACCTGCCTCGTCCCGACCGCCAATCCTGAGGTGGCGGCGCCGCAGCGCATCGGTCTCAAGGCCATCCTTCGGCACTTCGTCGACTTCCGGATGGAGGTCGTCACCAAGCGGCTCGAGTTCGAGCTCGAACAGCTCCTCCAACGCATCCATATCCTCGAAGGCTTCGTCCTCGTCTTCGACGCCCTCGACGAAGCGATTCGGATCATCCGGAAGTCGGAGGGCAAACAAGACGCGGCCCAGAAGCTGATGAAGCGCTTCAAGCTCGACGAGCTGCAGGTCGACGCGATCCTCGAACTCAAGCTCTACCGGTTGGCAAAGCTACAGATTTTCGAGATTCGGTCCGAACTTGCCCAGAAACAAAAAGAAGCTCTCCGCGTGCAGAAGCTACTCAAGAGCCCTGCGGCGCGGTGGAAACTGGTGCGCGCCGAGCTCTTGGAGCTGGCATCCAACTATGCCGACCCTCGCCGCACCCGCATCACGGCCAAGCTCGACGAGCCTGAGTTCGATGCCGAAGCGTTCATCGTCGATGAGGATGCGATGGTGGTGGTGACCGAGCAGGGCTGGGTCAAGCGCCAACAGCGGGTGAAGGATGTCGCCTCGACGCGTGTACGGAAGGGCGACCGCGTGCTCGCCGTTCTGGCAGGGTCGACCAAGAGCACCGTGGCGTTCTTTAGCAGTCATGGTGTCTGCTACGTCAGCCGGATCGTCGACATTGCGGCGACGACCGGGCATGGAACCCCACTGCAGACCATGTTCAAAATGGCCGACGGGGAGCGGATCGTCGGTGCCATGGGCTTCGATTCTCGTTTCATGGAGGTGCCGGCGGTGGACGAAGAGTCCGAGGAGCCGGAGCCGCCGTATGCGGTTGCCGTCACTCGTGGCGGCCTGGCACTTCGTTTCTCGCTTCGCGGTCACAGGGAGCCCTCGACGCGCTCGGGGCGAAAGTTCACGCGGCCCAAGCAGGGGGATGAAGTGATCTACGTGGCGCCGGTCTTCGAAGAGGAGTGCATCGCCTGCGTCACGAAACAGCGTCGAGCGCTGGTCTGCGAGGCTGAGGACGTGTCGCTGCTCGCGGGGGCAGGGCGCGGAGTCATGTTGATCAAGCTTCAGAAGGACGACGAAGTCCTCGCGGCGCGAGTACTCGCCTATCAGGACGACGTGCTGATCGCCAAACGCGACGGCGGCAGCGAGTACCGAATCACCCTTCGCAAATACGAGGTCGTATCGCGAGGGGGGAAGGGTTTTCAGCTGTTCACGCGGGGCGCAGTCGAGGGCGAGGTCTACCAAGAACCCGAGATTCCCATCTTCGAGGAGGAGTAGTGGCGTACACCGCCAAAGACATCGATGTCCTCGAGGGCTTGGAGCCGGTTCGCAAGCGGCCGGCGATGTACATCGGAGGGACCGACGCCCACGGGTACCACCATCTGTTGTGGGAGATCTTGGACAACTCGGTCGACGAAGCGATCAACGGACACGCTTCCCGTATCGAGGTGGTGCTCGATGCGGACCATCGAGGCGCGACCGTCACAGACAACGGTCGCGGGATTCCGGTCGACACCCATCCGAAATTCAAGAAGTCGGCGCTGGAGTTGATCCTCACGACCCTACATGCCGGCGGCAAATTCGAGGGGACGAGCTATCAAGTAGCGGGCGGTCTCCACGGCGTCGGGGCTTCGGTCGTGAACGCCTTGTCTTCCGAACTGACGGCTACGGTCTGGCGCGGGGGCAAGACCTACTCGCAGCCATTCACGCGCGGCAAGGCGAGCGCGAAGCTCAAGAAGGGCGCCAAGACGAGCAAGCGCGGCACGTCGGTTCATTTTCGGCCCGATGTCGAGATCTTCGGAAAGCGCGCGGCGTTTGATTCGAAGCGGGTAGCCGAGCGCCTCGAGGCAAAAACCTATCTTCACCGTGGCCTCAAGATCATCTTCGTCGACGAGAAGACCGGTGAACGGCACGAGTTCGAACACCCGGGAGGAATCGTCGACTTCCTCGAAAAGCTCGTCACCGAACGCGGCGAGCCCTCGGTGCACGCCGAGGCGTTCACGGCCGAGAACGATGGTGAGCCGCGTATCGAGGTAGCGCTCCGGTGGACTGAAGCCACCGATGAGGTGATCCGATCCTACGCGAATGGCATTCCGACGGGGTCGGGCGGCACGCACGAGAACGGATTCAAGCAGGGGCTCTCGAAGGCCATCCGAAGCCACATGGACACGCAGAAGCTCACGCCGAAGGGGGTCAAGGTCACCTCCGACGATATTCGTGAGGGGCTCGTGGCTTTGGTGAGCGTTTACGTGGAGGAGCCGCAGTTTCAGGGGCAGACCAAGGACCGTCTCAACAATCCCGAGATCACTGCGCAGATCGAGACGTCGGTGCGTACCGCGTTCGAGCAATGGTTGCTGAACAACCAAACTTCGGCGGAGTCGATCATCGCGCGCGTCATCATCTCGTCGCGTGCTCGGGCTGCGAGCCGTGCCGCAAGTCAGCAGGTCTCCCGCAAGACCGCGATCAGTCATCGCTTGAATCTTCCTGGCAAGCTCGCCGACTGCTCGAGCACCAACCCCGACGAGAGCGAGTTGTTTCTTGTCGAGGGCGACAGCGCGGGCGGAAACGCAAAGCAGGGGCGCGACCGAAGGACTCAGGCGATCTTGCCCCTACGCGGCAAGGTGCTGAACGCGGAACGCGCGACGCAGGCCCAGATCCTCGGCAACCGGGAGCTTCAGGACATCGTCAGTGCCCTGGGGTGCGGCATCGGGAAAGATTTCGACATCTCGAAGTTGCGCTACGGACGGGTGTTCTTGTTGATGGACGCGGACAGCGATGGCCACCACATCGCAACGCTCTTGCTCACGTTCTTCTTTCGTATGTTGCCCGGGCTCGTGAAGGCGGGGCACATCTTCTTGGCACAGCCGCCTTTGTATCGCCTCGACATCGGCAAGCAGGTGCATTGGGCGCTCGACGATCAGGAGCGTGACCGCATCATTGCCGACGCGGCGAGCAACGCGAAGGTGGACATCAGCAGGTTCAAGGGCCTCGGCGAGATGACGGCCGAGGAACTTCGGGAAACCACGATGGACAAGACACGACGAAGAGCGCTTCGGGTCATCGTCGAGGGAGAGCTCGAGGCCGACCGTGTCTTCAGCGAGCTCATGGGCAAAGACCCCGCTCCCCGCTATCAGTTCATCATGGAGCAGGCGCCGCGGGCCGACGCCGTCGAGCTCGACGTCTAGCTCGACGGCTAGGCTGTAAGAATTACCACCCGGTTTTTTGACCGGACCCTGGCGTTCTGGTTGAACCACTTCAGGAAGTACTTCGATAACTCGAGGGAGTGGTAATGCAGTCGACTTGTCATGTGTGCGAGAAGAGCTTCGAGGCGCGGTTTCGCTACCAGGTTCGTGAGGAGAACGGGCAGTACGTCTATATCTGTTCGACCGCGTGTCAGCAGAAGCTGCTGCTTGGGGAGGACGGCGTCCACGCGTGCGACACCTGCGGCGCTACGTTCGAGATCGAGTTTCCTTACCAGATGAGCGTGAGTGATGGTCGCCGCCAATACTTTTGTACGACTGCTTGTCAGGAGCGAGGTCAGCAGCGTTATAGCGAGGTGGGACCCGTGCGCGCGACGCCGAAGCGCATCGCGGTGTTCAATCACAAGGGCGGCACCGGCAAGACCACCACGTCGATCAATTTGGCGGCGGGTCTGGCAGAGTCCGGACGCCGCGTGTTGCTGATCGATGCCGATGGACAAGGCAACGTCGGTGCGTCGCTCGGGATTGCCGGGCAGCGCACGCTCTATCACGTGCTCGTGAACGGCGCGAAGGCGACTGAGGTCGCCGTGCCCGTTCGAGAAGGCTTGGACGTGTTGACTTCGAACGAATCACTCGCCTCTGCAGAGCTGTACCTCGCAGAGCGCCCCAACCGCGACCGCATCATGCGCGAGCGACTGGGTGACGCATGCCGCGACTACGATGTCGTTGTCATCGACTGTGCACCGGCCCTGTCGCTGATGAATCAGAACGCGATGGTCTACGCGGATAGCGTTGTCGTCCCGGTTGCCTGCGACTACCTCTCGTTGGTCGGTATGAAGCAGGTGCTGAGGACGATTCGCAATGTGCGTGAGTTGCTTCAACACGACGTGCAGCTTCTGGGCGTGTTGCCGACCTTCTTCGACGTTCGCACTCGAATCTCACGAGAGGCCATTCTCACGATGCGCCAGCACTTCGAGGGCCGTTGCTACGACCCGATTCGAATCAACACCAAACTCCGTGAGGCTCCGAGCGCGAAGCAAACGATCTTCGAGTACGCCCCGAAGAGCCACGGCGCGGAGGACTACATGCGTTTGGTGCAGCGGGTGACCGCCGTTGCCGGGACTGGCGCGAGAGCGCAGACGCGATCCGCGCTTTCGGTTGCATCGTAGGGGGCTACATGAAGAGACGGGAAGCAACAGGGGTAAACGGAGTTCTAGACGAAGATGAAGTGAGCGCAGTTCTTCGCGACTCCTTCTACGGCGGCAAGACCACCAAACGTAGTCGCGCCAAGGCCAAGAAGAAGAAGCCGGACCACTACGACGTCATTTGCATCTCCCTCTACAAGGAAGATCTGGCTCAGCTCGACAAGATGGTCGCCAAGCTGAAAAAGCAGGGTCATCGCAGGATAAGCCGAAGCGCTCTCATCCGTTTCGCCCTCGACCAGGTCGATATCGGGGACTTCCCGCGCGCCTACTAGCGCGCCGTCACCGGGGCGCTATAGTCGCTGCCAATTTTTAGGGTCCTTGGGAGGTTCCGGTGACTGACAGCATCCTACGGGAAGCACTCACCTTCGATGACGTGTTGCTCCTGCCGGCGTACGCGGATTTTCTGCCCGCGAATGCGGACGTTTCCACTCGATTCACCCGCGAGATCGAGCTGCGCATTCCGTTCGTGTCGAGCGCCATGGACACCGTGACCGAGTGGCGTACCGCGGTGACGATGGCCCGCGAAGGCGGGATCGGCATTCTCCACAAGAACATGAGCCCCGAGCTTCAAGCGCTCGAGGTCACCAAGGTGAAACGGGCACAGACGGGCATGATCGTCGACCCCGTGACCGTGGGCCCCGGCGAGGCGCTCCACGATGCCCTCGAGCTGATGCGGCGGCATGAGATCTCGGGGCTTCCGGTGGTCGAGGGCGACAAGCCCGTCGGCATCCTCACCAGCCGCGACATCCGTTTCGAGCAGAACCTCAACCAGAAGGTCGCACAGCTGATGACGAAGGAGCTCGTCACGGTGCCGCCCGGTGTCGAGCAGGGTAAGGCGCGCGAACTTCTTCACAAGCACCGCATCGAGAAACTGCTGGTGGTCGGGGAGGGCGGCGAGTTGGTCGGTCTCATCACCATCAAGGACTTGTTGCAGGCGGATCGCCATCCGGATTCGATCAAGGATTCGCTCGGACGTCTGTGTGTGGGTGCCGCGCTCGGCATCGGTCCCGATCGCGACACGCGCACCGAGGCGCTCGTGCGGGCAGGGGCCGACGTCTTGGTCATCGATACCGCGCACGGGCACAGCAAGGGCGTGATCGATGCGGTTCGGGAGACGAAGTCGACGTATCCGAGCGTGCAGGTCGTTGCTGGCAACGTGGCGACAGCCGACGCGACGAAGGCGCTAATCGATGCGGGCGCCGACGCGGTGAAGGTCGGGATGGGTCCGGGGTCGATCTGCACGACGCGTGTCGTTGCGGGCATCGGCGTACCCCAAGTGACGGCGGTCATGGATTGCGCCGAAGTCGGACGTAAGCACGGGGTTCCCATCATTGCGGACGGTGGCGTGAAGTACTCGGGCGATGCAGTGAAAGCAGTCGCCGCGGGCGCCAACACCGTGATGATTGGCTCGCTCTTCGCCGGGACCGACGAAGCGCCTGGCGAGTTGGTCCTCTATCAGGGGAGAACGTACAAATCCTATCGCGGCATGGGTTCGCTCGGCGCGATGCGCGAGGGTTCATCGGACCGATACGCGCAGGCAGACGTGTCGGACGTCGGCAAGCTCGTTCCCGAAGGTATCGAGGGTCGCGTGCCTTATCGAGGGGCGCTGTCGACGGTGGTGTACCAACTCGTGGGCGGCTTGCGTGCCGGCATGGGCTACACGGGGAACCCCAACATCGCCGAGCTCCAGAAGAACGCACAGTTCATCCGGATCAGCCCTGCCGGGCTCCACGAGAGTCACGTGCACGACGTCATGGTTACGAAGGAAGCGCCCAACTACCGCGTCAGCTGATCGGGCCGCGGCAAAACGCGATGTGGGGGCGACCGGGGCAGTGCGAAACGCGACGCGGGGGTTCCGCGGACGGGGCGCCTTGCAAAGGTGGTAACTACGGTCTCGGAGAACGGCTCGCGACGGCCGTGCTCGCGATCGGGCGGCCCGGGGCACGGCAAAACACGATACGCGGTTTCAACGGACGGGGCGCCTTGCAAGCGTGGCCGGAAAAACTGGGGGCCTGAGGCCACGCAAGGCGCCCCGCTCGTCATATCCGCGCGTCGTGTTCCACCGCGCC
>CAXMRN010000005.1:0-4890 GCA_964195565.1 uncultured Polyangiaceae bacterium | reverse complement strand
AAGAACTCAATGACCGACAAGACCAAGGAATACGACAAGCCCGCAGAGGCCGAGCTTCGCAAGGAGCTGACGCCATTGCAGTATGCGGTGACGCAGGAAGAGGGTACCGAGCCTCCGTTCCGGAACGAGTTTTGGGACAATAAGACGGACGGCATCTACGTCGACGTCGTGAGCGGTGAGGCCCTGTTCAGCTCGGCCGACAAGTACAAGAGCGGCACTGGGTGGCCGAGCTTCACGAAGCCGATCGCCAAAGAGAACGTGACGGAACACAGCGACCGCAAGATGATGGCGACGCGAACAGAGGTCCGAAGCAAGCAGGGCGATAGCCATCTCGGGCATGTCTTCGAGGACGGTCCTGCTCCGAGCGGGATGCGCTACTGCATCAACAGTGCATCGTTGCGGTTCATCCCCAAGGAAGACCTCGCCAAAGAGGGCTATGGAGACTATCTCGAGCTCTTCGAGTAGTGGCGTGACGCCATGGTGCTAACCTTGCCGGGATGTCCCTGCTCGGCCGAGGTCTGTCGCTGATTTGGGAAGCGCCGCAAACGGCGCTCGGCGCAGCCATGCTAGGAGTCGAGGCCGCGCGAAAGCGCATCGTTGAGGTCGAGGTCGAGGATGGTCGCTTGGTCGTCGAGTCCAAAGGGACCGGGATTTCCCTCGGGCACGTCGTGTTCTGGAGCCGGGAGAACAGCCGCTGGCACGACCTCGACGTCCGAAACCGGGCCCACGAGCTCGGTCATACCAAGCAATCCCGCCTGCTCGGGTGGCTCTACTTGCCGGTCATCGGGTTGCCGTCTATCTCGCGTGCAGCCTACGCCCTCGTGTTTCGTGAAGTGACCGGCCAGCAATGGACCCGGTACTACGAGGGCTACCCCGAGAACTGGGCGGACCGCCTCGGCGGCGTCATTCGCGAGAAAGAGCACGTCTGATGGAACTCGAAACCGTCGGAACCGATTATCCAGGGTTCCTCTACCGTCGTCAGCCACGCAACGTGTACTGGGAGACGACCATCTCGTGCGACCTCGCGTGCCAGCATTGCCGCGCGAGCGCCATCCCGCATCGCGACCCGGGCGAGCTGACCACCGAGCAGGGCAAGGCGCTGATGCGCAGTGTTCAGGAGCTAGGCAGCATGCTCGTGCTCACGGGCGGCGACCCCCTCAAGCGCCCGGACATTGCGGAGCTGATCGAATACGGACGTTCGCTTCCGATTCACGTGTCGATTACGCCGAGCACGACCCCGCTGCTTCAGCGCGAGACAGTCGAGCGATTCAATGACCTCGGCGTCAGCGCGATGGGCATCAGCCTCGATGGGCCGACTGCCGAGATCCACGACGCGTTTCGCAACGTCCCAGGCACCTTCGACTACTCGATGCGCGCGCTGCAATGGGCTCGCGAGTTCAAGATCCCCGTCCAGGTCAACACCACCATCACCGCACAAACGCTTCCACACGTGCAGGCCATGTACGAGCTGCTGCGCGACAAGGCGGCGCCGCCGGTTCGCCGCTGGAGCCTTTTTTTGCTGGTGCCGGTCGGGCGCGGCTCCGAGTTGAGCACGCCAACCGCCGACGAGGTCGAAGAACTGCTCGCCTGGGTGTACTCGATTTCAGACGAGGCCCCGTTCCGGGTTGGAACGACCGAGGCGCCCCACTACCGACGCTACTGGATTCAACAGAAGCTCGCCGAGGGCATGTCGCTCGAGGAGATTAAGGGGCGTGCGCGCCAGATGGCGTTTGGCATTCGCGATGGAAACGGGGTGATTTTCGTCTCGCATCTCGGCGAGGTCTACCCCGCTGGGTTCTTGCCCTACCCGTTGCTCGGCAACGTCAAAGATCAGGCCCTGCACGAAATCTACCGGGGGTCTGAAGCGCTGCACGAAATCCAGGACCCTGCGAACTACAGAGGCCGCTGCGGGCGCTGTGAGTTCAAGTTCGCGTGCGGCGGCTCGCGGGCGCGCGCATACGCCATGACCGGAGACGCGCTCGGCGAGGACCCGCTCTGTTCGTACGAGCCGGGCGCCCAGCCGGCCTGAGCGGTGGGGCTACAGTCGGTTACTTCTTGGGAAGCCCGAGCGCGCGGTCGGCGATCAGGTTCATTAAGAGGTTATTAAACACGTAGACCGTGCCTTCGCGAAGCTTGCGTTCGACGTGGTATTCCGACGCGAGACCCCAGCCGCCAAACGTAGTCAGTGCGGCGCGGGATGTCTCCCAAGCGGCCTCGGAGGCCAGCACCTTCACCATTGCGGAGCGAGGCACCGCGTCCTCGCCGCGGTCGACGCGGTCGAGGACGTCCCAGCGCATCAGGTCGGCCGCCTCGACCTTGGAGTAGGCCTGGACCAGCGGGTACTGGATGCCCTGGTTGACGCCGATGAGCTGACCGAAGGTCTTGCGGGTCTTGGCGTACTCGATGCTCCGGTCGAGCAAGAAGCGTGCGTTTCCAATTGCTTCGGACGCGGCAAGCACACGTCGAATCACGAAGCCCTTCATCAAGCAGGCGAGTCCGTCGCCCACAGGCCCGATGCGCGTGGAGTCGGGTACACGAAGATCATCGATGAACAAACTGGCCGTCATCCGGTTCGACACGAGGTCGATGGGATGCATCTCCACCTTGTCGCTCACCTCGTCGAGATCGAGGAGGAACAGTGTCGTCCCCTCGTCGGCCCGGGCGAGAAGGATCATCAAGCGTGTCTGCTCGGCAAACGAGATCAAGACCTTGCTGGCGTTGATCACCCAATCATCGCCGTCGCGGCGCGCGGTGCTCGCGAGCTCGTTCATGTTGGCGCCGCTGTCGGGCTCGGTCGCCGCGACTGTGAGGAACCGAATGTCGCCCGAGGCGACGCTGGGCAAATACTTCTTCTTTTGCTCTTCCGTGCCGTGAAGAACGAGCGTTCGACAAATGGCCATCTGCGCGTTGACCGAGGCCGCGTCGCCACCCGCCCGATTGATCTCCTCGACGAGGACCGCCGCAACGCGCGCCCCTGCATCGAGCCCCCCATAGGCCTCGGGAATGAACGTCCCGAAGTACCCAGCCTCGCCGATGGCGTCGAAGAACTCGACGGGAAACGCCTTCGCGGCATCTTGCTCGCGCCAGTAGTCCGGGCCGAAGCGCTGAAGCGCGGGGCCGAGGGCGGCGCGAACTTCGTCGGCCGCTGAATCCAAGGGTCGTTGGGACGCCATTGGACCTCAGCTTTGCATCGACCCGCCTAGGCCGCCAACAAGTCGCGTAGGGCCTCGTAGACGTCCGGGTGGTTGGCGATGTGGACGTGATTCATCCCTGGGAACACCGCTCCGCCTGAAAAGTGGATGCGACGGGCATGCTCTGGCGCCTCGCCCGAAGCGCTTGGCAGCCGAACCATCAAGTCGCCGAGGAGCTGACCCAGCGGGTGGTCCGGGTCACGCGAAATCGTGGCGGCGAGAAAATAGTACCCTACCCCGTCCACCAGCGGCACGTGGCGTCGCGCGTCCGCGAACACCTCGTCTGGATCCTTGCCGGCCCATTCTTCGTCGATCGTATAGCCGTAGCGGAGGTCCTTGACGCCAGCGCTGCGGCTATCGAGGAGCTCGGCTGGAACTTGGGCGCCCGCAGCCTCGACGTTTCTCAGCACGCCGGTGAGGACGCTCACCGCCTTTTCGAGCGGCGCACCGAGGTGCGGCGCACCGATGCACGCCACGTGACGAAGATGCGTGACCCAGGGCTCGTCATGCTCGCGCGCGTAGTGCGCCGCGCTACGGACCACCAGGCCGCCCATGCTATGCCCGACAAGCGTGATCTCCTCGACGGGCACCGGATATGCGGCGAGTACCTCGGTGAGCAGGGTGGCCAGTGCGCGCCCGTTCTCCGAGATGTGCCGGCCCGTGTTGTACCGCAGGTAGATCGGCGTGTAACCGAGGTCGTCCGCCAAGCGGGTTCCGAACGTCACGTCGGGATCGCCGTAGTGCTCCTCCGAGGACAGGCTCCACAACCACTCGGTGGCGGCCAAGCTGTGCACGAAGACGCACACCTTGCTCGTCGGGTTGGGGAACGCGGCAGCAAAGGCCTCGGGGGTGGCGGGGAGGTGCCTCCCGTGGTGTCGGAGGGCCATCCCGAGATCGAGGCGGCTGTTCTTCCGGCTGAGGTGATCGCCCCAAAAACCATTGATCGACGACTGAAGGTAGTCGACGTACCAGCTGGCGGTGCCCACTGCGCTCGAGGTGATCGGGGTGGAGAGCGCAAGCTCGGTCGTTTCGGAAGGCTGGTCGAGGCCAGCTTCGGCGACATCCGCAACGGCGTTGACCGTGAAGCGGGTGATGCCGTTGATCACCCGAATCGACTCGAAGACGCCTCCAGATATAGCGGTCTCGATACCAGTGACGGCTTTCGCGGTGCTGGCGGCAGGCTCGACAGGAGCAAACCGACGAACCGACCGATCCACCACGGCGTCGTGCGTCCGTTCGACCAAATTGGTCGTCTCCTCGACGACGTCAAATACCAAATCGATGAATCCTCGTACGCGGCGCATGCTCTACCTCAAGCCCGAATCGTCTCGTAGCCCTTGCCACGCAAAAGGCGCTCGTCGGCTGTCACGAGTGTGAGTTGATAAACGCTCGCTGTCGCGGCGATGAAGCGGTCTGCGGGGTCGTCGTGCTTGAGCTTGAGTTCCCTAGAGTGGAGTACGACCTCGTGGTTCAGCGTTGCCTCACCGACGCCGCTGGCCGCGATCGCGTCTTGAATCCAACGGCGTGGCTCGGTGTCGAGTTCGAGCCTCCCTCCCCCTGCCAGCAACGTCGTCTCCCATACCGAGATGGGCGAGATCCAAAGCGTGGACCCCTCGTCGGTCAGCAGCGTGCGGGTCTTCTTCCGAAGGCGCTCGGGCTCGAGCAGGCTCCACAGCCAAACGTGCGTGTCGAGTAGGTA
>CAXMRN010000004.1:0-7820 GCA_964195565.1 uncultured Polyangiaceae bacterium | reverse complement strand
CGAGCACGTACCGGTCCGGCGACCGCATCGGCCGGAGCGGGCTCGAGAAGCGGTACGAGCCCCTGCTCAAAGGCGCGCGAGGTTTTCGACGCGTGGTCGTCGATGCAAGAGGCAAAGCGCTCGAAGGAACGCGGCCGGACTGGCTCGAGGTCGACATGCTGAAGAAGCCAGTTCCCGGCCACGACATTCAGCTGACGATCGACATGCGCTTGATGGAAGCGTTCGACCGCGCCTTCCGGCCGCATCCGTCGGGCGCGGCGGTCGTTGTCGACATCCATACCGGCGCCGTTCGGGCGCTCTATTCGAAGCCCGTCTACGACCCGAACGAGATGAGCAGCGGCCTCAGCACCAAGCGCTACGCGGAGCTCACGGGTGACCCTTTTCGGCCGTTGATCGACAAGACCATTTACGAAACCTACTTTCCGGGATCGACCTTCAAGGTCATCACGGCCTTGGCCTCCCTCGAAGACGCGGTGGTCGACCCAATGCAGCGTGTGGAGTGCATGGGGTCGCTGAAGATCGGCAGGCAGAAGTTCCGCTGCAGCAAGCGCCATGAGTGGGTCGACCTCTACGACTCGATCGTCCAGTCCTGCAACGTGTACTTCTGGGATCTGGCCGAGGAAGTCGGTATCGAGCGAATCACTCGCTATGCCGAGGCGTTTGGCTTTGCGGAGCAGACGGGCATCGGTGTGAACAGCGAAGCCAAGGGGTTCCTCGCGACGCGCGAGTGGTACATCGAGCACTACGGTGCGTTTCGCATCGGGTACACGCTCAACACGGCGATTGGGCAGGGCAACACCCGCGTCACCGTCCTTCAGCTCGCCATGGCCAACGCCGCGATCGCGAACGGAGGCACCCTCTACGTGCCGCAAGTGGTGCAGAACGTGAAGGCGCCGGACGGGTCCTTGTCCGAGACGTTCCAACCGCGGGTCAAGCGTGAGGTTGGTGTGTCTCCGCAGCACCTCGACCTGATGCGGCGCGCGCTCGAGGACGTCGTTCAGGAGGAGTCCGGCACTGCGTACCGCGCACGCAACAAGGATGGGGTGAGAGTTGCCGGAAAGACCGGCACCGCGCAGGTGGTCAGTCGCAAAGGCCGCTCGGAAGAATCGTCGAGCGCGTGGTATCTCGACCGCTCGCATGGCTGGTTCGCCGGCTTCGCCCCGGCCGAGGATCCTCAGGTAGCCTTTGCGGTCCTGGTGGAGCACGGTGGCTCGGGAGGCGCGAGCGCGGCGCCGATCGCCACCTCCGTCATGCAGCAGTACTTGAGCGAGCCCGAGCCCCCAGAGCCAGCAGGGTCCAAGGAGGCGAAGTAGCCGATGGCCCTCGGACGAACGATTCGGGACGACTTCGATTGGCCGCTCTTCATCGCGGTGTCGACGATCGCACTGTTCGGCGTGCTCAACCTGTACAGCGCGACAGATGGCGGCACGACCTCGGATGCGTACGTGCAACAGCTCTATTGGTTGATTCTCGGCTTCGGGGTCGCGGGGCTGACGGTCGCCATCGACTATCGGCACTTCGAACGGTACGGCTGGGTGATCTACGGCGGGTGCATTCTTGCGTTGGTTCTCGTTTTCGGGCTCGGGCGGAGCGTTCGGGGCTCGACCCGATGGATCGCGCTCGGCGGGTTCTCCCTGCAGCCGAGCGAGCTGATGAAAATCGGCCTGATCATCGCGTTAGCGAAGTACCTGCACCACGACACGAAGACCGGGGGGCGCACGCTAGCCGACCTAATCATCCCCGGATTGATCCTCGCCCTCCCGATGGGCCTGGTGCTTCTGCAGCCAGACCTCGGCACCGCGATGGTGCTCGCCTTCATCTTCGCAAGCGTGATGATGTTGACTCAGCTCAAGTTGCGGTCGGTCGCGACCCTTCTCGCCACGTTCGTCGTCGCTGCGCCGGTGACTTGGTTCTATCTCTTGAAGGACTACCAAAAGGAGCGCATCACCGCATTCTGGGGCCGGATTGGGGGGACTCAAACCGATCTCCTCGACTCCGGTTGGCACACCCATCAGTCGCTAGTGGCCATCGGCAGTGGCGGCCTGACCGGCAAGGGCTTCACTCAGGGCACCCAGACCCGGTTTCGCTTCCTTCCGGACCAACACACCGACTTTCCATTTCCCGTGTGGGCCGAGGAGCACGGGTTTTTGGGCGCAGTGCTCTTGATCAGTCTCTATTTGTTCGTCGTCTTGTGGTCATTGCGGATCGCATCCCAAGCCAAGGACCGCTTCGGAGCGGTGCTGGCCGTGGGTGTCGGCGCCATGATCTTCTGGCAAACCGTGGTCAATCTTGGGATGGTCTCCGGGCTCTTGCCGGTCGTCGGGATGACGCTTCCGCTGTTCTCGTACGGCGGGTCGAGCTTACTCTCGACCATGTTGGGCCTAGGCTTGCTGATGAACGTGTCGATGCGGAGGTTTTCACATTGAGCCAGTCGAAGCGGGTGATCGCCGGTGTGGTCCAGATGACGTCCACTGCCGATGTCGATGCGAACATGGGCATCGTGCAGAGGCTCGTGCGAGACGCGGCCCTTCGCGGCGCTGAGATGGTGCTCGTGCCCGAGTGCTTCTCGTACCTCGGCCCGGAGAAGGGAAAGCTCGACATCGCCGAGTCGCTCGATGAAGGCGGCCCGATCCTCGACCGATGCCGGGAGGCAGCCGCTGATGCAGGTGTCGACGTGGTCTACGGTGGCTTCTGGGAGAAGAGCGATGTACCCGGCAAGGTGCGCAACGCGTGCATCTACATGCGAGCCGATGGCTCCATCGACGCCGTCTATCGCAAGATCCACCTCTTCGACGTAGACTTGCCAGACGGCACCAAACTGCTCGAGTCCCAGACCGTCGACCCTGGCTCGGACACGGTTGTCGCCGAAGCGCCGTTCGGAACCCTCGGTCTGAGCGTTTGCTACGACCTACGGTTTCCAGAGCTCTATCGGCGGTTGGTCGATGCGGGGGCCATCGCCCTGGCGATCCCCGCCGCGTTCACCCTCACGACCGGCAAGGACCACTGGCACGTCCTGCTGCGTGCCCGTGCGATCGAGCAGCAGTGCTACGTGCTTGCGGCCGCACAAACCGGTCACCACTTCGGGGAGCGCCGCTCCTACGGGCATGCGCTCATCGCCGATCCCTGGGGCACGGTCGTCGCGCAGTGCGGGCAGGGCGAGGGCGTCGCAGTGGCGCCGATCGACCCGGCGTTTGTCGATACGGTCCGCCGGGCGGTCCCGAGCCTCGCGCACCGGCGCATTCGCTAGGCCGTTAAATGCGTTGAGCCCCGACGGCAGTGCCGGCGGGGCTCAACGACGTTGTGCGTGGCTGCGACTAGTTGCCGCCGCCAGCGCCGCCAGCACCGCCAGCACCGCCAGCACCGCCAGCACCGCCAGCACCGCCAGCGCCGCCGGCACCACCAGAGCCACCAGCACCGCCAGCACCCGACTCGAGCCTGACCGTCGGCTTGACGACCCACACACAAGCCGGCTCTGGGTCCTTCGTCGACAGAGGCAGCGGTACCGGCTCCGAGATCTCGAAGGTCATGTCGGCCGCCTGGACCACGATCGAGCCGTCGATAGCCGTCCACATCGCCGTCTTGACGGGGGTCGTGACGGTGATTGCGCCGCCGCCAGTGATGAAGTCGACCGAGCAGGGGACCGTCGCTGGAACGTTCACGCTTCCGCCACCCTGATCATCGTCGACGTCAGCCGACGCTTCGGCGATTACCGCCCTCTGCACGAGGGGCGCGAGGACCTCGACGGTCTCCGAGTCGATGACGAACTGCACCTGAACCTCGACATCGGTCTCACCGTCGACGACGTCAGCCTTCGCTGCGAGGACGACACCGATCGGGACCTCGAGGACGCCAAGCCCGTCGCAGTCCACCGAGCCTTCGCCGGTCGTGAAGCTTGGGTCGATCGACTCGCCTGCGCCGCACACCTCCGGGCCGGCGCTGCCGCCGGAGCCGCCCGTGCCTGCGGAGCCGCCCGTGCCTGCGGTGCCGGTGTTGCTGTCGCTGCAACCGATCAAGCCAAGCGCGCCCGTGAGCACACCAATCACCATTAGTTTCGTAATTCTCATAATCCCTTATTCTCCGTATTAAGCCCGACCGTGCGAAGTTTGGCACAGATGGGGGCAACGCGCCCAACACGCGCCCGACCCGTGTATCTGGACTCACCCCGGGACGCAAACCGGCCGCTCCCACGCGATGCCCGAGCAACCGGTTCGCGTGGGTTTCGTTGGTTTCAGAGGGGAAACCAGGGCATCAAGCGGCTCGTCGTTCGCTGATAATCTGCGTACGCGGGGTACTTTCGAAGGGAGAGGGTCTCGGTGAGGCCCGTGGACCCCTGAAACAACAGTGTGAGGACGATCGCACCAATGATTGACCAATTGAGCCACCCGGCACCGGCCGCGACCGAGAAGGCGTAATACGCCCACCACATCGCCTGCTCGCAAAAGAAATTCGGGTGCCGGGAATACCGAAAGAGCCCCGTCGTGATGAACTGCGCGCCGGGAGTCTCGCCGCGCGCGATGGCCGCGTACTTCGCGGTCTGGAACTTCCACTGTTGCTCATCAGCGACGGTTTCACCCACGAGCAGTGCGAAGAACCCCAGGGCCGCGGCGTAGTCCAAGGCGTTGAGGGGCGTCCCCACGAAACGATACGCCGCATAGGACGGCACGACGATCAGGAGGAGAAGGAGATTCTGGAACGGCGCAATGAACGTGGCGTTCAGCACCTGAAACCACATCGGGCCGATCTTCCCTTGGATCTCCACCCAACGATAGTCCTCGCCGCCAGGCTTGTACCCTCCCTTGCGCACGAAGTTGTAGGTCAGCCGCACGCCCCACAGCACGGCGAGCCCCGCCATGAGATTCAGCCGTGCATCGCTGAACCCGACATACCCGGCGAAGTGCGTCGCAAAAAGCGCCGGCGTGATCGACCACAACCGATCGACCCAGGAGTACTCCTTCGTGAGAACTGACAGCACCCAGCAAAGCAAAGCAAACCCACCTGCCACCCAAAGTGCGGTAACGAGCGGATCAGTCGCTCGATAAACCTCAACAACTCCCATCGCCCCCTCCAAATCCCATCCCATCCTACCCCATCAACAAAAAGGGGACAGTCCCCTTTTTGAAAGGGTTAACCGAGGTAGACGGCGCCTGGTGGCGGCTTCAAAAGGACAGTCCCTGATCACACCTCGTACAGGACATCGAGGTAGCGTTCGAGGAGGTCGGTGACGACGCCTTGCACAGGCACGGTGTTGGCCATCCCGTACACCGGCGCCATCCCACCCTCTTCGTTCGGGTGGGCTTTTGTGTGCTCCACGGCGGCCCGGACATCGTCGAGGAAGCGGTCCGCGACTCCATCTTCGGCATGCCGGAGGGTGACCGCGAGATGAACGCTGGGCGGCTTGTGCAAACCGTTGAGATTCCAGCTGCGTTTGGTCATGAACTCCATCACACGATAAATATCGAGGTCATCGGAGCCGAATGCGATGACCCACAACGGGTCGCCGAGGACCCTCAGCTCAGGGATCGCGCGGATGCCTTCGCGAATCTTCGCGCCGGTCTCGAGGATGCGCCGGCTTGCGTCGAGATACCCACTCTCTCCCATCGAGAGCATGGCTGCCCAGCACGCCGCGCTGAGCGCACCAGGTCGGCTCCCCGCGAACGTCGGCGAGAAGTAGAGCCCCCCCGGCCAGTCCGCCACTTTGTAGTACTGGTAGTGCCGCAGGTCGTAGTTGCGGTAGAGCACGACGCTCGTGCCTTTTGCGGCGTACCCGTACTTGTGGGTGTCCGCAGACATCGAGGTCACGCCCGGCAAGCGAAAGTCGAACGCGGGAACCTCGTACCCGAGTTTCTCGGCCCACGGGAGGATGAAGCCACCGAGGCAAGCATCGGTGTGGAAGCCGATGCCGCGCTTTCGGGCAAGCTCGGATAGCTCTTCGATCGGGTCGATGACCCCGTGCGGGAACGAAATAGCCGAACCCACGACACAAATCGTGTGCCGGTTGATCGCCTTCTTGGTGGCTGCGACGTCGGCGCGACAGTCCGGACCAACCGGCACCTTCACCAACTTGATGCCGAAGTACTGGGCCGACTTGTCGAAGGCAGCATGCGCGGTGGTCGGAACGACGAGCTCAGGCGAGGTAATGCCTTTGGTATCTCGCGCCCAATCGCGATAGGAGCGCATCGCCAGCATGATGCTCTCGGTCCCGCCGCTCGACACCGACCCACACACTTGCGCACCCGTCGCGCGCTGCGCACCCAGCATGTTCGCCGTCATCGAGACGATCTCCGCTTCGTACTTCGCGATGCTGGGCCAGAGGTCGGAGTGCAGCGGATTTGTCTGAGAGGTGATCGCATACGCTTCGTTGAGGAAAGCGATGTGATCGGGATCCCCGTGGTAGACGGCGCCGGACACATAGCCATCTTCCCAGCGGCCGTCCTCTCGCCGCTGGAGCGCACGGAGCTCTGACAGAACGTCGGCGCGAGCCTTCCCAGTCGCCGGGAGGCTAGCGTGGCTTTCGAGCTCGCCCGCGTAGGGCTTCGCCGACTTGCGAAGCTCCTCCATGATCGGCGCGTACTCCGCTTCGAGCTTGTCTCTCACCATCGGCAAGCGCTTCGCGTACCGGTAAATACGGGCTGCCAGAGGCTCCAGCGGCCCCAGGCGCACCTTCGCGAGGTCCTTGATGTCCATGCGCACTGCGTACCCCACCAACGCCGATTCGGCCAGGCCGCGCGGCGAAGCTACTTGTTGAGCCGGTTGTACATGGCTTCGTTGTTCTTCTGGATTTCCAAGAAGGCCTTGAAGAGCTCGTCGTAGATCGGTCGGTGGTCCTGGTTCGGTGCGTAGCGTTTTTCAATCGGCACCCGCGCAGCGATGTCCTCGACCTCGAGCTTACCGAGGCCGACTGCGGCCACGAACGCCGCACCGCGGACGTTTGCTGAAAGCGGGTCCGCCACCTGATCGATGGGCCGGTCGAGCACATCGGCAAAGATCTGACACCAGACCTTCGAAGTCGCACCGCCCCCGATGAAACGTAGGCTTTTGAACGGCCGGCCGATGAACGACTCGACGCCTCCCATGAGCCAGCGCGTGTTGTACGCGACCCCTTCCATCACCGCCCGGATCATGTGCGCGCGCGTGGTCCGCAGCGACACGTTCGAGAACGCGGCGCGCAAGTGCGGATTCGCGACCGGCGTATGTTCGCCATAGAGCCACGGCGTGAAAATCACCTTGTCGCTTCCCGCAGGCACTCCGCTAACCAACTCTCCGAAGCGATCAAACGCGTCCTCCGGTGGGGCGCCCGGGTCTAGGACGTCGTCCCTACAAAAGATACTGTCTCGCAACCAGGCCATGCAGGCCCCGGCGGTTTCTTGCTCGTTGCCGACGAAGTAGCGGCCCGGCAACGCCGACGGGAGAGACGCCATGTTGTGAATCAGGTCGGTCTTCTTGAAGGGCACGTGACAGGTCAACCACGACGAGGTGCCGACGTAGATGTGACCCTCAAAGTCTCCGACTGCGCCTGACCCTACTGCCGCCGCGGGCACGTCTGGCGTTCCCCCCATCACTTTGGTGTCCTCGTTCAAACCGAGCTCGGTCGCGGCCGTGGGCGTCAGCGTTCCGATCACGTCGACGGCACGGGTGAGGTCTGGGAGCTTCTCTCGAGGCAGAGTGCTCTGAGCAAGGAGCTGATCGTCGTAGCGGACGTTGTCGATGTCCCGATTGTCCGTCACCCAGTGAAGCGCGATCGAGTCGGTGGTGGCCAGAAACTTCCCCGTGAGCCGCAAGTTCAAATAGTCCTTCGGCTCCATGAACTTGTATGCGGCCTC
>CAXMRN010000003.1:0-39512 GCA_964195565.1 uncultured Polyangiaceae bacterium | reverse complement strand
TGGCCCTGGCGAGACAGCTCCGTCATCGCCTCGAAGATCTTGGCGTTGGCCTCGCTGTAGAAGTCTTCGAGAGACAGCGTCTCGACGACGATGTTCATCGCTTGGTTCTCGAGGAGGATCCCTCCGAGCACCGCGCGCTCGGCCTCGAGTGCGTTCGGCGGAACCTGCCCGGCTTGTTGCGATGAAGTGATGACCCGTGCTCCCTTGAGACTACGCTTGTAGCTCTAACGGCAAATGAGCGGAAGCGTTATTGCCCGGGGGCGAGCGGTTCGTCCGTAGGAACCGCCACCGCGCACACTACGCGCGGGTCTTCACTTCGAGCTTCACGGTTGCAAGCAAGCCATACGGTAGCTTCACGCCAACCTCGTAGGTGCCCACCTCTTTGATGATTTGGTCCGGCATCACGAGCTTCTTCTTGTCGACATCGTCGACGCCCTTGGCCTTCAGGCCATCGAGCACTTCGTTGGAGGTCACCGAACCGAACAGTTTGCCATCTTCGCCGGCTTCCTTGGCGACCATGATCGTGATCTTGGCCAACTGAGCGACGATCTTCTCCTGCTCCTCACGAAGCTTGGCGATGCGCTGCGTCTGAATGGCCTTTTCATGCTCGATCTGGCGAACATTTCCGCGACTCGCGACGACCGCAAGGCCGCGCGGCAACAGAAGGTTCCGTGCGTAGCCGCGGCGCACACGCACCACGTCGCCGATCAAGCCGAGGTGCGGAAGGTTTTCTTTGAGGACGACTTGGACTGTGGATGCCATGGCTACCTCACTTCGTCGCCGTGTAGGGGAGCAACGCGATATTGCGGGCTCGTTTGATAGCTCGGGTCAGATCACGCTGCTGCTTGGCGTTGAGACCGTTGATACGCCGTGGCGTGATCTTTCCGCGGTCGGTGATGAAGTGCCGAAGCTGCTGGGGATCTTTGTAGTCGAACTTGAAATCGGGAGCGAGCGAGTGGCCCGGCGCCTTCTTGCGCCCGCCGCGTCCGCGTCCGCCACCATCAACGTCGAAATCTTGTCGAATGTCGTCGGCCATCGGTTAGCCCTTCTCGCGCTTGTCAGCGTCGGTTGATTCTTCGGAAGGCTCCTCTGCGGCCGGAGCCTCTTCGGCAGCAGGTGCCGCTTCAACGGCGGGTGCCTCGGCCGCCGGTGCTTCCGCTGCCGGTGCTTCCGCCGCCGGTGCTTCCGCTGCCGGTGCTTCCGCTGCCGGTGCTTCCGCTGCCGGTGCTTCCGCTGCCGGCGCCTCTACTGCTGGCGCCTCTGCTGCTGGCGCCTCTACTGCTGGCGCCTCTGCCGCTGGCGCCTCTGCTACTGGCGCCTCTGCTGCTGGCGCCTCTGCCCCTGCTGCTGGCGCCTCTGCTGCCGGGGCTCCCTCGCGAGGTCCTTCGGCGGCCACAGGTGCACCGGCGCCCGCCGGAGCGCCCTCAGGCGCAGGACGCGGTGCTCTTGGCGCCATTCCGAGACTGCGCGCACGCTCGAGCTCGGTGTCCTCGGCCTCGTCCTCCTCCTCGACGTGAAGGTACTCGACCTCTTCCGGGTCGACGGCGACCGATGCCGGATCGATGTCCTCGGTCAGGAGCACGGTCTGGAACCGCACCACTTCGTCGAGCAGGCGCAGATTGCGCTCAAGCTCAGCGACGAGGTCGCCGTATCCCACGTACTTGAGGTAGACGAAGATCCCTCGGGAACTCTTCTGGATGGGGTACGCGAGCCTGCGCTTGCCCCAGTTGTCGAGCTTCGTCAGCGTGCCTTCGAGACGCGTGATGACGTCCTTGGCTCGGTCGACGACCTTCTCGGCGCCGGCGTTGTCCACGTCGGCTCGAAGGATGTAGATTGTCTCGTATTCGCGGGCCCACCGGATAGCGGGCGCTGCTGCTGCAGTTGCCATATTCTCCTCCTGGTCTGGTCGGCCCCGGCCAGTGGCTGGAGCGAGGGAGCGCGACTAATAGCCTATCTTCGCTCGGGCGCCAGCGCTCAGGATCGGCTGTGATGGCGATTCATCGCCTGGCGTACACCGTCGCGCACGGCGCTCTCGGTCATGTCCGCGCCCAAATCGAGCAGCGCGACCAGCTCCGCTCTCTCCAAGCTGTCGAAATCACTCAATACATGGTGCTCCGGGCGACCCCGGGCAGGCCGCCCTATGCCCATACGACAGCGGGCGAAATCGGGGCTTCCGCAGTGCTCCACCATCGAGCGGAGCCCGTTGTGGCCTGCGGTTCCGCCCCCCATCTTGAGCCGTACGACCCCGAAATCGAGGTCGAGCTCATCGTGAACACAAACAACCTGCTCGAGCGGGACCTTGAAGAACCGCATCGCCGCCTGCACAGCCTCCCCGCTCAGGTTCATGAAGGTCATGGGCTTGAGAAGGACCACGTCGTCGTTCCCGACAGCGACCTTCGTGAACTCGCCCTTGAACTTGTCGCGAAAACTGGGCGCACCCCAACGCCGGGCGAGCTCGTCCACCACCATGTACCCCACGTTGTGTCGATTGCCGACGTACTTGGGGCCGGGGTTTCCGAGTCCGGCGATGAGGTGCGTGCTCACGGCCCGCCAGGTGCTTAGCTGGGGGCCTTGTCCGCGTCTGCCGCAGGGGCCGCCGCAGCGTCGCCTTCGGCCGCCGGTGACTCAGCCGTGGTCTCTTCGTCCTCAGCGACCGCTTTGCGGGGCTCGAGGATGATCGCGAGCGTGAGCTTGGGGCGAAGCATGCACTCCACACCCTCCGGGAACTCGAGGTCCTCGACGGAAATCGTGTCCTTGAGGTCGAGATGGGTCACGTCCACATCAATGGACACCGGGATGTTCGCCGGCGTGGCGCGGAGCGGAAGCGTACGGCGCGTAATGTTCAGCACGCCGCCCTGGACAACGCCCACGGCCCTGCCCTCCGCGTGGAACGGTACGTTCACCTCGAGCACCTTGTCCTCGAGAATCCGGTACAAATCGATGTGAAGGAGCTCCTGGGTGACCGGATCGGTGCTCAGGTCTTTGACCATCGCCAGGTGCTCCTTGCCGTCCACAGACAGCTTGAACACCACGTTCCGCCCCCTCTCGCCTCGAAGCGCATGGGTTAATTCTTTGGGGGACAGGGTCAGCGGCGTGGGCGGGACGCCCGGGCCGTAAAATACGCCCGGGATCTTTCCTTCTGTACGCAGCCGACGCGCTGGCCCCTTTCCGCGGGTATCGCGGACCTCAGCCTGCAACGTCGTCGTTTCCATTCTCAAATGCTCCAATTAAACAAACAGCGAGCTCACCGAGTCGCTGTGGTGAATCCGTTTGATGGCCTCTCCTAGCAAACTTGCGACCGAAAGCACGCGGAAGCGGCCCGTCTGCTCGGCTTCCTCCCGAAGGGGGATGGTGTCGGTCACGAGGACCTCCTCTAGGGGTGAGTCGACGATGCGCTCGAGCGCCGGACCCGACAAAACCGGATGCGTCGCGGCTGCCATGACCCATTTGGCGCCCTGATCCCGCAGGGCGCGAGCCGCGTTGGTTATCGTGCCAGCCGTGTCGATCATGTCGTCTAGAATCACACATTCGCGCCCGTCGACGTCGCCGATGATGTGCATCACCTCGCTGACGTTCTTTTTCTCACGCCGCTTGTCGATGATGGCGAGGTCGGCCCCCAGCCGCTTGGCGTATGCCCTAGTGCGCTCCACCCCGCCCGCATCGGGCGAAACCAACACCGGCAGCGATGGGAAGCGAGGCCTCAAATGCTCCAAGAAGACTGGCATTGCGTACAGATGGTCGAAGGGTTTGTTGAAAAAGCCCTGAATCTGGCCTGCGTGCAAGTCCATGGAAACCACTCGGTCGACGCCCGACGCGGTGAGCAAGTCGGCCACCAGCTTCGCCGTGATCGGCGTTCGGGGTGCCGCCTTTCGGTCCTGGCGTGCGTACCCGTAATAGGGGACGACTGCGGTGATCGACCCCGCGGACGCGCGCTTCAACGCGTCGATCATCACTAGAAGCTCCATCAAGCTGTCGTTGACCGGCGTGCACGTGGATTGGATGACGTAAACATCCACACCGCGCACGTTTTCCTTGATCTCCGCGAACACCTCGCCGTCCGAAAAGCGGGTCACACGCGCGCGGGCCACGGGCAATTCCAGGTACTGGGCGATCTTTTCGGCAAGAGCCGGATTGGAGTTGCCCGAGAAAACGCAGGTCGATTTGAACATCGGTGGTCCCCTTAAACTGAACCAAGAGCCGCCACCCGGTAGGAAGGCGACCGTGGGTAGCAAAGCGTCAGACGAGTGTCAACCGCGAGCTGCTTTCGGAAAGTGCTGGACAAAAATCATACCGTAGTTTCCGGTCAAAACACGGTTGAGCTTCGTCACGCGGGAGTGTACACCCATCGCTCCCGCACTCGGAGGAATGATGACGCTAAGCGTGACATTGTTGACGGAACGCGAGCATGTCGTGCAGCAGTGGCGACAGGCGCTGACGAAGCACGACATCGAATCGAAGATCGTCGCGCCGAACGATCTAGCGAATGCCGTCGATGGTCAGGCGGCTGTCGTCGTCGATATCGATGGCGCGCAGCTCGACGCAGACGAACTCCTGTCGACGATCGGTTTCGTACGCGCGTCGGGTTCGTTGCCGATTGCACACGTTGATCGCGATCGCGATGCGCTCGAAGACATCATCACCGAACTCTGTCACGGCCTCGTCACCAGTGCAGACGGAGACGTAGCGCAAGTTGCAGCCGCGATCTCCAGGCGAGCCGACGCGCGACGCCGCCTTCGCTTCGAGTTCGTGACGGTATCTCCGTGCGGCGACGATGTGTTGGCCATTCTGGGCAACGGTGACTCCTCACTTCACCGCCGACCCATCGACGCATCAGACGATGGGTCTGATGTTGCGAGCATCACTATTGATCCAAGCGCCACCAAGGCCACGCTTCGGTTGAAGAGCGGCGCGGTCTGCCAGCTCTCGGCCGCGGCCGCACATGGTGCCCCCGGCATGGCATACGGGCAGGAGGACATCGCCATCAACGGAGAAAAACTTGGCGCGCGTCTTCGCGAGCTCCGCCTCGCTGCCGGCCTGACTCAGGCCGAACTCGCGCGCCGCACCGGCATTCATCGTCCGAACATCGCGCGCGTCGAGGCCGGACGGCACACTCCTTCGCTCGATACGCTGGCGCGGATCGCAAACGCGATCGGGGTGTCGACCACCCACGTGCTGGTCTCCCGCAAGTCATGAGCGGCGAGGCACCCGGCAAACCCATCAAGGACGCGTCGACCGTCATCATCTTGCGCGAGGCCAGCGATGGCCTCGAAACGTTCCTGCTCTGCCGACACCAGCAAAGCGGGTTCATGGGCGGCGCGCACGTGTTCCCGGGTGGCAAGGTCGACCCGAGCGACCGGGACGCTAGTTGGCGTGCCCGAGTCGACCGATCCCCACAAGAGATCACCGCGCAGCTCGGTGAGGCTGACGACGAAGTTGGACTAGGCCTGTTGGTTGCCGCCGTGCGCGAGACGTTTGAAGAGGCCGGCGTGCTGCTGGCGAACGCAACAGCCAACGTCGATCTCGCAGCAACGCGTCAACGGCTCCACGACGGCGCGTCATTTTCGGATCTCGCAAGAGACATCGACATGAAGATCGATGCGCAGTCACTGACCCCGTATGCGCGTTGGATCACGCCCAAGATGGAAAGCCGGCGCTTCGATACGCGATTCTATGTCGCCGTGTTGCCGGACGGTCAGACCGGATCGCATGACGGCACCGAGACGACGTCGGCAACGTGGCTGCGTCCTGCCGGCGCGATCGAAGACATGTTCGCTGGCCGGATCAAGCTGGCACCCCCGACCGTTCGAACCTTGCAGTGGCTGGCGCAATTCGACGACGCGAAGTCGATCATCGCAGACGCTCTTTCACGCAAGCCACCGCTCGTTCGACCAGAGCTCATCACCGGGGACGACGGCTGGTTCCTCGCCTTGCCTGGCGACCCGGAACATCCGGAAGACGAGCCAGTTCTCCCGGGCGGGACGCGCATGGTGTTCGACAATGGCGCTTGGCGCGACGCGCCCTAGCCTGTTCGCTAGGCTACAGTTTTTCCAGATTTTTCTAGTTATTCCTTGTGCTGGCTGGAGCCGAACCGCTACCCAGGAGAGATGGCGGCCGACGCGCACAAGTCCGAGGGGCTCTTCACAGCATCGCAGATCGCGCGCTTCTGCCAGGTCGATCTGAAGACCATCCACAACTGGGCCGACCGCGGCCAGATCTCGCACTTCCGGACTCCCGGGCGACATCTCCGTTTCCGCCGCCCGCACGTCCTCGATTTCCTTCGCAAGTACGGCTACCCAATCCCCGAGGAGCTCGAATCCGAGCGCCCACGCGTCGCGCTGTTCGTCAACGGCCTCCACGAAAAGAACAAAGTTCTCGCGTCCCTCGAGATATCGTTCGAGGTCGTGGATTACCCTGACCCGCTTACGGGTCTGCTGCAGATTGGCGAACATCCGCCGGACGCGATCGTGCTCGGCGCCCAAGTCGGCCACCTCTCCGGCGCGGAGATCATCGTGGCTCTCAAACGCGGCGAGAACACCCAGCACGTGCGGGCAATCTTATTGGCCGGAGACGAAGCCGATAAACGCACCGCGCTCGAAGCCGGCGCATCAGCCCATGTAAGGCCAAGCGACCTCACTGGCTTGAGAGATACCCTCGAAGCCTTAATGGGCATCCGACACTAACCTCTCCCAAAACCGCGGATCGCGGTCTGCGGTTCTGGGGCGGGGGCTGGAGCGGGGTGGGCCGTTCTCGGTTGCGGGCGGGGGCGAGGTGGCGTAGTCCCGGCGCATGGCCATAGACGCCCTCAAATACGATGATCAGGGGCTTGTCGCCGTCATCGCGCAGGATGCCGAAACCGGCGAGGTGCGGATGATGGCGTACGCGAACGAGACCGCCGTGGAGCAGACGCTGAGCACGGGTCTCGCTCATTTCTACAGCCGGTCACGCCAGTCGCTCTGGAAGAAGGGCGAGAGCAGTGGCAACACCCTCGGCGTCCGAAGCGTTTGGGTCGACTGTGACGGCGACGCGCTCATCTACATGGTCGACCCCGCCGGCCCGTCCTGTCACACGGGCGCGCAGACTTGCTTCTTTCGGCGTTTGGATGCGGACGGCAGCCTGGTCGAGGGCACTGACCGCGCCGCGCCGACTCTGCTTCAACTCGAGCGCACGCTGCAGGAGCGCAAAGCTTCCGACGCGGCGAAGAGCTACACCAAGTCATTGCTCGACGCAGGCCCGACCAAAGTCGACGCCAAACTTCGCGAAGAAGCCGCTGAGCTTGGCCAGGCGCTGATCGGCGAGTCGGACGATCGAGTCGCCTCCGAAGCCGGCGACGTCCTCTACCATCTGCTGGTCGGCCTAGTCCTCCGCGAGGTTCCGCTGCGAGCCCTGTTCACCAAGCTCTCGAGCCGCTTCGCCCAGTCCGGCCACGACGAAAAAGCCTCCCGCTAACACCAAGTGCGCGAGAGATTTTTTCGTGTGGCCGAGCGCGCCCACAGGCGCGTAGTGAGAGGCAATCATGTGCCTCGCAGCGGAGCGACGAGGACGTAAGCCGGCCACGCGGAAAAAGATCCGCGCACTAGTTCAGGATGGCTGCTAGGTCTTTTTCTATGGTCTCTTCTCGGACTCGGCGGGCTAGTGCTAGCTCGGTGATGAGGAGCTTGCGGGCTTGTTCCATGAGCTTCTTTTCGCCGTAGCTCAGCTCGCCTTTGTCGGAGCGCACCTTCGACAGGTCGCGCAAGACCTTGGCGACTTTGATCGGGGAGCCGCTCTTCAACATCTCGGTGTACTCGCGGTAGCGGCGGTTCCATGGCTGTGAGGTCACCGCCATCTCGTCCTTCTTGAGCTCGGCAAGGACCGTCTTCGCGGCGCTTCGCGACATGACCTGCCGCAGACCCACTCGATCGACTGCGTTCAGGGCAACGCGGATGGTCCCCGATTTTCCGTTCAGGAGCTTGAGGATGTAGAAATCGATTTTGTCGGAGCCGATCAAGCGCTCCTCGATTTGCGTGATCTCTCCGACGCCGTGAGCGGGATGAACTGCTTTGTCGCCAATGCTAAAGCTCATGAGACAACTCTCCCTCGAGATAACTGAGTCAAAAACGACGAAAACCCGCGCTGGGGGCGCGGGCAGAAAGACACTCGTCGTTGAGTGTGCAAACAACTGCATGCACGTTATCTGTATAGCAAAACCGGACCCAAAAGTCAACGGTTACTTTTGGTCAAAGCTGTGTGATTTCAGCAGTTTGTGCCGATTTTGCCGGATCAGGGAAAAGGGGTTCAGTTGGGCCGAGCACGCTTGGCGGCGCCGCCCTTCGCGGGCGCAGCAGCGAGCTTTGTGGCCGCGGCTTGGGGCTCCGCAGGCTTGTCCTCTTTGATGAGCCCGTGCTCTTGAAGCAACTTACGTTCGACCACCGCAAGAATGTCCGGATGCTCTTCGAGGAAGGTGCGCGCGTTGTCGCGACCTTGACCGACGCGCTCTTCGCCGTAGCTGTACCAAGCGCCCGACTTGTTGATGATGCCCGCCTCGACACCGAGGTCGAGCACATCGCCGGTACGGCTGATGCCCTTCCCGAAGAGGATATCGAACTCGCACAGACGGAAAGGCGGCGCGAGCTTGTTCTTGACGACCTTGACGCGGCAACGGTTGCCAACGGCGGTGTCGCCGACTTTGATCGTGCCAATGCGGCGAATGTCGAGGCGTTGCGACGCGTAGAACTTGAGGGCGTTGCCTCCGCTGGTGGTTTCAGGGCTGCCGAACATCACGCCGATCTTCATGCGAATCTGGTTGATGAAGAAAAGGGTAGTCTGGCTCTTCTGGAGGTTGGCGGTGAGCTTTCGAAGCGCCTGGCTCATCAAGCGCGCCTGAAGACCCACATGGCTATCGCCCATCTCGCCTTCGATCTCGGCGCGGGGCACCAGGGCCGCCACCGAGTCGACGACGATCATGTCGACCGCGCCCGATCGGACGAGGGTGTCGGCGATCTCGAGGGCCTGCTCGCCGTTGTCGGGCTGGCTGACCAGGAGCTCATCGACCTTGACGCCGAGCTTGCGGGCGTAGGACGGGTCGAGGGCATGCTCTGCGTCGATGAAGGCCGCGATGCCGCCGCTTTTCTGGCATTCGGCGATCGCATGCAGAGTCAGAGTCGTCTTACCACTCGATTCTGGACCATAAATCTCGACGATGCGGCCCCGCGGATACCCCCCCACACCAAGAGCGATGTCGAGGGAAATCGCCCCGCTCGGAATCACCGGTATCTCGATCTTGGCGGCGGCGTCTCCCAACCGCATGATCGCGCCTTTTCCGTAGGCTTTCTCGATAGTTCCGAGGGCTAGATTGAGGGCTTTTTCGCGATTCGAGTCGGCCATGGCGCGGATTCCTTGTGAGTTGAATTACCTGAACACCCGTCTAGTCGGCTTCATTACGGTAGTCAAGTTCCTGCTTGGGAAAGTCGCCGATGCGGCCCCCCAGACTGCATAGGACCGTACCCTACCCCGACCAGCCCCAGGCAGCGAGAGCAGACCGACCTGGGTCGTGCGATAAGGAGAATGGAGATGACCCGCGGCGGCTCCATCCTCGACCGTTCCGACCAGTACTGTGTCATCGGCGCCGGCCCGGCGGGCCTGCTCGCCGCCCGCTCCCTTCAACACGCTGGGATCCCCTACGAGCAGTTCGACAAGAACGACGACGTCGGGGGCATCTGGGACATCAAGAATGACTGGTCACCCATGTACGAGACGGCGCACTTCATCTCGTCGAAGACCGTGTCGAACCTGCCGGGCTTCGACATGCCCGCCGACTACCCTGACTACCCGAACCACCGTCAGATCCTCGCGTACATCCGAAGCTTCGCGCGCGCCTACGACCTCTACCCGAAGATCACTTTCGAAACGACCATCGACCGGGTTGAGCCCGAAGACGGCGGCAAACGCTGGTTGGTGACGCTCGGCAACGGCGAAACCCGAAGGTACCGCGGCATCTTCCTTTGCAGTGGCAACACCTGGGATCCCAACATCCCCGATTATCCGGGGGAGTTCACGGGCGAGACGATGCACTCGGTGCGCTATCGCTTACCGGAGGAGTTCTCCGGGAAACGCGTCCTCGTCGTTGGCGGCGGCAACTCGGGCTGCGACATCGCGTGTGACGCGGCGGTTCACGCCGACCAAGCCTTCATCAGCCTTCGACGCGGCTACCACTTCATCCCGAAGTATTTGTTCGGCACTCCGACGGACCTATTCGCGAGCAAGATCGCGCTGCCACGCTTCATCGAGCGACCGATGTTCGAGCTCCTTCTCAAAATGGCAGTCGGCGATCTGACTCATTACGGCCTCCCGAAGCCCGATCACCCGGTCATGGCAAGCCACCCCATCATGAACACGCAGCTGCTCCACTACCTCGGACACGGAGACGTGTCCTACCGGCCCGATATCGAGCGCTTCGAAGGTAAGCGCGTGTTTTTCAAGGACGGAAGCAACGAAGAGATCGACCTGATCGTCTTCGCGACGGGCTACAACGTGACCTACCCGTACATGGACAAGGGCCTGTTCGAGTGGGTCAGCAAGTACCCGGACCTGTACCTGAGCTCGCTGCACCGAGAGTTCGACAATGTGTGTTGTCTCGGCCTTCACCAAACCGACGGCGGCGCCTACGACTTCTTCACCCTGCAAGCCGACATGATGTGCAACTTCATCCTCGACCAAGATCAGCGACCCAAACGGGCCGCCAAGTTCCACGAGCTGAAGAAGACCGATCGCCCGAACCTTTCGGGGGGCATCCACTATGTCGACTCTCCTCGCCACGCGACCTACGTGAAGAAGTCGGTCTTCAAGGCCTATTCGAACAAGGTGATGCGCAAGTTTGGATGGAAGTCGTTCGGGAGCGACTCAACGCCAAGCGAGGTCGGGGTCGAGTCCTAGCGCCGCGCGTCGCACCATGCCGAGCGCGGCGTACGCCGCTAAGGTCTGCACGCGGTCTCGCCCCCACGGGAGGTGGCGGTGCTTGGTGATGGTCGGTCCGTCTTTGCGCGCCAAACCGAACCACACAGTCCCGACCGGTTTGTCCTCGGTGCCGCCGCCAGGTCCCGCCACGCCAGTGATCGACACTGCGATGTCGGCGCCCGCAACCCGAAGCGCTCCTTCCGCCATGGCCGCCGCGGTCTCCGAGCTCACCGCGCCATGCTCGAGCAAGACCTCTGAGCTCACCCCGAGCACCGCTTCCTTGGCGCTGTTGGCGTACACGACTGCGTCGAGCAGCAGGAAGTCCGAGGCGCCGGCGAAGCGGGTCAGCATCTCACCCACTTGCCCCCCGGTACACGACTCCGCAACGGCGAGCGTCTTGCCCGCATCCCGAAGGGCTCGAGCTACGACTTCGGCAAAGGAGTCCTCGCGTCCTCCGAACACGGCGTCGCCGAGACGACCGCGGACGTCGTCGGCGATCGCCACGGAACGCCGCTCGGCTTCGGCCGCCGAGTCCGCCCGAACGTGAACCTTGACCTCGATCTCGGGAAAGTGAGCACGGTAGCCGAGGGTCAGCCCTTCATGCGCCTTCTCGAGGCCGCGAAGCGCCTCCGCGACACCCGATTCGGTCATCCCGAAGGTGCGGAGGTGCACCTGGTGGGTTCGCGGTTCGGCGAGGTCGGCGATCGCAGGCACGATCGACTCCTGAAAGATGTGTTTCATTTCGCGAGGCACGCCAGGAACGAAGAAGAAGCGCGCCTGACCCAGCGTCATCGCAAAGCCGGGCGCAGTCCCCATCGCGTTCAGCAGAATCTCTGCCCCCTCGGGGAAATCGCCCTGCTTCGCATTCGATTCCGGCATCTCCCGCCCAAACCGTTTGAACATCTGCCGAATCCCTTCGACGACGCTTTCGTCGCGACGAAGCGCGACCCCCGCGGCGTTGGCCGCCGCCTCCGTGGTGAGGTCATCGGAGGTCGGTCCGAGTCCGCCGGTGACGATCACGACGCGATGTGCTTCAGCAAACCTGTGTATGACCGTCACGATTCGATCGAGCTCATCGTCGACCGTCAGGTGCTCGACGACGTCGAAGCCGAGCTTGGTGAGCTCCTCGCCGAGCCACGCGGCATTGGTGTTCACCAACTCGCCACGGGTGAGCTCGGTGCCGATCGATAGCAGTGCAGCGGTCATGCGGGTCGGTGAGTGTCCGCAAAACCGCCTGGGCCGTCAACCGCTTTGCCCTCGTGGGCGAATGTGGTAGCGACGTGGAAGCTTTTCGCTGCTTCACGTGTTGATGGGAGTCAGATGAACAGGATCTTCATGGGTACCGTATGGGGGGTGCTCGTCGCCGCCGCAGCGCTCCTGCACGGAGGGCACGCGGTTGCCGAGCAAGGCACCGCAGCTCTGTCCAACCTACAGGTAAGCCGCGCCACCCTAGACAACGGCCTTCGGGTCGTCATCAACCAAGACCGCACCGTCCCGACGGCCGCGGTTTCGGTCTACTACGACGTCGGGTCGCGCAACGAAGTGAAGGGGCGCTCAGGCTTCGCGCATCTGTTTGAGCACATGATGTTCCAGGGCTCGGCCAACGTCGGCAAGGGGGAGCACTTCAGCCTGATCATCAACCGAGGCGGCAGCGCCAACGGCACCACGAGCAACGATCGCACCAACTACTTCGAAACATTGCCCGCAAACGAGCTTGCACTCGGGCTCTGGCTCGAAGCGGACCGAATGCGATCGCTGTCGATCACCCAACAAAATTTCGAGAACCAGCGCATGACGGTGATGGAAGAGCGCCGGCAACGGATCGACAACCAACCGTACATTCCAAGCATGCTGCGCATCAACGAGCTCGCCTATGGCGACTACTGGCCTTACGCCCATTCGACCATCGGCGACATGCAAGATTTGGTCGACGCGCCTCTCGAGGCCGTCCAGGATTTCTTCGACACGCACTACGCCCCGAACAACGCCGTGTTGAGCATCAGTGGCGACTTCGACGTCGACGAGGCCATGCAGATGGTCGAGAAGTACTTCGGCGATATTCCGGCGCGAGAGACGACCGCGTATACCGAGCCTCCACCGCCAGAACAAACCTCGGAACGTACCGAAACGATGTACGACGCGAACGCCACGCTCCCTGCGTTCCACCTCGGTTTTCACATCCCGCAAAGCCGGACCCCCGACCACTACCCGCTCGAGATCCTCGCGATGGTGCTGGGCGACGGCGAGTCGAGCCGCCTCTATCAAAGCCTCGTGAAGCAGAAGGAGATGTGCCAGGACGTCGCCGTAGGCACCGACGATCGCCGTGGCCCGGATCTGTTCTCCGTGTGGGCGGTCATGGCCAGCGGCCATGCGCCCCAAGCAGCGCAGTCGATCGTCCTCGCAGAGCTCGAGTCCATCGCTAAGGAGGGCGTGACCGAGCGCGAGCTCCAGAAAGCAAAGAACCGAATCCATGCGGCCTTCGTGTTCGGGCTCCAGTCGAACATGGCGCGGGCGCAGCACCTCGCGGAGTTCGAGCTCTACTGGGGCGACGCGAATCTGCTCAAGCTGGAACTCGATCACTATCTCGCGGTTTCCATGCAAGACATCCAACGCGTGGCAGGCACCTACTTTGAGGCCACCAATCGCACGGTGCTGGACGTGATGCCCGGCACGGCCCCGACCTCGGAGGAAAAATGAAGATGTGGCTTCGATTGGGCGCGTTGTCGCTGCTGGTCGCCTGCGGTGGCTCCAAAGGAACCACCGGCGCTGAGTCCGAAAGCGCCAAAGACGCTCAACAAAAGGAGCAAGCCGAGCGCGAGGCGCCGCCCGCGTCCGGCGAGGCCAAGGACATGTCGCTGCCGCCGGTGCAGGTCGCCCGTCTCGACAATGGCCTGCAACTCAACACGATCGTCACCGACCAGCTTCCGGTCGTCTACGCGACGCTCGTCATCCGCAGCGGTGGCGAATCCGATCCCGCCAAACTCCCTGGTCTGACCGGCCTCGTCGCGCAGATGCTCAAGGAAGGCACCACGAAGCGCACGAGCGCCGAAATCGCCGAAGAGATCGAGTTCCTCGGTGCCGATCTCTGGGCTAGCTCGGATGAGGAGAACACCTACGTGGGCGTCCGCGCGCTCGCCGAGCAATTCGACGTGGCCATGGGGATTCTCGCTGAGGTCGCGGGCAGCCCTGCCTTCAATAACAAGGAGCTCGGCAAACTCAAACGCCGCGAGCTCGATCGCTTGGCGCTCTCGGAGCGGGAGCCACGATACATTGCGAGGCGAACGTTCTATCGCCAGCTCTACGGGAAGCATCCCTACGGGACGGTGGACACCACCCCCCAGGCGGTCAAGAGGGTCCGCCGGCAGGACATGGTGCGCTGGCACGGGGAGCACTTCGTCGGGAAGAACGCGTTCCTCGTCGTGGCCGGTGATGTCGATCCGGATTACGTCGCCGAAGCGGCGAAGAAGACACTGGGCTCGTGGAAGGCTGGCAAGCCGCCGGCTACCGAGTACGCAGAGCCCCCCAAGCCCGCCGACCGCAACATCTTGGTCGTCGATCGTCCCGGCTCGGTACAGTCGGTCATCTACATCGGGAACCTCGCGATCGCGCGGGCCGATCGCGAGTGGATCCCTCTCATGGTGTCGAATCAAGTGCTCGGCGGTTCGGCGGCGTCACGGCTTTTCATGGACCTTCGTGAAAAGCGAAGCCTCACCTACGGCGCCTACAGCTCCATCGGACCACGCGTGAAGGTCGGCCCGTTCGTCGCCTATGCCTCGGTCCGAACCGAGGTCACGAACGAGGCGATAGGGGCGTTCTTCGAGCACCTCGAGCGGATCCACCTCGAGCCAGCGGAGCCCGAAGAGCTGATGAACGCGAAACGCTACCTGAGCGATTCGTTTCCGCTCAAAGTCGACACCCCGGGCAAACTCTCTGAGCTGGTCGTCGAACTCCGGACCTTCGGTCTGCCGGACGACTACTGGGATCGATACCGCCAAGCGATCCGCAAAACCAGCGCAACCGAAGCGCTGTACGTCGCTCGCAACTACATCCGACCCAACGAGTCGTTGGTGGTGATCGTCGGTCAGGCGGCGGATTTCGCGCAGTCGCTTCAGCAGTTCGGACCGGTCACCGTCGTCTCTCCGGACGGCGAGATCAAAGCCAAGTTCGAGGACAAGCGACCCAACGCGGGCGCTACTGGTGCGCCGCGCGGTCCCATCGATTAGAGTCAGGGCATGTGCGGAATCGTTGGTCACGTGGGTGATGAACAGGCCACGCCAATCCTGCTCGACGGGCTTCGGCGACTAGAATACCGAGGCTACGATTCGGCGGGGCTGGCGGTCCACTCGAACGACGGCATCGAGATCGTCCGCGCGGTTGGGAAGCTGCGAAACCTCGAGAAGGCGCTGTCCGAAAAGGGCCTCCCAGGCAAGGTCGGCATCGGGCACACGCGTTGGGCCACACACGGTCGCCCCTCCGAAGCCAACGCGCATCCCCACGTCGCCGGTCCGGTCGCGGTCGTGCACAACGGCATCATTGAAAACCACCTCGAGCTGCGAGACGAGCTCGAGGCGAGCGGCTTCGAGATCGTCAGCGATACCGACACGGAGATCATCGCCCACCTCATCCACCGCGAAACGAAGGCAGGGCACGACCTGGTCACCTCGATACGCCGTTCGCTCGAACACGTGGAGGGCGCCTACGCGATCGCGGTCCTGTCCGAACAAGAGCCGGATCGCGTCATCGTAGCCAAGAACTCTTCGCCCCTCGTGATTGGCGTCTCGAAGGGCGCCACGTACTGCGCAAGCGACATCCCCGCGCTCCTTCCATACACCAACGAGATGGTGTTCCTCGAAGACGGCGAGATCGCGGTCCTCGAAGCCGAGGGTTTCACCCTGACGAAGCTCGACGGCACTCCCGTCAGCCGTGGCTCTAGGAAGATCTCCTGGTCCCCAGTCATGGCGGAGAAGGACGGATTCAAACACTTCATGCTGAAGGAGATCTTCGAGCAGCCGCGCGCGCTCGAAGACACGCTCCGCGGACGACTCGACCGGGAGAACGTCGATGTTTTCTCGGCCGAAGTCGGCTTGAGCGACGACGATGCCAAACGCATCAAGCGAGTGATCCTCCTCGCGTGCGGAACCAGCCATCACGCCACCATCGCCGGCCGGTATTGGCTCGAAGAGCTCGCCAAGGTGCCCACTATCGCCGAGCTGGCCAGTGAGTTCCGGGGGCGGGATGCGGTCGTCGGCGAAGGGGATCTAGTGATCGCGGTGAGCCAGTCGGGCGAAACCATCGACACCCTCATGGCGGCCAAAGAGGCCAAAGAGCGCGGGGCGAAAGTCCTTGCGATCGCCAACGTCAATGGCAGCGCGATCCCGCGAATGGCCGACGCGAGCTTCTATACGCACGCAGGCCCAGAAATCGGCGTCGCTTCGACCAAATGTTTCATGACCCAGCTCGCCAACCTGCTGATGTTCAGCATTTGGCTCGGGCGGCGACGCGGGACCATCGATGACGCGCTGGCAGGCGAACTCGTCGAGGGGTTGGCGCGGATCCCTCAAGTCATCTCGGAGCGCCTTCGCAAAACGCATTTGGCCGTCGCAGACATGATGGGCGATTTCGCCGATGCGCGAGATGTACTCTTCCTCGGCCGCGGTCTCAGCTTTCCCATGGCGCTCGAGGGCGCCCTCAAGCTGAAAGAGATTTCCTACGTGCACGCCGAAGGCTACGCCGCGGGAGAGATGAAGCACGGGCCGATCGCGTTGTTGGACGCTCACGTGCCGGTCGTCGTCGTGATGCCGCAAGACCGGCACTACGACCGCGTGTCGAGCAACATGCAAGAAGCGCGGGCGCGCGAAGCCAAGATCATCGGCGTGACGACGGTGGGCGACACGCAGGCACAGTCGCTGTGCGATCGCTTCGTCGAAGTCGCGGCCACGCACGAGGCGCTCACTCCGTTCGTCACGGTCGTCCCGCTGCAGCTCTACGCGTATTGCGTCGCCGACCACAAGGGCACCGACGTCGACCAGCCGCGCAATCTCGCCAAGACCGTCACCGTGGAGTGAGCGGCGGCTGCCATGAAGATCGGCCTCCTCACCACAGGCTTTCCGCGCTTCGACGGTGACTGCGCAGGGTCCTTCCTCCTCACCCTGGCGCGCGGGGTGGCCGAGCAAGGGCACACGGTTCAGGTCTTGGCGCCAGAGCCGCGGGAGCCTCGCCCGGCCCCCAGCTGGCCCGGAATCGAGGTTCGCTGGGTGCCTTATGCGCGGCCACGCGCGCTGCAGCAGACGTTCTACGCGAGCGGCGCGCCGGACAACCTTCGGCTGCATCCGGCAAGATGGGCGGGCGCGGCAAGCTTCGCAGTCGCGCTCCACCGCGCTTCGAGGCGAGAGCTCGCCGACTGCGACGCGTTGATCAGCTCCTGGTGCGTACCTTGTGGATGGGTTGCGTCGAAAACCGCAGTAGGCCGCCCGCACCTTTGCATCTGCCACGCGACGGACGTCCGGTGGCTCGCCCGGGCACCCGGCGGCGGAAGCATCGCCCGCAGCATCGCCCGCGGCGCCACCTCGATGTGGTTCCTGAGCGACCCGCTGCGCCAGCGTTTTTTTCAAACAGCCAACCTCCCTTCTTCGATGGTGACGCCACACATCGGCCCGATGCCGATCGAGGCGCCGCAACCGTTGCCCGAGAGTCGCTCCGAACTGCGTCGCCGGCTCGGCATCGACGACTTCACATTGCTTTTCCTGGGGCGCCTCGTGCCGGTCAAGGGGCTCGATCAGTTGCTCCACGCCGTGGCCGCGCTTCGGGAACCGGTCAGCGTTCGCATCGGGGGGGATGGCCCCGAGCTCGGGAAGCTCCGCGCCCTCGCCCAACGTCTTCAGGTCGACGCGACCTTCGAAGGGTGGGTCACCGGTGAACGAAAGGAGGCGCTGCTGCAAGCATGCGACGCCATAGTGGTGCCTTCAGGCCCGCTAGATGGCCTCCCCACCGTCCTCTTCGAAGCCAAGGCGCGCGCTCTTCCGATCATCGCCACCGAAGCAGGCGCGATCGGCGACCACCTGCGAGGCGACGCCGGCACTCTCCTCGTCCCCCCGAACGACCCTGCGGCTCTCGCCGAAGCGATTCACCAACTTCGAGGCCGGTGCCCATCCGAGCCTGCGGTCAGGGCGTAACCCTCTCGGTCCCCTTCGGCGGGCGATAGCTGAAACGCTTGTCCGGCACATCGCGGTTGAACTTGATCTTCGCGAAGTCGAATCGGTTGCGATTGCCGGCAGAGTCGATGATGAGAACGCGCTGGACGACGCCGGCGCGCTTGCCTCCGTGAGTCAGCGTGCGCACGTAGAAGACGAGCTGCTCGTAGTTGGGGGTGGGCCGCCGCGGGACGAGCTGCAGGACATAGCCGCCTTGGAACTTCTCGTTGTCGTGTTCGAGCAGCCGAACCTCGAAGTCCTTCTCGAGATTGCCGCTGCCGATCAGAAACGAAAACGCCGAGGGGAGTTGGTCTTCGTCCACCGCGCGCTCGATGAGCTGGCCCTTCTTTTCACCCTCTTCGGGGGGCTGGTAGATGAGTAGCTTCTTGCCGTTACTGACGAAAACCTGCCCGTTGGGCTCGGCGTAGTCCCAGCGCATCATGCCGGGCTTCTTGAAAACGACCTTGCCCTTGGCGCGATCGTAGCGATCGTACAGCCGGGTGTATCGAGTCTGCTCAAACTCCGCCTGCAAAGTCTTGGTTTGGTCGTAGAACGATTGCACCAAGCCGATGACCACCGCCGGATCGAGCGGCTTACTCTCCTGCGCGGCGCCACTGCCCACGACGGTAAGCAGTGCAAAACCCGTTCCGATCGCCCCAAGCCTCGAGATCATCAACGTCTTGAACGCTCCCAAGGGGTTAGTATTCATCGTCGAGGTCGGTGCACAAGGCAACCACAATTCCCCCCAAACTGGGATTGATTATTGCCTCGCAGATCCTTACGATATGGAGGCCGGCACTTGGCGTGCCCGGACCTAGCTTGGCTTGCGAACTCGTCAGTACCCGGAGGTGACATGTCCAAGCACCACGCTCGAATCATCCCAGCGGAGCGACAAAAGTCGCACCTAGAAAAGAAGCACGCCCAACTCGCGGAGCGCATCGACACGCTCGATGGGCGGCTGAGCCTCACCCCGAACGAAAAGCTAGAACTCCAACAACTCAAGAAACAGAAGCTTTGGGCCAAGGATGCCCTACAGGACGTCGGTTAGAGGCCGAAACGAAGCGTAATCAACGGCCTGCCGGTTCGGTAGGCCGTTTTTTTTTGCGATTCGGGCACTTAAAAGCAAATGGGCCACCAATCGGTGACCCATTTCAAACGAAAGAATCGATGCTACAGTAGGAAAGCTAGGATAAGTAAGCCAAGTAGAAATTCCTGAGTGGCAGAACCCCTGAGTGACAGAGTAAAAGGACGACCCATCGCCACGCGGATGCCGGGCAAGCTGGAAATGCGCGGCGAGGGGTCTTAAGCAAGCGATTGAGTACAATGCAATCGCGATGCCAACTTGTCAGGGCCGGAAAAACCAGGGGTTTCTTCGCCAGCCGCGCCCTCGGCAGGACATTTCTGTCATAGACCTGCACCCGATTGTCGTGGTTGGCGCAACCCTCGGCTAGCCGCGCCGAAGTACATACATCACCCTACTGCGCCGGTTGAAGTGCGTGCCCCATCGTGCGTATGATCTGAGCAACCGGACAGGCCGGACCCGATGCCCAAGTGCAATAGCTGCGACGGTAAAGTGCTGAGAACGGATGCTTTCTGCGGCACGTGTGGTGCACCTGTCCCTGGTGGGAAGCCGGTGGTGCCGATCGCGCGGGAGTCGAAGCCGCTCGGTGTGCAGGCGTCGGGGGATCGAATGAGCGCGACGTTCACGCCGCCCCGAAGTACAGGGACCTCCGCCCGCGCGGTCGCCGTGGTTGCGATCTCCGAACCAGAGCTCACGGAGCCTGCAGACACCGGCCTGAGCCGCACAGCGATTCGCGAACGGGAACCGCAAAGTGAGCCGGCTCCGGTCCTGCCCCTTCATCGGAAAAAGAACGGCACGCAAAGCGAGCGGCGAGAAGACGCGCCAGTGCTCGAGCTTCAAACGGACGAGCCACGCGCCTCCGCTCCGGATCGCGACACGAGTCTACCGAACGTGCCGATTCCGCCGGGGCCACCGATCCTCGCCTCGGATCTGCTTCGCGAGCAAATGCGGCCGTCCAGCCCTGGTGACAAAGCACTGCGTCGAACGACCGTCGCTCTGACCGTTGTGAGCGCACTCGGCGCGCTACTCGTCGGCGGCGTACATCCGTTGACATTTGTCGCTCTCGCACTGTTGATCACGATGGCGACCCTGGCCCTCACCCCGATGTCGTACCGGGGCCGCGCGCTGGGCCTGTTCTTCGTCGGCTCGATCGCAACCGGCGTCGCGCTCTGGCAGCAGGCGCTCACCGGCATCACCCCTGAAGGGAGCATCCTGGCCGGGGCGACTATCCTCTTGAGCGGAAGCCTGCTGTTTCGCGCGTACTATCGAGGGGCGCGCCTGGCTAGGGTGGCGGTGACGCTCGGCGTTCTCGCCTTGGGCGTGTGGTTTTTCGCCTCCGGCGGGCACGAGAGCCTGGTCACGCTCGAGGGCGATTGGCAGTCCTGGGCGCCCGCCACCACGCACATGGCCTTCGGCCTTCTCGCCCTCCTGTCTCTGATGGCATTCATGGACAACAGCACCCGAGGGGGCGCTCACGTCTGGGCCGTATCCTTGCTAGTCCTTTACGCGGTGCATGTCGGCCTGCGGGTCGGAAGCGACGTGTGGCCGGCGCATAGCGCCGAGGTGAGCATCGAAGGGCCCACCATCGCCGCGATCCTCGCCGGCGTGACAGGAACTCTGGTCGCAGGGATGGCGCTCGCGCAGGTCTTCGTCGTGGTGCACCAGGCTACCTCGAACCGAAGCAAACGCGTCTCGGTCGCACCCTGAGCTCAGGGGACCTTGCGCGGCCACGACGCAAGCAGAACGACGGCGCAGGTGCGCCCCTTCCCGTCTTTGGCCTTGCCGTAGCCCGCGTCGGTGAACCTCGGGTCCGTCACAGTCATTCGATGGCTGGGGCTGTCCTCGATCGCGTGGAGCGCGTCCCGCATCGTCGCCGCCCTCGCGACAGCCTCGCCGACGACGCGCGCCTCGATACCGCGCCTCAGGAGCCGGGCTTCGGGATCCCCATTCTCGTCCAAATCGTGGCCAAACTTCCCGGACTCGCAGACCGTTTGCGCGTGGCTAGTCGCCTCTTGGCTCAGTAGGCGATTGGAACGCAGCGAGCGAGCGCCGGCCCCGCGACGGAGCTGCCTCAGCCATGCTTCGGGCGACTGTGACCCGCTGCGCGTCTTGGCGCCCTCTGGCATCTTGCCCACCCAGCGCTCCGCAACGGGGCGAGGTCCGCTCGGCCCGGTCGCGACCAACTGGACGAAGAGGGGCCTGTCCCACTCGAGCGGAAGCGAGATCGTGGATCCGTACTCTCCCCCGTCGACCGAAATGCGCCGAGAGGAACCTTTGGCGTCTCGCACGACCAAGTACGGATCGCGGAAGTCCTCGACGATCTCGGCGTGAAGGCGGTTTTGGCCCACGAGCTCGAGCGCACCGGCCCGCACCGCAGCGACCAGCACGATGCGCTCCCCCGAGCGCGCGCGTCCGCAGATGAGAGGCGCATCCGCGGCCTCTTTCAGGTCCTCGAGCCAGGTTTTGAAGCTGTCGAACTCGCCGGTGACGCCGAACTTGGCGTACACCGGGTTCGCATCGACGCCTGCCTCACGCGCTTGGCGGATGAGCTCGGGAGACGGCGGGATGTGCTGAAGCTCCGCCAGCTCCCGCGCCACCTTCTCCAGCTTCTCGCTCCGGACGCATAGCCGTTGTGGCTGGGCGGGCTGGGCGGCTGGGTCACCCTCGGCGGGTGGCGTGTCTTTGTCGGCGCCAGCTGTCGCTTGGAAGGCGAACAGGATGGCACAAAGGAAAATCAGTTTGCGCAGCATTGGTTTGAGTCACGTCCGGTAATCAGCGTTGATCCGAACGTACTCGTGTCCGAGGTCGCAGGTCCAGTAATGACCAAGGCCGCGACCCGCCCCGACGGTCACCGAGATCACGTACTCGGGGCGCTTCATCGTTGCAGCCGCTTTGGCCTCGGTTTTCGGGGTCATGAGGGGGGTGCCGCGCTCGAAGATCGGCACGCTCCCGATCTTCATCGAGACGTGATCAGGATTGAAACGTGCACCCGAGCGGCCCGCTGCTGCGAGGATGCGACCCCAGTTCGGGTCACAGCCGTGAAGCGCCGTCTTGACCAGTTGAGAACCAGCGATCGTACGGGCGATCTGCACGGCGTCCGTGTTCGTTCGGGCTCCGAGGACCTCGATCCGCACCAAGTGTTCGGCGCCCTCGCCGTCCGCCACGATCTTCTTCGTCAGCGATTCGAGCACTTCGGTCAGCGCGCCGGCGAATCGTCGCCCTGCCGCGCTCTTCTCATCGACGAAACGACTCGTCGCAGCCCCGGACGCCAGCGCGTAGATCGAGTCGTTGGTGCTCGTGTCGCCGTCGACCGTCGCCCGATTGAAGGTGGTCTCGGTCGACTGACGCAACAGCTTCGCGAGAGTGGCGCGTCTCAAAGGCGCATCGGTCGTCACGAAGGCGAGCGTCGTCGCCATGTTGGGATGAATCATGCCGGCGCCCTTCGCGACTCCTAGGACGCGACATACCGTTCGCCCGACCTTGAGCTCCGCCTGCGCCACCTTCGGACCTCGGTCGGTGGTCATGATGGCGCGCGCAAATCGCGTGGCGCCGGATGCGGAAAGATCCGCCACGAGCGATGGGATCGCACCTGCAATGCTTTGCTCGGGAAGCTGCACGCCGATAACGCCCGTAGAAGCCGGAACGACGAGCGTGGTGCGAATCCCGAGCGAAGCCGCCGTCGCACGCGTCAACGCCAGAGCGGCTTGCTGCCCCTGCTTGCCGGTGCAGGCGTTGGCGTTGCCACTGTTGACCAGAATCGCCTGACAGAGCCCGCTCTTCAGGCGGCTCTCACTGATCACCACCGGCGCGGCCCGCACGCGGTTCCTCGTAAAGACCCCCGAGGCGACCGCGGGCTCATCCGCAAACACCAATCCCAGGTCCAACGCGTCGCCCGCTTTGACTCCACCGTGCACGCCGGCGAAGCGAAACCCCTTCACCCGTTTGCTCATGGCGTGCCTATTACCAGATGGGCGTTACTGCGGCGAGGCTGCGGCCTGGTCTTCGCGGTAGTGGCAATTCTTGTACTTCTTGCCGCTGCCGCAATAGCACGGGTCGTTGCGACCGAGCTTTGGATGGTCGCGCTTGACCGTGGCTTGCTGCGTGGGCGCCGGCTGCTCCGGAGGCGGTGCGGCGGCACCACCAGCACGCCGGCCACGCCGTGCCGCGGCCCGACGGGCTTGCCTGCTGAGGCCCTGCTGTTGCTGCTGGCCTCCGCCGGCCGGACCCTCGCCTTGATGGCTCGCGCGGATGCTTCGCTGCCGCTTCTCCGTCGCCTGACGGCGCTGCTCCTCGAGCCGCTGTAGCTCTTCCTCGCCCGCGCGCTCGACAGTGAACATCCCGAGGGTGACCGAGGACTTCACGCTCTGTACCATCTCCAGGTACATATCGAAGCCCTCTCGCTGGTACTCCTTCTTCGGGTCGCGCTGGCCGTAGCCGCGAAGCCCGATGCCGTCGCGAAGGTGATCCATCCCCTGAAGGTGATCCATCCACTGCTTGTCGATCTCCTGCAGATACAGGTCGCGGAACAAGCGAAGGTAGTTCTCGGTCCCGAACTCCTGCTCCTTGCGCTCCTGCACTGCGGCAGCGTCGGTGTAGAGCTTGCGCAGAAGCTCCTCGCGGTCGCTGATCTCGTGGATGCCTGTCGCATCGAGTGCGAATTGTTCTTTGTAGGCGCGCTCGAGCCCTTCGAGGTCCCAGTCCTCGTAGTGCTTCCCAAGCGGGCACGCGTGATCGGTCATCGTGATGACGATCTCGTCGACCAGGTCGAGCAAACGCTCCTTTTGCTCGCTGAGCGACATGCCGACTGCCGTCTCGAGGTGCTCGTACGCGCCCTTCGGATCGTTGCGGAACTCTTCGAGAGGCACGGCACAACCGAACCAGACGTAAATGTCTTTCTCGAGGAGCTTGACCCGCACGTCGGTCAGCGTCGCAAGGTCGGACTCGATCGACTTCTTGCGGTGCGCAGGGACATCGTCCTGGGTGAGGCCCGCATCCGGTAGCGGATACGAATGAAACTTCACCATGTTCTCGAGCACCTTCGTCACCCGCGACAATAGCGCGACGTCGATCCCATCGAGCAGCGGCACCGGCTCCACGCCGGCCTTGCGCTCGTCGTCGGTGGGCACGGTTCGATACTCACCACGCAGAACCTGCTTTCGCAGCGCGTACATGCTCTTGCGCTGCTGGTTCATCACGTCGTCGTACTCGAGCAGGTGCTTTCGAACGTCGAAGTTGCGCTCTTCGACCTTCTGCTGCGCGTTCTCGACGGCGCGTGTCACCCAGCGATGCTCGATCGGAATATCCTCTTCCATCCCGAGGCGATCCATCATCGCTTGGACGCGCTCGCCGGCGAAGATTCGCATCAGGTCGTCTTCGAGCGAGAGGAAGAAACGCGAGGACCCAGAGTCGCCCTGACGACCCGACCGACCGCGAAGCTGGTTGTCGATCCGACGTGATTCGTGACGCTCGGTGCCGATGATCTGGAGGCCGCCCGCGTCTTTGACGAGTTGGGCGTCTTCTTTGCACTTCGTGATGCGCTGCTCGGTGGCCTTGGCGATCGCCGCCTCACGCCGCTCGGGGTCGGACAGCACCTCCTCCGAGGCGCTCTCGAGCACTTCGATCTTGGCGAGCATCTCAGGGTTACCGCCAAGCACGATGTCGGTGCCTCGACCGGCCATGTTGGTCGCGACGGTCACAGCGCCCGGCGTACCTGCCTGGGCGACCACGTAGGCCTCACGCTCGTGCTGCTTGGCATTGAGCACGTTGTGCGGGACGCCTTGGCGGTCGAGGAAATGGGCCACCGCGTCGGACTTCTCGACGCTCGTGGTGCCTACGAGCACCGGCTGCCCCCGCTTGTGCGACTCTTCGATATCGAGGCAAAGCGCGCGGAACTTCTCCCGCTCGGTTTTGTAGATCAGGTCCTCTTCATCGAGTCGCACGATGGGCTCGTTGGTCGGAATGACCACGACGTCGAGCTCGTAGATGTTGTGAAACTCGGTGGCCTCGGTGTCGGCAGTGCCGGTCATGCCGGACAGCTTCTTGTAGAGCCGAAAGAGGTTCTGAAACGAGATCGTGGCCAGGGTGAGGTTCTCGCTCTGGATGAGAACGCGCTCTTTCGCCTCGACCGCCTGGTGAAGGCCGTCCGACCAGCGGCGGCCCGGAAGCACGCGGCCGGTAAACTCGTCGATGATCATCACCTTGCCGTCTTCAGACACCATATAGTGTTGGTCGCGGTGATAGAGGGCGTGGGCCCGGAGGCACTGTTGCAGGATGTGAAGCACCTCGAGGTTGGCCGGGTCGTAGAGGTTTCCGTCGCCACCGAGTAGGCCGCGGCTGGCGAGCAGCTCCTGCGCGCCCTCCATACCGTTCTCGGTGAGAGTCACACTCCGGTTCTTCTCGTCTAGGTCGTAGTGCTCATCCTTGCGCAAGCGCGGGATGACCTCGTTGATCATCTCGTAGTTCTCGCTGGCGGTCTCGCCGGGGCCGCTGATGATCAACGGGGTACGCGCCTCATCGATCAGAATGGAGTCGACCTCATCGACGATGGCGTAGTTCAGATCACGCTGCACGTAGTCGTAGATGCTGAACTTCATGTTGTCGCGCATGTAGTCGAAGCCGAACTCGTTGTTCTGGCCGTACGTGATGTCGCAGTTGTACGCGCGCTTCTTCACCTGATTGCTCTGGCCAGGAACGACGACACCGGTGCTCAGGCCGAGGAAGCCGTACAGCTTGCCCATCCACTCCGAGTCGCGACTCGCGAGGTAGTCGTTGACCGTCACGACGTGGACGCCCTTGTTTTCGAGACCGTTCAGGTAGCAAGGAAGGGTGGCGACCAGGGTCTTACCTTCACCGGTCTTCATCTCGGCGATTTTGCCTTGGTGAAGCACGACGCCGCCGACGAGCTGAACGTCGTAGTGGCGCATCCCGAGAACTCGCTTCGCGGCTTCACGAGCGACCGCGTAGGAGGGGACCAGCAAGTCGTCGAGCGACGCGCCGTTGTCGACCTGCTGCCGAAACTCCGCGGTCTTCCCGCGAAGCTCCGCGTCGGACAGCTTCTTCATGTCGTCTTCGAGCGCCGAGATCGCAGCAACCATGGGCTGCGTGCGCTTCACTTCGCGTTCATGCTTGGTGCCAAGCACCTTTTTCAAGACAGATAACACGGTCGCAATCTAAGTCGGGCGGGGGAGGCACGCAAACGAGGGTCAAAACCAGCGCTTAGAAAGCGCGAGCACCGCCATCAGCACGAAGACCAGGAGCACAAACGCCCACAGGCCACGGCCGGAGGAGGCGACTTTCCCGAGCACCCCGCCCTCTTCGAGCCCGTCGAGCAGTGCTCGTGCGCGTGCCTGGGCGAGGAGCTCGACGCGAAGCAGCACCATGCTCACCATCAGACCAATCAGCAGGATCGCGGCGGCCGCCTGCCAGCGCCGAAGCTCCTGCTCGTTTTCGAGCGCCTGATCTACTCCGAGACGAGCGGTCGTCGCGGGCCCGATGGAGACGACGTCGAAGTTCGGCACCGCGAACAGCGCCCGAAGCAGATCCTCGGAGCCCTCGGGAGGGACATCGCCCTCGATGACGGCCACGGCGAGCGGATCGAGGCCTTCCCGGTCGGCCTCGGCGAGGATCGCGGCGGCCGCTTGCTGCGCCGGGCGTGGGCCATCCGGATTGGCGACGACCACGTGCGCGACGCCCGCCGTGTTGTCGGAAAACAGGTCTGTGCGCGCTTGAAGTCGCCACACTCCCGGGCCCGGTGCACCAACGCGCGGCGCCTCGGGGGAAAGGGAGGTGGCGTCGACCCAACGGTGCCCCGCGAAGACGTCGACCAACACAGGGCCACGCCGGCCAAGCTGCTCCCACTCGAGCTCGACGACCCCAGCGGCCACCGACGCCCGCGTCACGATGCCGCCGGGAACGACGGGGAGCCGGACCTCCCGGGATGCGATGACGACATCGCCCTCACCGAGCGCCTCGACCTCCACTCGCCCTTCGCTACCGGCCACGAGGAGCCTAAACCGCGCGAACCCGTTCGAAGGTCGGACGACTCTGTCGCCGACCCGCACTCCAGCCACCGGGCGAACCCGGACGGCCGCGGCCTCGTCGCCGACCCAGACCGAGAGCCAGCAGTGCAATTCGGGTGCGCAAGCGCCCTCCTCGATACGCGGATCGAGCGCCGCCACGGATCGACGCGGGTCCGCGGTTCGAATCGGCCCGAGCTCATAACCTTGAAACGAGTTGACCTCACGGCCCTTCAGCAGCCGCGGCTCAATCGACTCCTGCACGTAGAGGTCGCGCTCGACGGAAATCTGATCGCCGTCGATCTCGGCCAGCGCCACCAACGAAAGCACGCCGTCGACCCCGCTCGGGACCTGCACGCGCCCCTCGACCCCTTGCACGAGCGACTCCGTCAACTCGGTGTTGGCAAGCAGCATCCCAGCCGCATTTCGAAGCTCAATGGAGACGCTTGGCGCAAGGATGACCGTGAGCCCGTCTGCGTCTTGATCGACTTGCCATGCGCGAACTCCGATCGTCGTTCCTGGCTGTGCGACCAACGGAGCGCTCAATCGAAGGTCGGGGGTCGAGGCGGGCGCGCCTGCCATCCACAGCGCCGCAAGGATGACCGCGACCGCCACCGGCGACATTCGGACCGCCCACGCAAAACCGCGGGATGGCTGCGCCTCGGTGCTCATGGGGATGGACAAGTTGGGGATGTTACCTTAGGAACGGTTGGGGTATAGAGCGCGAATGGGAGCCACCGCCGAACATGACGTCGAGCAACTCCGTGCTCGTTTGAACGACTACATGGCCAAGCACGGCCTGCGGTCGACCGAGCAACGGCGCCTCGTCACCGAAATGTTCTTCGCAACGACCGAGCATCTCTCCATCGAGGAGTTGCTCGACCGGGTGCGGCTCGAAGAGCCCAAAATCGGGTACGCAACGGTGTATCGCACCCTCAAGCTTCTGAAGGAGTGCGGGCTGGCCTTCGAGCGGCACTTTGGCGATGGTGTCTCCCGCTACGAGGTCGCGTGGGCGGACGAGCACCACGACCACCTGATCTGCGTCGAGTGCGAGAAGATCATCGAGTTCGAAGACGACGCCATCGAAGACCTGCAGCACAAAGTAGCCGCGAAGCTCGGCTTCAAGCTCGTGCGCCACAAGCTCGAGCTCTACGGCGTCTGCGCCGACTGCCAGGCCAAAGCAAGGGCCTGACAGGCGGGTCGCTCGGCCGGTTAGACGGTCGCGAACGCTTCGTCAGGGATCTCGACCGGAATCGTATCGATCGCGCTCAGGCGCTGCGTACGGCTGGGCAGCGTGGTGAGCACGTTGTTGGCGAAGTACTGCGCTGCGAACTTCTTGCCGATGTAGAACGCGTGGTCCGGGTGGGTCTCGGGCGTCTCCGGCAGTTTCTTCAGCGCGATCGTGGCCTGGTCGAGAAGCAGCCAGCCCACGGCGAGGTCGCTCATGATGTTGAGGAATTCCTCAGCCGCAAGCGGAATGTGCTCGAGCTTTCCGCCCTTGAACCAACCGATGAACTGCATCACCGACGCGGCGACCGCTTCGTGCGCGGCCTGAAGGTGGGCGATGCCCGCCTCGAGCTCAGGCGTATCTTTGTTCTCGGTGATGAAGGTCTGAATGTCGGTCAGGAAGGCTTGCGTGTTGGCGCCGCCGGCTTGGCCGAGCTTGCGGCTCACCAAGTCCATTGACTGGATGAAGTTTGTGCCCTCGTAGATTTGGAAGATCTTTGCGTCACGGCAGTACTGCTCGACAGGATGGTCTTTCAGGTAGCCGTGTCCCCCGTACACCTGAATCGCACGGCTCGAGACCTCGAACGCAGCATCGGTCCCGCGTGCTTTCACAAGCGGGGTGAGAAGATCGACCTGGCCCTTGTGGTAGGCCTCTGATTCGTCGTCCTTACCTTGGGTGGATTTGAGGCGGTCGCCGTGGTTCGAAAGCTTCATGATGAGAGCGCGAATGCCTTCGACGCGCGCCTTCATGGCCAAGAGGTCGCGCCGAATGTTCGGGTGCTCGATGATCGGTACGCGCGGGGCGTTGGCGTCCTTGAACTGCTTGATGCTCGCGCCCTGCTTGCGCTCGCGCGCATATTCGAGTGCGCTGAGGTAGGCCGCCGAAGCGACAGATAGCCCCTGAATCCCGACGCCGATTCGGGCGGCATTCATCATGTGGAACATCTGACGAATGCCCTGATGCTCGACGCCGCCGACGACCTCGCCGATGCTGCGGTCCTCGTCCCCGAACTGCATCACGCAGGTCGCTGAGGCGTTGATGCCCATCTTGTGCTCGATGGAAGGCACTTCGACATCGTTCAGCTCGCCGAGCGATCCGTCTTCATTGATGCGTACGCGTGGGACGAGGAAGAGCGACAGACCCTTCGTGCCGGCCTCCGCGCCCTCGATGCGTGCGAGGACCAGGTGCACCACGTTGGTGCCGAGGTCGTTGTCTCCGGCGCTGATGAAAATCTTGGTGCCGCGGATGTTGTAGGTGCCGTCGTCGTTGCGGGTCGCGACGGTCGACGCGGCTCCCACGTCGGACCCGGCGTGCGCCTCGGTCAGACACATCGTGCCGGTCCACTCGCCGCTCATCATCTTGGGCACGTACTTCTGCTTCTGCTCCTCGGTGCCGAAGTGCATGATGAGCTCCGCCGCCGTCAGGGTGAGGCCGGTGTACATCGTGAACGCGGTGTTCGCGCCGCACATCATCTCTTCGACGAACGAGCCGATCATCGCCGGCGCGTCTTGGCCGCCCCAACGCGATGGGGACGCGATCGTGCGCCAGCCGGCCTCCCAGGTCTTATCCCAGGCCTCTTTAAAGCCGTCGGGCGTGATGACGCGGCCGTCTTCAATTCGGCAGCCCTGGGCGTCGCCAGAGCCGTTGAGCGGACCCGTAACCTCACAGACGAAACGATAGACCTCGTCGAGCACCATGTTGCACTCGTCGGCGCCCCATTCGGCGTAGGGCTCCTTGCCGAGGACTGCGGGCAGATCGAACTGCTCGAAGAAGAGGAACCGAAAGTCTCGTAGATCCGCACGGTAGCGATTGATTGCCTGCGCCACGTCAGCCTCCAATGTTCGAGTCGGTCACCCTCGGGCTCGTGCGTGATTACGCGAGAAAGCCCTGATGGATGCCAGCTGTAAGAAGCTGGGGGCACGAACGCGCTGCGTCAAGCCGGGGGCCTACACGGCGGTGCGCTGCTTCACAAATTCACCAATTCGGCGGATCGCGCTGCGGCCTTCCTCGAGCATCGGGGCAAAGACGTGCCAGGCGTGAATCATGTCTGGCCAGACTTCGAGCTTCACGTCGACCCCGGCGGATCGGGCGGCTTCGGCGCACTGAAGGTTGTCATCTAGGAGGGTTTCCGCCGCCCCGACCTGGATCAAGAGCGGGGGCAGCCCCTTCATATCGGCGTGGATCGGTGACACTAAAGGGTTGCGGTGCTCGTCCGCCGGGGCGAACCGTTTGGCCATCGAGCGGAGGCCGATTCGTGTCACGAAATCGTAGTGGCTGTTGAATTGCATCGATGTGCTGCGCGGGTCCAGGTCGAGCCAGGCAGAGATCAGCACGCCGGCCGCGGGAAGGGGGAGCCCCTTGTCGCGCAGTGAGACCAGCGTGGAGAGCGTCAGCCCCGCGCCAGCCGACTCGCCACCCATCACGATGTGATCGGGGTGAATCCCCTGTTCCTCGATCAGCCACAGATACACCCGCTGGGAATCCTCGAGCTGAGCTGGAAACGGATGCTCGGGAGCGAGCCGATAGTCCGCGGCCAAGACCCTCATCCCGCTCGCGATGCAAAGCCGTGCGAGGAAATCGCGGTGAGAGTTGATCGAGCCGGTCGAGTACCCACCGCCGTGGAAATAGAGGACGACGCGCTCGGGATCGCTATCGGGGCGCGAAAACCACTCGGCGGACACCCCACCCGCATCGATCGGCTGCATGTCGACCTCCCGCATGGGCCGAGTCACCGGCCGCGGCGGATCGATGACCCGACGCTGAAGCTGAAGGGGCATGACCATCGACAGGTTGGCCGACCGCCGCAAGACCTCGGCCACCGTCTCGAGCTCGAGCGTCCAAGTCGGGCGACGGGGACCGAAGATCGCGCGCCTAGCGCGGATCAGCGGCTTCAAACCGTCCATCATCGTGCGAATTAGATTCACGCCGGCCGGACCCTAACACGGCCCGGACGGCGGACCGCGGGGTGGTGGCGTGGGGGGCGGGTTGGACGTATTCAGTGCGGCGATGCTCCTAGAGCGCTACCTCGAGTCTCTCGGCTCCGACGCCATCCAAAAAGCCCTTGATCTCGACGGGCCTCGCCCGGCGCTCGTGCGGGCGACGCAGGATGCGAAGTTTGGGGACTTTCAGATCAATGGGGCGATGCCGCTCGCGAAAGAGCTTGGGAAGCCTCCGCGGGAGCTCGCGCAACCCATCGCCGAGGCTCTGGTCGGGGTGGAGGCGATCGCGAAGGCCGAGGTCGCGGGCCCTGGGTTCGTCAACATTCACCTCGACACTTCGTGGATTGCCTCGCAGCTGACCGAGGCGCTGCGCGATACTTCGCGGGACGGAGTCCCTGCCGTGGAGGACGCCTCCAAGGTCATCGTCGATTTCTCGAGCCCCAACATCGCCAAGCAGATGCACGTCGGACATCTCCGTTCGACGATCATCGGGGAGGCGATCGCGCGCATCTTGTCGTTCATGGGGCACGACGTGGTGCGCGACAATCACCTCGGCGATTGGGGGACGCAGTTTGGCCTGCTGATCGTCGGGATGCGCGAGTGGGGAGACGAAGAGGCGCTTCGGGCGAGACCGGTCCCGGAGCTCGAGCGCGTATACAAGCTCGCGTCAGAACGTGCCGGAAACGACGAGGCCTTCGCAGAGCGAGCCCGCGCCGAGCTCGCAAAGCTCCAACGCGGCGACGAAGACAATCGAAAGCTTTGGGAGCACTTCGTGGAGGTGAGTCGCAGCACCCTCGACGCGGTGTACGCCGAGCTCGATGTCGCCTTCGACACATGGCTGGGCGAGAGCGCCTACCATGACGCCCTTCCCGGCGTGGTGGACGATCTCCTCGAACGCGAGATCGCCCGCGAGGATGACGGGGCCATTTGTATCTTCTGGGAGGAGATCGATGGCGCCCCCAAGGCGCTCCGCAAACAGAAGACCCCGTTCATCGTGCGCAAGAAGGACGGTGCGTTCCTCTACTCCACGACCGACATCGCCACCGTCCAGCACCGACAGAATGAGCTCCACGCGGACCGGGCGCTCTACGTGGTCGACAGTCGCCAGGGTCTGCACTTCCAGCAGCTCTTCGCGGTGATGAAGCTGCTCGGAGTCGACATCGATCTCGAGCACATCGGCTTTGGGACGGTGCTCGGCAACGACGGCAAGCCATTGCGGACACGGGATGCGAGCGGAAACGTGATCACGCTGATGTCGCTGCTCGACGAATCGAAGCAGCGCGCGCGCCAACGAATCGACGAAGGGATCGCCGAAGGCCGCCTCCGAGTGCGGGCAGAGGAGATCGACGAGGTCTCCCGGGTGGTGGGCATCGGCGCGGTGAAGTACGCCGATCTTCGCCAGAACCGGCTCAGCGATTACCAGTTCGACTGGGACAAGATGATTTCGTTCCAAGGCAACGCAGGTCCGTACCTGCAGTATGCGTACGCGCGTTGCGCGTCGATCTTCGCGAAGGGCGAGGTTGACATGGACGCGGTGGCGACCGGCGCGGCTATCGTTCTCGACGCGCCTGCCGAGCAGACCCTCGGCAAGCACCTCCTGCGGTTCTCCGACGTCGTGTACCAAGCGGGCGCCACCAGTCAGCCACATCTGATTTGCGAGCACATCTACGAGCTCGCTCGTGCGTTCAACGGCTTCTACACAGAATGCCCGGTGCTCGACGCCAAGGGCGCAAGTAGAGAAAGCCGCCTCGGGCTGACCGCCCTGACGGCCCGACAGATTCGCCGCGGACTCGGGCTCGTCGGCATCGGCGTAGTCGATCGCATGTAGCAAGAATCGCTGTATTTCCCGCCCCGGGGAGCACGAGTGTGCTATGCGAAGCCCGCTGATGAAGGGCCGCGTCGTTAGAACATCCCATGGGAGCAAGTGTCTGAGCGACAACCCGCTCGGGGACCCACACGAGCGCGAGCTGTACGTCTACTTGCCGCCCGAGTACGACGACACCAGGCGCTTCCCAGTCGTGATGATGCTCGCCGGGTTCGGGGCGACGAATCACTCGATCGCCAGTTGGAGCCCTTGGAAACCAAACACGATCGAGCTCTTCGACCAGCTCGTCAGTAGCGGGCAATGCAAGCCCGCGATCCTCGTGCTGCCCGATTGCTTCAACCGATGGGGCGGTTCGCAGTTCATCGATTCAGAGGGGACCGGCCGCTACCAAACCTATCTTGCCGACGAGGTCTTTGCATTCGTCGACGCAGAGTTCCAGACCATCCCGAAGCGCGAGGCGCGCGCGGTCGTGGGCCGCTCGTCGGGCGGATTCGGAGCTCTGCGACTCGGCATGGACAGGCCGGATGTGGTGTCGGTCATCGGAAGCCATGCGGGCGACGCCGCATTCGAGGTCAGTATGCGACCCATGCTCACGAGTGCAGCGATCGCGATCGATCTCGCAGGTGGCCTCCGCGCGTTCGCCGAAGAAATCCCTGTCACCGGCCCGAAGAACGCGACGCAGTTCGACGCGATCTTCGTGCTCGCCGCCAGCGCGGCCTATTCAGCCGACGCGAAGGGCTTCCCCTTCGCAGAGATCCCGCTCGATCCCGCAACGGGCGAGCTCCGGAGCGAGGTCTGGGCCAGGTGGCTGGCGCACGATCCACTCGAGCGGGTCGACGCCTCAGCAGCCGCTTTGCAAATGATGTCGCTGATTTACATCGACGCAGGCAACCGGGATGAGCACGGGCTACACTTCGCAGCGCGGATGCTCAACGATGCGCTCCGTAGGCGTGGGTTGCCCGTTCACTACGAAGAGTACGAAGGCGGACACCGAGGCACCTCCTGGCGTTACGAAGTCTCGCTACCGCAAATCGTTGAAGCACTTCGAGGACCCGAATGACGACCAAAAAGAACAGCACCGAAGAAGAGACCGGCGAGACGGAGCCGAAGCCCAGCAAGAAGGCTGCCAGTGGTGGAGCCGTGGTAGCTGCGCAGAAGATTCTCACGGACGAGAGCCCGCAGTCGAAGATCGCGGAGCACGGCGAGACGATGATGGAAGGCCCCCGGACGGCAGCCACGCAATCGGCACGCGTACTCAGCGAAATCATCGAGACGAAGCCCGAGCTCGTGGTGACGCTGGTGGCCAAGTTCGCCAGAGGCATTTCGTCCTCGAACAAGCGCGTGGTGCAGACGTCCGCCGAGGCACTTCCGTCCATCGCGAGAATCGCGCCGGCCCGGGTTGCCCGGCAGCTCGACGTGCTCAAGGGCTCGTTCGATGAGGCGAACGACGTGGGCAAGGATGGTCTCGTGAAGACGTTCGCCGCGCTATGCACCGCATCGGTTGCGTACCAGAAGCGCCTCGAGCCAGTGCTGACTTTGGCCCTCGACGGCGCAGACGGAAAGACGCTCTTGGCTTGGAGCCAGATTGTGCTTCCCGCGCTGAAAGGCGAGCCCCATGCGCGAGCGCGTGCCGTCGTCGAAGGCCGACTCGAATTGATCCCGCGGTCGTACGCGCAGCAGATTGCCGATTTCCTCGGCATCAAGTTGCGGCTTCGCTACCGCTGATTGATCAACATGAAGTCGTACTCCTTGTTGCGCTGATCGAAGTCCCGGTCCGCTAGCCCTGGGTTGAGTTCGAGCACCGGGTACTCGTACGACTCGTAGAGGTCCCCGTTCTGGTCCCAGGACATCGCCTTGACCATCATGAGCGTCCGCTTCCCAATGAAGTACTGGCCACGGCTCGCGTAGTAGTTGGGCACGAAGACCCGCTGTCCCCCGCGCACGTCGGTCGGGGAGTCGATGTCGGCGTTGTGGTGAAGGATCACGTACATGTCCTGCTCGACCCGCGCGGCCAGGTCCCACAGATCTTCGGAGGCGCGCGCGGTCACGTAGCGTCCGCCTGGTTTGGACTGAATGTCGATCCGCCAGGTAGGCTCGCCGTGGACCAGGCCGCCATCAGACATCCTGATCGTCGCATCATCGCGCGCCATCGCCTTGCGGATGTTGAGGGCGCCGACCTCGAGCATCCGTTCGAGGCCGAACGAAGTAATCGGATGATGGTTCTCCGCCATCGCGATCCGCCCGCGCGGGTGCAAACCCACTGCTACGTCGGGAATCGAGCCCTTGTGCGCACGAAGCCGGTTCCTGTTGGCACCGCGGACATAGATCCCTTCTCGTCCGGCGTAGGGATCGAGGTACTTCACGTACACCTTGAAAGGGCGCGAGAACTTGAACTCGATCGTCTGCCCAACGAGCGTCTCCCCAAAGAGCTCCTTCTTCACCAACGTGCCGCGATAATCGTAAACCCCCGCCATCGCGTTGAACGACTGCCCAAGCAAAGCCTCAACCCGACCACCCCCGTCGGTCGAAGCTTCGACCAACACCTGCCCGCCAGCCACCGACGCCCAACAAAACAGCCCCAACAGCACAAAAGGGGACAGTCCCCTTTTTCGGGGGGTTAATTTGGTCATCGGAGTAGGGAGGGGTCGTAGGCGTCGGGGGGAGCGTAGCCGAGTAGTTGGAGCGTGGTGGCGGAGATGTTGGTGATTCCTGGGGTCTGCACGCCGTCGTCGAGGGCCAGGCCGTCGGTGCCGGGAACGTACACGTAGCAAGGGACCGCGTTGAGCGTGTGGCTGGTCTTGTTCCTCAAGTGCCCCGCTGAGTCGCGCTGGAAGCTCCCCGACTTGTCGAGCTCGAACATCTCGTCGCAATTGCCGTGGTCGGCGGTCACGATGAGCGCGCCGTTGAGCTTCTCGATGACGGGAATGATCCGGGCGAGCGACAGATCAACCGCTTCCACGGCGATGACCGCTGCGTCGAGGTTTCCCGTGTGACCCACCATGTCACCATTTGCGTAGTTGATGCGCCCGTGCCGTAAGCCACCACGCTGAAGAGCGGCAAGCGTGGCGTCGGTGACCTCGGCAGCTTTCATCCACGGTCGCTGTTCGAACGGAACCACGTCGCTCGGTATTTCAATGTATTCCTCGTACACTTCGTCGAACATCCCCGTTCGATTGCCGTTCCAAAAGTACGTCACGTGACCGAACTTCTGGGTTTCGCTGCAGGCGAACTGGCTGACCTGATTGCGGGCTAGGTACTCGCCCATCGTCCGATCGATATCTGGCGGCTGCACCAGGTAGTGGCGAGGGAGCTTGAGGTCGCCGTCGTACTCCATCATGCCCACGAAATCGACGTCGGGGAGCGGCCCGCGATCGAACTTGTCGAACACCGGCTCGGTGAACGCCAGGGTGAGCTCGAGCGCGCGGTCGCCTCGGAAGTTGAACAGCACGACGGACGCGCCGTCGCGGATGGGCCCCAGAGGATTGCCTTCGTCATCGACGACTACGAAGCTCAGGAGGTCCTGGTCGATCATCCCGGGGTTCTCGTCACGAAGAGCCTCGATCGCCTTGGTGGCGCTCGGGAAGCCGCGGCCCTCGCCGAGCACGTGGTGCTTCCAGCCTCGCTCGACCATGGACCAGTCGGCACCGTAGCGGTCCATCGTGATGAACATTCGGCCACCACCGGATGCGATCCGATAGTCGCGTCCGCCCTGCTCGTTGAGATCGTGGAGCACCTTCTCGAGCGCGTCGACGTACTCGAGCGCGCTGGTCTCCGGCACATCGCGCCCATCAAGCAAAATGTGAACACGGGCTCGCTGCACGCCCTCCTCGTTGCAGCGGCGCAACATCGCGAAAAGGTGCTCGATGTGACTGTGCACGTTGCCGTCGGAGAGGAGCCCGATGAAATGCATGGGCTCGCCGCTCTCCTGGACGCGGCGGACGAGCTTCTTCCACTCTTCGCCCTCGAAGATTTCGCCGCTGTCGATCGCCATCTGGACTCGCTTGGCGCCCTGGTCGAAGACACGCCCCGCTCCGAACGCGTTGTGCCCGACTTCGCTGTTGCCCATGTCGTCGTCGCTCGGAAGCCCGACCGCCTTGCCGTGCGCCCTCAGCTGCGTGGTGAGCGATATGCCGGCAAGCCGATCAAGGGTGGGCGTCCGCGCGAGCCAGACCGCATCACCCTCGTTCGACGCACCGCACCCCACCCCGTCCATGACGACGATGAGCACGGGCCCCGGGACCCCCGCGAAAGTCGGATGCTTCTTGAGCTGCCAATCGGTCACGAGGCATTTCTAGCACACCGCCCCCGACAGAAGCGGCTATGCTCCGTTCATGCTGTGTGTCACCAATCGAATCCCCGTTGCCGAGGGCTATGAAATCGACTTCGAGGACCGCTTCCGAAAGCGTGTTCATCTCGTGGACCAAGCCAAAGGCTTCATTCGAAACGAGGTGCACCGTCCGAAGCCGATGAAGCTCGACCACCAAACGGGGGAGTGGACACCGGGCCCGGCAGGATCTGGCTACTATGAGGTCAAGACCTGGTGGGAGTCGTTCGATGATTTCGTTGCTTGGACGATGAGCCCCTCTTTTGCGGAAGCCCATCGAAGCCGACCTCCCAAAGAGATGTTTCGCGGGGCGAACGAGTTGACCATCCACGAGGTTTTCCTGAACACCGACGACACGGATACGCTGGCAGGCTGACGGCTGCTTCAGCACTCCCGCCGGCCGAAGCCTGCTTCAGCACGGATCGTCTTCTTTCCGTCATGCGCAGACATTGCGCTTGACCGGAATAGAACTTGTTCTAAACTACAGTTAGTTTACATGTAGTAAAGTTATCCCCAAACGGTGGATATTCGGAGGATCCGTGGAAAATAAGTGCCCTGTGAAGTTTCAGAACATCGATTTTTGCGCCCCTGCGTCGCACGAGAATCCGTACGAGATGTACGACTACTTCCTCGAGCACGAGCCGATCCGCTTCGATGAGACGAACGGCGTCTGGGAGGTCTTTCGATACGACGACATCGTCACGATCGAGCGCGATACCGAGACCTTCATCAACGGAGAGGGCGTACGGCCCAACATCCCGCCGGACCCCGGCATGATCTACCAGGACGGTGAGCTGCACAATAAGCAGCGCGCCCTCGTGTCCTCCGGCTTCACACCCCGACAGATGCGCAAGATGGAAGACCGAGCACGCGAGATCGTCGTCGATCTCGTCGACAAAATGCTCGCTAAGGACGAAGTCGACATCGTCACGGACCTTGCCGGCGCGCTCCCGTCTCAACTGATCGCCGACATGCTGAACATCCCGCAAGAGAAGCGCGAGACGGTTTTGAACTGGATCAACCTCATCATGATGGGTGGATGCGGTCCTGAGTACGTCAGCGACGAGGTCAACGACGCGTTCGGCGGCTTCTGTGATCATCACGAAGAGATGCACCAGGACCGCATCGCCGCGGGCTGCACGGGTAGCGACCTCCTCACGATCTGGATGAACGCGGAGATCAACGGGGAGAAACTCGACGAGTCCCAACTGCTGTTCGAACACGTCCTTCTCAACGTGGGCGGCGCAGAGACGACCCGCAGCGCGATCGCCGGCGGCCTGGAGCGGCTCTCCAACGACCAGAAGCAATACGACGCCCTCGTCGGGGACCCATCCCTCATTCCGAACGCGGTCGAAGAGATCATTCGCTGGGTTTGCCCATTCATCAACATGTACCGGACGGCGACGCGCGACTACGAGATTCATGGCAAGGTCATCCAAGAAGGCCAGCAGGTTGGCCTCACCTACCCGGCTGGCAACCGCGACCCGCGCCACTTCAAGGACCCGCACACTTTCAACATCTTCCGTGACTTCTCCGTAGAGAGTAAGCACCTCTCGTTCGGCCTCGGGCCTCACTTCTGCTTGGGCGCCTCGCTCGCTCGCATGGAGATCCGCCTGTCGCTCGAAGAGATGACCCAGCGGGTCAAGCGGATTACGAGCCCTGAAGGCAAGCCGCCCGTGTACGTTTCGTCCTCGTTCGTGCGTGGCCTCGGAAGCTACCCGGCCATTCTCGACCCTCGCTAAGGAGGCTCCGACGTGGCAACGGAAGCCGCAGAAGAAAAGACCCCGTACGAGCTTCTCGGAGGCGACGATGGGGTTCGAAAGCTCACCAGTGATTTCTACGGGCTGATGGACACGCTGCCTGAGGCCGCGCCGATTCGCGCGATGCACAAGGGCGACCTGTCTGAAATGACGGACAAGCTCGGCACGTTTCTCATCGGATGGCTCGGCGGGCCGCAGAACTATCAAGAGCGCTTCGG
>CAXMRN010000002.1:0-18792 GCA_964195565.1 uncultured Polyangiaceae bacterium | reverse complement strand
GACCGAATCGCGGTGCAACGCCTCTACAACCGCAAGGCCCCGTCTTTGGGGGGCTTCCTCGAAGAACGCGCCCAGCAGTATGGGATCACGGGGCTTGGTATCACTGATCAGCCCGAGCTCGACCTCGGCGGCTACAGCCGCCGATCGGTTCGCGTCTCGCTTCCTGTCGTCGAGTTGCGTCCGTTGATCGAAATGCTCGCCGACATCGAGAACAGCTCGTACCCCATCACGATCGAACGCATTCAGATGACGGGGGGCCGCATGCGCACTGGCTACACCGTGAAGCTGGCCGTGAATGCATACGACCGCGAAGGCCCCGCGCCGGGGCAGGAGTAGGCCGTGGACCGGATTCCAATTGGACGGATTCTGAAGTGGGCGGGGTACCCGCTCTTCTTCTTCCTGTGCTTCGTGTTCTTCGCGTACCAGACCTTCCCGTACGAACGACTCGCTGATCGTATAGTGCAAATGGCTCGCGCGGAGGGCTACGAGCTAGAGATCATCGACCTGACCAACTCGGGGCTCAGCGGGCTCACATTCGAGAACCTTGGCGTGCTCATTCCGGCCGAAGGCGAAGGATCGGCCCCGGCGGAGGTCATCTTCGACGAACTCACCGTGAGCGCCTCGTTGTTGTCGCTGATGTCCGACACCAAGTCGTACAGCTTCGATGCAGAGTTCGCCGGCGGCGAGGCTGAAGGCGACATTTCGTTCGGAGAGACCGAGATGGAGGTCGAGGCCGAGCTCGAAGACATCGACCTCGCCGCGCTTTCCATTCTCCGAAAGTTCACCAAAGTACCCCTGACCGGGATCCTCAACGGCGAGATCTCTCTCGCGATGCCGAGCGAGGTCGCCGAGTCGACTGGCGAGGTGGAGATCACAATCGAAGGGCTCAACATCGGAGACGGCGAGTCAAAGCTGGACATCCCTGGATGGGGTGGCTTGACACTCGACAAGGCAGATGTGGGCAACCTGGAGCTCGTCGCGACCATCGAAGAGGGCTTGGTGAAGATTGAACGCGCGACGTCGCACGGCAAGGATCTAGAGCTCGACGTCCTTGGCAAGGTGCGCCTTCAACGCCCGCTCAACCGCTCTGAGCTCAACGTGATTCTTCGCGTGAAGATCCAAGACGCGTACAAAGAGCGCAGCGCCAAAGTCGCGACCATGCTGGAGCTGGCATCTGCCGGCCTCAAAGCCGCGCAGACCGCGGACGGAGCGATCCAGTACACGGTCCTGGGCTCGTTCGCGGGGCGTTTGCGGCCCAGAGGAGCGGGCAAACTGGCTTTCGAAGAGCCGAAGTGAAGCTGACCACTGGACGCGGTAGGGGGCAGTGCCCTACAGATGGCTTTCGCGAGCGAGATCGATGATTGGAAGCGACCCAGAGCCACCTGACGAGCCGGACGAGCCACAAGGCGTCGAGATCGTGGATACGGATGAGAAACCGAATGAAGGCGGAGGCGACGCCCTCGCAGCGTCCTCGTCTTCTCTTACCCGTCGCGATCCACTCGCCGCTTACATGAGAGACGTCCAGCGGTACTCGCTTCTGTCGAAGGAGGAGGAGCACGACCTCGCCGTGCGGTTCCTCGAAGACGACGACCTCGAGGCGGCCAAACGGCTGGTCACCTCCAACCTCCGCTTGGTCGTCAAGATCGCATACGACTACCGCCAAGCCTACAAGAACCTCCTCGACCTCGTGCAGGAAGGCAACATCGGCCTCATGCAGGCCGTCAAGAAGTACGACCCCTACAAGGGTGTGAAGCTGTCGAGCTACGCGGCCTGGTGGATCCGCGCCTACATGCTTCGTTACATCCTCAACAACCACCGGCTGGTGAAAGTGGGGACCACTCAGGCGCAACGCAAGCTCTTCTTCAACCTCCAGAAGGAAAAGGCGCGTCTGTCGGCGATGGGCATCGAACCGACCGCGGAAGTCATCGCGGAACGTCTCAATGTGCCAGAGCGAGACGTCGTGTCGATGGACATGCGGCTTGCCGCCGGAGACGCCTCCTTGGATGCACCGGTCGGGACCGGTGAAGGTCGCACCGTAGCGCGCGTGGAGCTACTCCCGTCGGAGGACGTTGGTGTAGACGACACGCTGGCGGACGCAGAAGTCGGCGACCAATTCTCCAAGAAAATTCACGAGTTCGGCAAGTCGCTCGAAAACAAAGAAAAGAAGATTTTCGAAGACCGTTTGGTCGCCGAGGACCCAAAGACATTGCAGGCGCTCGGGGACGGGTTCGGTGTGAGCCGCGAGCGGGTCCGGCAAATCGAGAAGCGCCTGTTGAAGAAGCTCAAGGCGTTCCTACACAGCGAGTTGGGCGACACGGTGGTCGAAGTCTACGAGTCGCCTTGAGCGGCCGGGTCGCAAGGCCACCTAGATGTGGTAACGCACACGGATGTCAGGTCGCCTGTCCGTAGTCGCGACGCCCATCGGATGTCTCGAAGACATCACGCTGAGAGCGATACGCATCCTGCGTGAAGCCGACCTCATCCTCGCAGAGGACACGCGCCACACGCGCACGCTTTGCTCGAAGCACGACATCGGCACGCCGCTCCGCTCCTTCCACGCACATACCAACGAAGATAAGGTCGACCTGCTCGTCGCAGAGCTGGTCGACGGAGCTCACTATGCGATGGTGAGCGACGCAGGAACTCCGGTCGTGAGTGATCCAGGCGTGTATCTGGTGTCTCGGGCCGCCCGGGCAGGCGTCGAAGTCGACGCTATCCCCGGCCCCAGCGCGGTGCTCGCCGCCCTCTGCGTGGCCGGCCTCCCCGTGCGTCGATTCATCTTCGAGGGGTTCCTGCCAAGAGGCGGGGGAGATCGCGCCCGCGCGCTCGATCGAATCGCAAATTCTTCGATCGCCGTCGTCCTGTTCGAGTCCCCACATCGTATCCACGCAACGCTGGAGGACTTCGAACGCACGCTTGGCGGTGACCGGCAGATCGCGCTGTGCCGAGAACTCACCAAGATGCACGAGCAAACGCTTCGCGGCACCGCTACGGAGGTGCGGCTCGAGCTGTCCGATCCGGCGCGGGGTGAGATCACCGTCGTCATCGAAGCAAAGCCAGCCGATGGCCCCAACGAAGACATCGACCTCGGCGCCCTCGTCGCCGAGTGGCAGCGCGAGGGCCTCTCCACCAAGGACATGACCCAGAGGCTACAGCAAGACCTCGGATGGAAACGCAACGCAGCCTACCAGGCGATTGTAGAGGCGTTGAAGCCGGAGTAGTACTAGTGGGCCGAGGTCGGGAGCGTCATGCAGACGCGCAGGCTCCCGGCGGTTCCGGCTTCCGTCCAGATGCGCCCGCCTTGCGCTTCGATCACGCTGCGAGCCACCGCAACCTCCAACCCTAAGGCGTCCGAGTGAGATAGGGGCTTCTCGAGCCTTTCCACGACAGCAAGGGTATCGGCGGAGGACTCCTTGAGGGTCGCCATCAGGTCAAACTGCACGAAGCCCTTGCCGACCTGGTCGCGCCTGGGTGGGGCAACACGCATGACGAGATCGGTTCCGGACGACCGAATGACCAGCACAGCGAGGCTCACGAGCGAGTGCACGGTACGATGACGGTCGACGAACACGCGCGGGAGGCCCTCCGAGACTCCGCCGAGGACCGACGTGTCCTCGGCCCGCAACTTCACGAATCCAATTGCCTCGGAGATCAGCTCGTCGGGGGCGACCCACTGCTGTTGCAGCCTGAACGCGCCGGCTTCGAGCTTGGCCCGGTCGACCACGGTCGACACGAGCCGCAACAGCCTCTCCGCACTGGCGCGGATCGTTCCAACGCTTCGAATCTGCTCCGCGTTGAGGTCGCCGTCGACGCGTCCCAGCAGCATGTCGGAGAACCCTGTCACCGAGTTGAGCGGGTTGCGGAGCTCATGCCCGAGCGCGCCGAGGAATCGTGCGCGTTGACGCGCCGGTTCCTCCGGGACGGCCGAATGAGCGTCGATCGCGTCCTGCATCGAGGCTCGCTGTGTGGCTTTGGGCAAAGGGGCCGACGCGTTCCGCTCGCTCCCCAGCGATGTTCGCAGGGACCGAGAGACTCCCACCCCGATCGCGAACCCCAGGCCGAGTACGATGAGTGCACCCGAATAGACGCGCGCGGGCGCCAAGAGCAGCCACAACCAGGCGAAGTAGATCGAGACTGCAACGACGAACCAGCGGACCTTGCGAACGTCGGCGTGGCGGGCGTCGATCATCGCTGCTCCCCGAGCGGAAGGCGAATCAGGAAACGCGACGGCGCATCGCCGTGGTAGAGGGAACCCTCATGCCGAGCGATGACCTCGGACGTCACGGCCACCGGCCAGCGCCGGATCTCACTAGCCTCCTCGGACGCGAGGACCTCCGCCGGTGTCGGTATCGCGGTGAGGCTCAAACGATCGGAGGGGTCGGCGGTGACCTCGATCGCGACATGGCCGTCCGACACCGCCAGGCTCAAAGCGATGTTCGCTTCGCGATGATCGGTCGCCAGGAAGTCGGCCAGCACGAGGATCGATCTCCGAAGGCGAGCCTCGTCCACCACGGCAACGCACGCTCCCTCTGGCAGCGTGCACCCGGCGGTTCTCTTGTTCGACCAGAGCTGCCCCGCCTCGACCGCGACCCGCGCCACCAGCTCCCGTACATCGGCGCGATCAGCGTCGAGCCGCAACTCCCCGTCGGTCAACTGCGAGAGATCGAGCGCGCTATCGAGAAGTATCCGCAATCGTATCCCAGAAGCGCGAATGATCTCGAGGTCCTCGCGCTGCGACTCGTTCACCTCGCCATCAATTCCACTCAGGAGCACGTCCGAAAAGCCAAGCACCGCATTGAGTGGAGTACGGAACTCATGCCGAAGCGCCATCAAGTAGTCCACGTCATCGGGCCCTGAGTCCACGGGACGGCTAGGTTGCTCGGCCGTGGGATCCACGCCAACGGAAAGCGCTGGCTCCGTCGCAGAAGACTGCGGAACTCCCAACATGAAACGGATGCCCGCAGTGGCGCCCGCAATCCCACCGACCGACGCGAGGACGAATATGCTCCACGATTCTGCCCCGCGGACGCCCGCGGCGAAATACAGGCCGAGAGCGGTCAGAACCGCGAGGATCGACGCGTACAAACCGACGCGCTGTGTCGCGAGTCGGCGAACCTGCACCCCCACCGTGTCGAACGCGTCCCCCACCCTAGCGCCCGATCTCGACCTCGGGAACGCGTGGAGAGCCCTCATCGCGTAGGCGCAGGGCGAGATCGATCCTCGCCGCCGCGTTGATGAGGCCGAGGTGGCTAAACGCCTGCGGGAAGTTGCCGAGCAGTGCCTTGGTGCGAGGTTCGATCTCCTCTGCGAGAAGGCCTAGGTGGTTCGATGCTTCTGCGTGCGCGACGAACACACGCTGCGCCTCCTCGACTTGCCCGGCCATCGCCAGAACCTCGGCCAGCCAGAATCCACAGAGTACGAATGCTCCCTCGTCACCGCCCACCCCGTCATCGACTCGGTAGCGGTACACGTACGGGCCATCCCCCAGCTCGGCTCGGATCCATTCCACGGTTCGAAGCACGCGCTTGTCATCCGGCGGAAGAAACCCGTGGATTGGAAGCAAGAGCAGAGACGCATCCGGATGCTCGTGGTCATACGCAGCGACAAACCGTTGTCCCGTTCGGTCAACGCCGCGAGAGCAGAGCTCCGCATGAAGCTGGTCCGCAACCTGCTGCCACCTTGCTTGTTCTCGCTGGTCGCCAAACAGGGGGGCCAGCTGCACCCCACGGCGCAGCGCAAGCCAGCTCATGAGCTTCGAGTGCACGTTGTGCCGCTTACCGGCACGCGGTTCCCAAATGCCATGATCGGGCTCGGCCCACATCGCGGCGACGTTGTCCACGACGGCGCGCAGTCGGCGCCATCCGCGCGCACCGAGGAGGCCACCGCCACGCTCATACACGTACGCGGCGTCCATCAACGCCCCTGCAGTGTCGAGTTGCAGCTGATCGCGCGCGCCGTTGCCAATGCGCACCGGTCGCGAGCCACGGTAGCCGGAGAAGTTGTCGAGGGTCTGTTCGTCTGGGACGCGACCCCCATCGATCGCATACATGACGTGGAGCTCGCGGTCGCGTTCGAGCGTATCCCTGACGAAATGGAAGAACTCGCGTGCTTCGCGGCCGCAACCCAGCAGGTTAGCGGCACGCACCGCCATCGCCGTGTCGCGCGTCCACGTGTAGCGATAGTCCCAGTTGCGCACGCCTCCGATCCATTCCGGCAAGGAAGTCGTCGGTGCAGCCACCATGGCGCCGGTCGGAGCATACATCAGGAGCTTCAACAGCAAGGCAGACCGGACTACATGGTGTCGCCAGGGCCCATCGTATTGGAGTTGCTGCACCCAGTCGCGCCATCGCCGCCGTGTGTTGCGTAGCGCTTCGAACGGACGATACGCCAATATCGACTCCGACTTGGCGGCGTTCCAACTGATGACGACCCAGCCGCGCTCACCAGCCTTCAATGGGAAGACAGCCTGTACGCCGCCTTCGGGACGCGGCTCCCAGTCCCCCACGCCGCCAAGTACAGCGACCAATCGTTCGCCGGAGGGTCCTTTGGCCGAAGCGGAGCGTCCAGCAATCTCGAATCTCGTGTGCGCGCGGCCGTAATCGAAACGGGGATCGAAGACGACCTTCACAGCCGCCTCGCCCTCGACACATTGCACGCGCCGGTGAACCTCGTGTACCGCGGAGCGTGGGTCGTCGGTCCACGGCATGTAGTCGGTGAGGCGAATCGTTCCGCGCTCCTCGATTCGAAACACTGTCTCGAGCACGTTCGTGTCGGGATCGTACCGCTGCAAGCTCTCGAACGGATAGTCGACCGGGCTCACCGAAGTGGAGCCTCCCTTCTCACTGTCGAGCAACGCGCCGAAGACACTGGGGCTATCGAAGCGCGGCAGGCAAAGCCAGTCGATCGCTCCATCTGCACGAACCAGCGCCGCCGAGAAACCGTCGCCTATCAGGCCATGGTCGGCGATCGAAAGGTCACGCCTCGACGCCTCATCGGTGAAGACGAAGGGTCGGTTGAGCCGCTTCGCAGCGCTGTAGAGGTCCATTCGTCACAGAGAATAGCAGATCGTGCGCTTCACAACGCACATGCTAGAGGCACGCCGTGCATCGGCGCAACACTCAGTGGGGCCTGCCAGTCCTGTTGATGGCCCTCACCTTCGCGTCGACCCTCTACGTCGGCGCCGGAATGGTGCTTGGACGTCCACCCGGCTCGTTCGAGGAACTCTTGACCGGCTGGGTGTTCTCCGTGCCCCTCATGGCGATCCTCATGGCGCACGAGTTCGGCCACTTCTTTGCGGGCCGGTACCACCGCGTCGATGTGTCGCCGCCATACTTCATCCCAGTCCCATTCTTCCTCCTCGGCACGCTGGGCGCGGTCATCCAGATCCGCGAGCGGATTCGCTCCCGCAACGCGCTGCTCGATATCGGGGCGGCGGGCCCGCTCGCCGGCATGGTGGTCGCGCTGCCCGTGGTCATCTACGGAATCGCGACCTCCCCAGTCGAAGCGTTGCCCGATGCGCCCTACCTGCTCGAGGGCCGGTCGCTCCTCTACCTCGGGCTGCTGAATTGGCTCAAGGGCCCGATCCCACCAGGGTACGACATCATGCTAACGCCGACGGCGCTGGCCGGATGGGCGGGGCTGCTGGTCACGATGATCAACCTCCTTCCCTTCGGGCAGCTAGACGGCGGCCACGTGGCCTATGCTCTTCTCGGAGAGCGCCAGGATCAGCTTTCGCGAAAGTTACTTCGCTCGCTGCCGGTGCTCGCGCTCGTGGTCAGCGCGGCGTACGGGGTCCCCGCGTATCTGGACGGAATTCGCGGGGACAAACTCATCTACGACGCGGCGGCAGGAATGCACTGGTTGGTATGGGCTGTCGTCCTCTGGTTCCTCACCCGCGCGACGGGGCCGGACCACCCGCCCACCGAGGACAGCGAGGTGTCGCCTCGGCGCCGCCTCGTTGGCTGGTTCACCCTCTCGTTGTTCGTTTTGCTGTTCATGCCTTCGTGGATTCGCATGCAGTAGGAAATTTCACTGAACCGGCCGAATTCCTTAGGTTCGGGGCATGCAGCCCCGATGCGTGCAAGCCCTCCTTCTTTTCGTCTTCGTGGCAACACTCGGTGCGCCCTCGCCGGCCCAAGCGTGGACCCGCACGGTCGTGAAGGGCGCGCGCGCCACCGTCGACATCGAGCGTGACGCCACTCTGAGTATCCTCCTTCGACTCGACGTCGAGGTTCACGCCGGATGGTTGCACGAGATGGAGCTGGCAGGACTCGGCGAAGACTTCGATCTCAATCGCTACCAACCGCCGTACTTTCGGTCGGAGGAGGGGGAGATCTTTCGTCCCGAAGCCGAAGTTCGGGAGGACGGCACAGTTCACCTTTCGTTTCCGCGACGAGAGGCGCCCCGACAGGGTGAGTACCGCGTGTTCATGCGGTACCGCACGAAGGCCGATGTCACTGCGGTCGAGGTCAAGGGGGAGCAGCGCGCGCGTGTGGTGTGGTCGGTCCCCGCCTGGGAGACCGGGCTCCACAACGTCTCGGTTGCCTTCCGCGCGCCGCGAGGCTCGTCGGTTCCGATCGAGATGCACGACACGGCAGCCGGCGTCGATTTCCAACTCGCCGAGCGCGGCAAGCGCACAGTCGTCGAATGGCGCCGGATTCATCTTCCTCGCATGACGGCCTGGCCACTGACCCTGGACGTCCCCTCTGAGGCAATCGTGCTGCCGGCAACCACTCCCACGGCACCAGCGCCGGCGGGCTTCACACCGCTGAAGATTCCCGAAAAGCACCCTATCGCCTGGGCCTTGTTTCTGCTGGCAGCGCTCGTTCTCCTCAAGCGCGGATCGGTGGAGCGTCGAATGGGGCAGCGGGCGCTATGGATTCAAGCGCCGTGGGCGGCCGTCCTGGCGATCACTGCCGTCGTGCTCGGCGCCGGACAGTGGTGGGTCCCCAACTACCTGGCGTGCGCCCTGCCGCTACTGATCTTCTCCCTGCATCGCCCGGCACGATGGAAGTCCCCCTCGGAGCGCGACACCTGGCAACCGGTTTCCCGCAAGGAGCTCCCTGAGGCCAGAGTTCCCGCAAGCGACTTTCTCGACGGCACCACCCTGACGGGTCTGACGGTGCTGATCATCGGCAGCCTAGGCCTGGTCGCGTTGGGACAGCCCACGGCGGCGCTTTTGCTGCTCCCACTGTTCCTGACCGGGACTCGGCATCATATGGCGAGCGCAGCGGCCCAGCAGGCGGACACTCTTCGGGCGTTCGCGACCGAGTTTCGCTCCCCTGACGATGCGCCCAATATGTCATTTGGCTGGGAGCTATCGTCGAGCGGCACGCCACGTCTGCGGGCGCACCTACCTAGACATCGCGCAGGCCTCATGGCCGTGAGCTTCGTCGTCGCGTCGAGCCCCCTCGGCTTCGTCCTCCGCCACAACGTCATGCTCCTCGTCGAAACCCGGGCACAGTCCGACGCTGACGACATCACACGACGACGGACGAACGCAGAGCCGGACCTTCGGGCTTGTGACGGCCGCATCCTCAGGCTGGTCCGCTGGAACGCGGAAGCCGCCGAGTTGCTCCGGGTCCTCGCGCACGAAACGCCGAGGCCGGCAAGAACGTCACGAGGAACATGGTTGCTTCGCGAAATCTCCGAGACACACTGCGAGGCCGCGTAGACGGCTAGCGGCGGACGAGAGACGAGAGCGGGGCCAAGATGCGATCGACCTGCTTGAGCTCTCGAACGACGTCATCCTCGTCGAAATCGATCTCGTCGATCAGCGCTTCATGGACCGCGTCGTAGAGCCAGGTGCTCGACTCCGTGTCCTCGACGCATGCCGTAGCTTGATGCCCTTGATGGTTCAACTTGGGGAACTTCTCGACCACCCCTTCGAACACACTGACGCGATCATCCAAATATGCGCGCATGGCGTCGAGCTCATCGGACAAGGGCTCGAACATCTCCGGTGACTCTTCGAGGTACTTCTGGAACGCGTCGGGGGAGCGCTCACGAACGCCGTTCAACATGAGGCGAATCGATAGCACGTCGCCCAAGTGGCGGAGCACTCCCCGCACGCCCGGGATGGCGCCACTCGACAAGATCACGTGCAGGAGCGCGCCCGCGGCAGCAGCGCGACTCTCGTCGTCGACCTCGGGGTCTTCGACAATCCGCAGCACCGACTTCAAATCCTGACTGAAACGAGTCAGTGCAGGGGTCATCAACTCAACGAAGCGCTTGCGCGACATATCACCTCGGCACCAGAGAACGGCCCCTCGGGCATGTTACCTCAACTCCGGTGGGACCTGCGTCGGTTTCGATGATCTTGAACTCCACGCGCCTATTTTTCTCCCAAGATTTGACGTTGTGCTTGGGGTCGACGGGGCATCGTTCGCCGTATCCGCCGGACCTCAGACGGTCCTTGAGGACCCCCCGCTTGATGAGGGCATTCATGACCGAGGCGGCGCGCGCCCGGGTGAGCTTGATATTGTATTTGTCGCTGCCCCGCTCGTCGGCGTGGCCCTGAATCTCCACCAAGGTGATCTGGGGGCTCGCGTTGAGCGTCGCTGCGACTGCATCCAGCAGCGGGAAGCTCCGCGACTTGATAATCGCGCTATCGGTCTCGAAGTAGACCTTCTCGAGGATGGTGATCTGTGTGTCTTCGAGGATGACCAGGCCCTTGTCTGGGCATCCGTCCTCATCTTCTTTGCCGTTGTACGTCTCGGGGTCGTTCGGACACGCATCGTCTACGTCGAGGATCCGGTCGGCGTCATTGTCGACGTCTGGACAACCGTCTTCGTCCTCGAATCCATCGAAATCTTCCGGATCATTCGGACATAGATCCTTTTCGTCGGGAATCCCATCGCCATCGTTGTCCGGATCTGGGCAACCATCTTCGTCCTGGAACCCGTCGAAATCTTCTGGTTCATCCGGGCAATTGTCGACGTCATCTGGGATGCCGTCACCGTCGCGGTCGCCTTCCCTACCCTCGGGACAGCCGTCCTCATCTCGGTCCCCGTCGTAGTCTTCCTTCACCAGAGGACACGCGTCGTCGACGTCGAGGATGCCGTCGCCGTCATTGTCGAGGTCCGGACAACCGTCGCTGTCCTCGAAGCCGTCCCGGTCCTCGGCCTCGTCCGGACATCCGTCGTCGTCATCGGGAATTCCATCGCCGTCGCGGTCCTGGACGGCCGGCTCGTACATGAACGCGATCGTCGCGCGAACGTCGGCCGCTTGAAATCCAGTCTTGGGAATCCCCGCGCCGGCCGCGAAGTAGAGGAAGCTCTTGTTGGTAACGAAGTACTTGAACCCGCCGAGCGCCTCCATGGAAAGGGTGCCTTTGACTCCGATTTCCTGGGCGATTTGTGAACCGTAGAACTCGAGAATCAGGTCGAGAGAGCGCGCGATTCGAAAGCTCGATCCAAAGCCGAAAGTAATCAGGTCGTTGTAGGTAAAGCGACGGCCTGCGTTGGGGTCGTCGACTGGATCGACCGCGTTGCCCAACGGATCGGATGGGTCCGAGCGACCGTCCCAGATGAAGCTCGCCCCCTGCTTGGAGTTCCACCGGTACCCGCCCTCGACAGCGAGTCGAATCTTCTCGATCGGCTGAAACTCCAATACCGCGGTAGGCCACAGAGAGACGCCGGGTTCCCCTGCAAACTGCGTCGTCTTAGCGGTGGGGAACCCCACGCGTAGCGTGGCCGCGATGCCGATCGGGCTCTCACCGAGATTCAACAGGCGTGCCTTGGCGTGAATGGTTAGGTCTCCCACGCCCTGTGAGCGCAAGCCGTTGCCCTGCAAGTTGTAGAGGCACGTGCTCGACCCGGCCAAACAACTGCCACTCCGATCTGGAGTTTGCACGCTGTTGCCGCGGAAGAAGGTGATCGGAAGCTGAATGCCAATCACCAATCGATCGATGAGACCGAAGTTGAACATGAAGGTTCCGGTAAACGCCTGCTTCGAGATTCGGGTTTCACGCCCCGCATCCGCCGCTGCTGCGTTCGGATTGTTGTCGAAACCGTTGTAGCGAAGGAGGCCGAAGCCGGCATCGAGAACGAGACCGAAGCTGAACTCCTTGTGAGGCATGACCTCGGTACCATTGACGGTGAAGTAGCCTCTGGTGTCTACGGCAGGCCTGAACAGGTGGAGGTCCATGCCGCCGCCGTGGAGCGTCGCGTCCTGAGCACGGGCTATCCTGCTCGGCGCCGACGCGGCGAGAACGAGAGCCACCATGCATGCGCACCGCACGGACGAACCCCACCAAGACTGTGTTCCCCCAAACACCCACTCTCAGTCTGTCATGGGCGGAGCCCATTAATCAACGATTCTGCGACCCTGCGGCACTCACGGGTCGTTATTCGGCTCGGCCTGGGGCCGCGGCTGGGCGTCGCGGGGCGTCCTCATCAAGCGCCTCGCATCCTGGCGCTGCTTCGACGTGATGCCTTGGAGCTCCAGCACGAGCTTGGCCTCGGCCCTGGCAAGCGCGCGATTCCCTTCCGCGAGCGCGCGTTCGGCTTCGTTGATGTGGGCCTGCGCATATCGGTATCGAATCTCGCCGAACTCCGGGGTCCTGCGCAGAACGCTATCCGCCGGAAGCTCGTTGGCGATCGCGTACGCACGGTCGAGGCGCCCTTTGGCGAGGGCTTTTTGGGCGCGCGCCAGCTGCCCTTCCCATTCGCGCGGTTCCTCGACGGGCCGGTTGTCCGAATCCGCACCATGGCTGTCTTCTTGTTCAGTGAGCTGCGCTGGTGTTGGCTCGATTGGCCGGGCGGGTCTCACCGCCACCGCATGGGCGTCGGCGGCGAGGTCCGCAGCGTCCTCGGTCGCAGACAGAGATCCCGGCGCACCGCGCATCGTGGCAAGTACCGCTCCGCCGGCCGTGGCGACGAGCAGAGCGATGACCGTGACGGCCACCAGCGACTTTCGCGAGGAACCAGATGCCCGCGCCTCCGGTTCCTCGTGCGGGATCGGTTGCAGGCTATGCGCGCCCTCTGCCGGGACAAATCGAAACCGGACCTCGCCCAACTCGAGCATGTCGCCCGATTCCAGGATTGCGCGCGATGCGCCCACGCCGTTGACCCGCATCCCGTTCGCACTATCGAGATCGAAAACCGTCACTTTGCCGTCGACAACTTGGACCTCGGCGTGCTCGTGGGAAATCGACTTGTGATTGATCCAGATGTCGAGGCGCTCGTCGCGACCAATCCGGAGGGCTGGTTTCGTCAACGTAAACTCAGCGCCTGTGGCAGGCTCGCTGAGCACGACCAACCTGGGGGGCGGCTGACTTCTAGGTTGCGGCGAAGGCATCGTGTTGGCGGTAGCCACGACGTCCGACTGAAAGGCCAAGGCGTAGTCGCCGATGCCAAGCTGATCGCCAGAAGCAAGCTTCGCGTTGGCGTCGATCCGCTCACCGTTGACGGTGACGCCATTGTAGGAGCCGAGATCCTCGACGAGGTAAGAGCCGTTGCGCCTCAAGAGCCGCGCATGACTGCGCGAAACATTCCGCTCGGTGAGCCGGATGGTGTTCCCCTGTTGGCGGCCGATCGTGACCTCGTCGCGCAGCAGCGGCACGACCGTGGCATGACCTTCATCGTCCGAGATGACGAGCTTATACATCGTGTCGGCCCAACAAGAGTTTCACTCACAGTTTCGCGGGGTTGAAGGCATGGTACTCCCGCACGCTGGGGTGTCAATCGTGCCTGGATGAAGGTTTGCACTCGGCGGGAACCCGGCTATGCCGGTCCGACACCATGGACCGACATTGTCGAACGGCTGCCGCACTCGCATTGGGATGCGCGCTGCTAGCGGGCTGCGGGGGCGGAAGCCGCGGAAAGCCCACGGGCGGAATTCACGCCAAGCTCGCCTATTCGGAAGGGGGCGGCCTCCGGGTAGTCGAAGTCCCTGCAGGCGGGGGCGCGGACCTCGCCGGGATTCGACGCAACGACGTCATCATCGGGATCAACGGCGCGTCGGTCCGAGAGCTCGATTATCAGACGATCGTGGAAAAGCTCCGCGGCCCCGTGGGGTCCACCGTCCAGCTCGATGTATTCCGCCAAGGCGAGGTCAGCACGGTCGTCGTCATGCGCCAAGCATATACGAAATGAACAACGTCCACCGCACACTCGGCGTCATCGGAGGGAGCGGGCTCTACGAGCTCGAGCATCTCACCGACGTCGAAGAGCTCGAGACGACCACCCCATTCGGGGATCCATCCGATGCGATCGTCGCTGGGACGATCGGACACACTCGACTGCTCTTCTTGCCACGTCACGGTCGTGGTCATCGCATCCCGCCACACCGAATCAACTACCGAGCAAACGTGCTCGCCCTAAAAATGGCTGGCGCGGAACAAATCCTCAGCGTGTCCGCCGTCGGGTCGATGAAAGAGGACGTTCATCCGGGAGACATGATCATCGTCGACCAGTTCATCGACCGCACGAGGCACCGGGTCGATACTTACTTCGATGACGACGGCGTGGTCGCGCACGTAGGGTTCGCTGAGCCCATCGACTCGCAGCTCGCGAGCGCGCTGGCCGGCGCCGCGAAGCGAACCGGGGCCACAGTGCACGAGGGCGGCACCTATGTGTGCGTGGAAGGCCCGCAGTTTTCAACGCGCGCCGAGTCGGAACTCTATCGATCGTGGGGGGTGTCGGTCATCGGTATGACGAACTTGCCCGAAGCGCGGCTCGCCCGAGAGGCCGAGCTGCCCTACGCCACCCTCGCGATGGCCACCGACTACGATTGCTGGCACGACGGACACGAGGCAGTCACCGTCGAGGCGGTCATCGCTGTGATGCAAAGAAACGTCGCCAAGGCTAAGAAAATCATCGTCGAGCTCGCCAAAACGGTGCCCGATCCTAGCGGGAGCCCGGCCGCCAGCGCCCTCTCCGGCGCAATCATCAGCAACCCCGATTCGACCTCTGCGGCCGCACGCGACAAGCTAAGGCCACTCATCGGTAAGTATTTACCCTGAAAGGCACCATGTCCTCGCTTCTAGTCGTCGGTTCCGTCGCCTTTGACACCATCCACAATCACCTCGGCTCGCACGAACGAATCCTCGGCGGTTCAGCCACCTATGCGTCTCTTGCGGCGTGCCAGCTCGCTCCGGTGCGCCTCGTCGGGGTGGTCGGCAAGGACTTCCCTCGCGAAGCCGTCGACATGCTCCGCGGCCGGGGCATCGACACCGCCGGCCTCGAAGTAGCCAACGGTGAAACCTTCCACTGGGAAGGTCGATATTCCGACGACCTCACGTCGCGCGAAACCATTCAAACCGACCTCAACGTCTTCGCGGACTTCAACCCGAAAATCCCTGCCGCGTTTCGCGACTCCGAGTTCGTGATGCTGGGCAACATTGCGCCCCAATTGCAGTTGCACGTACTCGACCAGGTCGAGAAACCCAAGCTCGTCATCGCCGACACGATGAACCTGTGGATCGACACCGCGATCGAGCCGCTCAAGGAGCTACTCAAACGCGTGGACATCCTCGTCATCAACGAGGAAGAGGCCCGGCAACTGACAGGCTTTCACCACCCGCTCGCTGTCGCCGAAGCGTTGCGCGCGCTCGGCCCCGAAACGGTGATTGTGAAGCGCGGCGAGTACGGAGCGCTTCTGTTCCTCGAGGAAGACATCTTCTGCGCGCCGGCGTACCCACTCAAGTCGGTGTCCGACCCGACGGGCGCCGGCGACTCCTTCGCGGGCGGGTTCCTTGGCTACCTCGCGGAGAACGACCATACAGACCTCCGCCAAGCCGTGGTCTGCGGCTCCGCAACCGCATCGTTCTGCGTGCAAGACGTCGGCATCGGCGCCTTGCAAGACCTCAGCCGCGAACGCCTCGACAAGCGAATCCAAGATTTCCGAGATCTGACCTGCTTCTAGTCCCGTCGTTTTCTTGACCGACGCGGCCCTAAACCGACACTGCGGTCTTAGAGGAAGGAACGGCCATGAACCTAGACGAACTCAAGGGCACCCTGCGCGGCCTCGTGCGCAAGACGATCGAGACCCGCTTCAGCGGAGCCAACTACGCCACACTGGCCCAGGCCCGAGGCTACGCCGACGGCTACATGCGCGCCCTCCTCGACGCCGGCCTAATCGACCAGAAGCAGCTCCTAGAGCTGGTCAATGCCGAACGCCGCCTCTTCGTAGCCGAAGCAAGCAAACTAGACCGCACCCAAGCAGCCTGGGCAGGCTAGGCAGCCGGGGAGCGTACCGCCAGCGGCCTCTTTTCTAGCCGAGCCCATCCGTGACTGAAGACCCGACAAGGGCGGGACTTGCTTGGGGCGGGTACACCCGAGGGTTCAAGTCCCGGGCAATCGGCCTACTTGCTGCAACCCGTAGACGGCTCTTGCTGAACGCTAAGGTCGGTGCCGGGGGCCGGACTTGAACCCGATGAGCCGCACTTCCGCAAACCTGTCTCACCCACAGTAATCTGACTCAATTACCAACAATCGTCGGGACTTGCCCGCATCGCCGTGTTCACGGTTCGTCACTTCATATCATCTGATCTCACATCGCCAGGTCAACGTCAGGTCAACGAGGCGTGGCTACCAAGCTCGATCAGCGAGTTCGATCCCTCGGTGCGTTACGAGACACGCTTTCCCCTAGCGTCCACCTCAGTGACCTGCGAGTAGCCACTCCAAGTTGGCCATGGCCCACTCGATCCGCTCCTTCTTGCTCAGTCGCAGCGAGGTGTGTTGCTCTCCGATGAGTGAGGTGTAAAGGAGGCGCGCCCGCATGGCCGCAGTGTCCCGGTCGAGCCCGTGCGCTTCGAAAAGAGCGCGAACAAATTTGTATCGCTCCGCATCGACCTTCGCGACTGCGTTTGCGGCGCCGGCGTCGTGACTGGCCCAGGCCCTCACTGCACGGTCGAGCGGTCCCCCGTGACGAAAGACCAAACGCGTGAGCTCGCGGAGGCGCTCGGCTGGCTCGTCGGAGGCGAGCTCAACCGTTCGAATGACCTCCTGGGTTGCCGACCGCTCCCATCGCTCGATGACCGAGTCGAGAAGGGCTTGGCGGTCGGCGAAGTGCCAATAGAAGCTGCCCTTGGTGACTCCAAGAAGCCGTGCCAATGGCTCAACCCGGACCGCTTCCACACCGTTTTCGCGGAGCAGATCCAAGGCAGACTCGATCCAGGCGTCAGTGCTCAAGCCCTTCGTCACAGGACTCACCATACGGTGACGTATGGACAACGTCAAGCATCGGCGCTAGGCTCCATACGCTGCCGTATGGTGGCGGAAAAGCGAAGCATGCACGTCTACAACAAACACGCTCGGGCGGTCTCAAGCCCTGCCGAAGAGGTGTTCTCCTCACTCGCGGCGCTCGGCACGTCCTACGATGCCATTTGGCCCGCCCCGTCGATGCCCTTTGAGCGTACGCCCGGACCGCTCGCGGTCGGCGAAACGCGAGAGAGCCACGGGATCATTCGAGCGGTTCTCGATGAGCTCGATCCAGGCCGGAGCTTGCTGTGGCGGGCCGAACAGCCCTTCCTCAAGGGAACGCACGGCTTCGAAGTCACGCCCAGCGCGGTCGGTTGCCAGGTCGAGCACGTTCTAGACGCCCATCTGAGCTGGTGGTTTGCGCCTGTGTGGCGATTCAAGGTGGAGGCGGTTCACGACCGAATCATCGAGCGTCTCTTCGACCGGATCGAATCGGTGGTCGGAAACGATGCGATAAGCGACGAACGCTTCTAGTTCTCGTTGCTTGTTGAACGGCAGTCGCGGGAGAAGATCCGACCGAGTTTGGCCAGAAAGTCGGATTGTCACGCAACCGCATCGACGGTTCGACCGATAAGCGCCGCTCGTCCATCCCCATCCTCGTTAGCTGGTCGGGGCGACTGGATTCGAACCAGCGACCTCATGCTCCCAAAGCATCGAAGCCGACCAAACACAACACTACGCAAACACACGAAACCCAACCGAAACTCAGACATGACCGGGACTTGGCCGCTTCGCCGTGTTCACGGCTCGTCACCTCATGTCATCTGATTTCACATCGCCACGTCAACCTCAGGTCAACGAGCGCAGCGCCGCGACGACGAGAGCGGGAACGAGGCCGTTGCAACGAAGAAAGGGAGTTATGAGATGCAGGCAGACGCAGATAGGCGATCCAAACGCGGTCTAGAGCGCGCCGCAAGTCGACATAACAATCTAGTACCGCGCAATTGGGCCCTCCACATGAACCCGATGGGCTAAGAGGCCAAAGCGTTTGTGCGCCACGGATGGTTTCCCTCAATGTCCTCTCGGGGCTCTGGTACTATTGGAACCGCAGATGGTGTCCAGCTGTAAGCACGGCGACGTGACGAGAGCTCGCAGGGCGTGGCTTTCGCCCGCACTGCTCATCGCACCCGTCTTGCTCTAAGAGAACTATGGAGGAAGCCATCCCTCGCTCGAACGACCCACACACTTGCCCGATGCATCCTGAGGTCCGGCAGGCGGGTCCTGGAAGTTGCCCGACGTGCGGCATGGCCCTCGAGCCCGTGGGCCCGCCGCAGCTCGACGCGCAGATCGAGTGGACTTGTCCGATGCATCCCGAGATCGTGAGGTTCGAACCGGGTAGCTGTCCGATCTGTGGCATGGCGCTCGAGCCGCGCGACGTCCCGGTTGGCGATGATACGCCGAACCCCGAGCTCACTGATATGACGCGCCGCTTTTGGCTGGCGGCCGCGTTTACCATTCCGCTGGTGGTCGTCGCTATGGGCGATCTCCTCCCTGGGGAGCCGATTTCACGGATGCTTTCTCCGAGGGCGCGCACTCTGTTGGAGCTCGGTCTTGCGACGCCGGTTTGTCTCTGGTCCGCGTGGCCTTT
>CAXMRN010000001.1:0-5334 GCA_964195565.1 uncultured Polyangiaceae bacterium | reverse complement strand
TGCCAGCAACGTCGTCTCCCATACCGAGATGGGCGAGATCCAAAGCGTGGACCCCTCGTCGGTCAGCAGCGTGCGGGTCTTCTTCCGAAGGCGCTCGGGCTCGAGCAGGCTCCACAGCCAAACGTGCGTGTCGAGTAGGTACTCCTTACTCAACGGGGCGGCTCCCAATCTTCGGCGCCGATCGGTTCGACGAGGTCACCGGCGATTCGGCCGCGCTCCGCGAAGGACCCGACCCAGTCAGGCTCCGATTGGACTGGCGCCGGAGGATGAATCTCGGCGATCCGCTCCCCGCGCCGCGTCACGACCACGGGGCGCCCCGTCTTATGAACCCTGCGGAGAATACCGAGGCACTTAGCCTTGAACTCGGAGATCACGACTGTCTCTGGCCGGTCTTCCATTCCGCGTGGGTAGCAAGATGCCCGACTATGGTCAACGACTATGGTCAACTGATGTTGACGGGTGCGCCAATTGCCCTCTCGTGCTCCACTACGCCGATGAAACTGACTCGATCGTTCCCTTTCGCGACCGCTCTTGCCCCGCTACTCGTGCTGCTCCTCGCCGGCTGCGAAGCTAAGGGGCCGACCCCCAAGGAAGGGGCTCCCTCGACGGGCCCTGGTCCGGCCGACAGCGCTCAAACCGCTGCCGCGCATCCCACCGCGGGTACCGAAGATCCCCATGCCGGGATGGCGATGCAAGCTCCGCAAGCCGCGGCAGGTCCAACGGGACAGCCGGACTCTGCGGGGATGATCGACGTCGGGGCGGTTTCGTTCAAGTTGCCCCCCGGATGGGAAGCCCAGCAGCCCACGTCGTCGATGCGCCGCGCGCAGGTGAACGCGCCGGGGGCGGCAGGGCCGGCTGAGCTCATCGTTTACTTTTTCGGCCCGCAGGGGGCGGGCTCAGCAGCGGCGAACGTCGAGCGATGGATCGGGCAGTTCACCAACGCCGACGGTTCACCAGTCTCGGGCGCAAAGCAGTCGGAGGGCAAGGCCTCGACGTTCGACGTGACCAAGGTCGATGTCGTCGGACACTACGTCAGCGGGATGGGCGCATCTGTGAAACCGAAAGCCGATCAACGTTTGCTCGCCGCCATCGTCACCACCGACGGTGGCCCCTACTACTTCAAATTCCTCGGACCGGACGCGACTGTAGCAGCGAACCGCGCAGCATTCGACGACCTCATCGCGTCCGTCATCTCTTCGCCATAAGCGCTAGGTCCCCTCAGCGCAGACTCGCCAATCCACTTGGATGACTTCATGCTTGGGGCATGATCGGAGCCCAGCGAGAGGGGAGCGCAATACGGCCGACGGATGGGCGACGACGCTCGCGATTCGTGCAGGCACTCGCCTTCTCACATTCGGCCTCGGTCTCTCCCACGCGGAGACGCCTCATGACGGTGTCGGCCTGTTTGCTGCTGTGGGTGCTACTGACGACGCTTGCACCGGTGTGGATCCCGGCGGCCTTCGTCGTTGGGTTGGTGCGTCGCTGCTCGTTCGTGTTCCTGCGCCTCTTGATGTTCTTGTGGACCTACCTGGCGATCGAACTCATCGGCCTCACCTGCGCGGCAGGGATCTACTTGGTCGCAGGGCGCAACATCGCCCGGCGGCACGATCTTTTCTTCCGACTCGAGTGCTGGTGGGGCAGCTCCCTGTTCGCGTGGCTCAGCCGGTTTCTTTCCCTCTCGACAGTCGTCGAAGGCGAGGAGCAGATCCTTCCGGGTCCCGTCTTGGTGTTCATCCGCCACGCGAGCATCATCGACACCGCGTTGCCCGTCGCCTTTCTCTCGAACACGAAAGGCTTGCGGCTCCGATACGTCTTCAAGCGGGAGCTTCTGGTCGACCCGTGCATCGACGTCGCGGGCCACGCATCGCCCAACTATTTCATCGATCGCGGCGGCAGCGCGCACGAGGGGCTCGCGGGCGTTCGGAAACTGGCCGAGAACCTCGGCGATGAAGGCGTGCTCCTCTACCCCGAAGGCACCAGGTTCACCGAACGCAAGAAGCGAATCGCAATCAAGCTGCTCGCAAAGACCCACCCAGACCTCGTGCCCTTGGCCGAATCGTTCAAACACAGCCTTCCGCCCAAGGCAGGCGGCGCGCTCGGTCTCCTCGACGCCGCGCCGCAGGCCGACGTGCTGATCATTGCGCATCGCGGGCTCGAGGGGCTTGCCGAGGTCGCGGACCTACTCAGTGGCTCGGTGGTCGGCCAGGAGGTCCAAGTTCGTATCTGGCGCATCAACGCCGCCGACATCCCCACAGGGGAAGCACGGCGGCGTTGGTTGTTCGATTGGTGGAAGCGCGTCGACGATTTCGTCTAGCTGCTTCCCGTTTGGTCTAGCTTCGTTTAGGCGGCCGGCTGGCGTCGGCGACGACGACCGCGGCTCGCACCGGGCCGTTGTGAACCCGATGGTCTCGCAGAGTTGCGAGGTTGTTGCGGTCGATCTTGGCTCACGTCGGCAGGATCGCGCGGAGGAAGGTCGATCGGCACCTGGTCCGGTGAGAACTTGATCAGCCTCTCCACTGCGCGCAGCCGATTGCGCTCGGAAGGATCCACCAGCGACCAGGCAGCTCCAGTGGCGCCCGCGCGGGCCGTTCGGCCGATGCGGTGCACATAGCTTTCCGGTTCATGGGGGAGTTCGTAGTTGAACACGTGGGAGACGGCGTCGATGTCGATGCCTCGGGCGGCAATATCGGTCGCGACCAGAACCCAGGCGTCACCGTCCTTGAAGTTCTTCAGGGCCCGCTGCCGAGCATTCTGTGACTTGTTGCCGTGGATCGCCTCGGCGACGATGCCAGCGTTCTCGAGCTTGCGGGCGACCTTGTTGGCGCCGTGCTTCGTGCGTGTGAAGACGATAGCCCTCGAGACTTCGTCCTGACGCAACAGGTGCTCGAGCATGCGCTGCTTGTCGCCGTTGTCGACCATGACGACCCGCTGGTCGACCTGTGTCACGGTCATTTGCTTGGGTGACACGTCGACCCGAATCGGATCTTTGAGGAGCTCCCGCGCAAGTGCTGCGACTTCCTTCGGCATGGTGGCCGAGAACAAGAGTGACTGTCGGCTCTTCGGTGTCAGCGCAATGATGCGCTTCACGTCGCGGACGAATCCCATGTCGAGAAGCCGATCGGCCTCGTCGAGGACGAGGACCGAAACTTCGGACAGGTCGACGTGCCGTCGGCCCGCTAGGTCGAGGAGCCGGCCCGGCGTTGCGACGAGGACGTCGAGACCCTGGGCGAGGCTCTTGATCTGAGGATTCTGACCAACGCCACCGATGATGAACGCGTGACGGAGCTTGGTGTGTCGTCCAATGCTCGTCAGCTCTTCGTGAATTTGGAGCGCGAGCTCACGCGTCGGCGCGAGGATCAGTGCCCGCGGTCGGCGGGGTTTGGGTCGGCAGTTTTCGTCGTCCAAGCGCTGCAGCAAAGGCAACGCGAACGCGGCGGTCTTGCCGGTACCGGTCTGGGCAATGCCCAGCAGGTCCTTCCCCTCTAAGAGGTGGGGTATGGCCTGAGTCTGGATGGGCGTGGGCTGTGTGTAGCCCTTGTCCCCCAGGGCACGGCGGAATACTCCGCCGACCCCGAGGGATTCAAAGTCGTTGTTCACGCGTGACTTACCAGCGGCCGCCGCCACCACCCGAGCCACCGCGGTCGTTGCGGGGGCGATCGTTGGCTGCGTCAACTCGGATCGTGCGACCGTCCAACGTGGAGCCGTTGAGCTCCTCGACTGCACGGCCTGCGCTTGCTTCGTCATCATACGTCACGAAGCCGAAGCCCCGTGAACGACCGGTTTCCCGATCGGTGATTACCTTGGCCTCGGCGACATTGCCGCAAGCCTCGAAAGCCTGCTGAAGCTCGCTGTCGGTCGTGTTCCAGCTCAGGCCACCTACGAATAGTTTCTTGCTCATTGTGTCTCTCTCTCATCTATCTACGAAGCATCACGTTGGGAACGATCCCCGTACGCCTGCCTCGCGTCTTCTTTGTTGCCGATGTCTTCTACGAACCTTGCGCACCGTTGTTTCGTTTCACGGTGCGGGTCTGATAGGAACAGGCGGCAGCGTGCTGGCAGCCCACGGTGAGCCACCGCGCCCTTGATGGGCGATTTCGGCAAGGTAGCAGTTGCCCACAGGTTGTCCAGAGGGGGCGCAAGTCGCTTCTATCGCCGCCGCCTGCGACGCTGCCTCGGCCTCGAGGAGTCGGAGCCAAGATAGCGATCCTCAGCGATTCCATAGCTTTGGAGGATCCGTTCAGTGGCCGCGTGCGCTGCGGCTCGCTCGATCGTGATGAGGTGACCATCCTCCATGAGGACCCGAAGCCAGCGTCCTTCGGCCTGGTCGATGATTTCCGCCAAATGGGTCATGTCGCGTGGCGGGACCCCATTAACGAGACGAACGACCTCGTCTTCCCAGCTCTGATATCCACGGTTGACGGGATCAGGGAGGACGCGTTGCATCAAGATCACCTCTCGGCGCTCCCGGGTGACGCCGTGGTTCCACGGCACGCTAACGAGGTTCGCTGGTGGCTCGCGAAAGTAGTCGAAGTACTCCGCGGTGAGCGGCTGGAACACCAGCCCGGCAAACACCAGGTAGCGTGGGAGCTCGGTGGTTCGCCGCCCCGGAACCAGAGGCGCGTGCGCACGGAGCTGAATCGTTTTGGTGAGCCGTTGACCCTTGCGCAAGATGGAGACGGTCACGCGCTCCCCGATCTGGTGACTCTGGTAGATCATCGAATAGTGGACGCGTCCAATCGCTTCGGACGCGACGGTGAGGTCATTGGCAATTGGGTGGCCTTCGATGGCGAGCAGCACATCGTGGGGCTTCAGCACACCGTACGCGGGGCCGCCGTAGTCGACGCGCATGACAAGCCCGCCAGTTTGGCCCGGACGCATCCCCGCGGCCATGCGCTGCGCCTGACTTTCCATGTCCTGTACTCGGATCCCAAGGCGCGGAAAGCCGTCGTACCGGCCGTCCTTCACATCTTCGAGGAAGTGGCGAACGACGGGGGCCGGGACCATGTAGCCGACATTCTCGGCCTCCTCGAGGGTCTGCATCGCGATCCCAACGACGTCGCCGTCACCAATGACGGGGCCGCCGCTGTTGCCTGGATTGATCGCCGCGTCGATCTGCGTCGACAGCATGCGCCGGCCCGACTGCGTGTAGGAGTCGACTTCGATGCGTGAAACGATACCCGAGGTGATCGACAGTGTCCTTCCGCCTTCAGGAAAGCCCCACACCTGCACCGCTTGTTGGAGCTTGGGCATCTGACCGAGGGGGATTGGTCGCGTTCCGTCGAAGAAGCGGTCGTCTTCGACCTCGACCAGCGCGAGGTCGGCGTCGTGGCTGAT